>NZ_JAFBBQ010000001.1:2400000-2733430 GCF_016907255.1 Microbacterium keratanolyticum | reverse complement strand
CGTCGTCGAAGAAGATGTCAGCCTCGGGGTGGCGACCGATCGTCGTGACATCGGCGTCGATCAGGTAGCGCGCGCCGGCGAGTGCACCCGAGCGGACCAGGACCAGGGCCGAACCCGAGGGCAGAGCGGCGATCGCCGCCTGTTCCACGTCGGTGAGCTCCGCGCCGAACGGCACGAACGACAGATCCGAGTCGTGCCCGAAGGTCTGTGTGGTGTCGTGCTTCGCCTCGCTATCCCGGTGGATAGCGGATGGCTGGTCGCGGTTCTCGCTGTGTGTCACGGTGGCCCTCCTCTTCCGTCCAGACTAACGGATGCAACGCACCCGGGGGGAGCCGAATCCTCAGGGATGACAAGGCCACTCGCAGCGGTCCGCGATCTAAGGTCGAGGGATGCAGCTTGCCTCGGTGCCGGATCGCGCCTCCCGCCTCCTTCGTCCGCTCGTTCTCGTTCTCGGGGCGTTGGGCGTGGCCGCAGTGCTCGCGACCGCAGTCGCGGCACCGGCCTTCGCCCATGCCGATCTGCTCGACTCCTCGCCCGCAGCGGGTTCGACAGTCAGCACCCTTCCGGACGAGATCGTGCTGACATTCAGCGCAGACCTGATCGCCGAGTCCGGCGCGACGGAAGTGGTAGTGGTCGACGGCTCCGGCGCATCGGTCACTGACGGCGAACCCACCGTGGTCGGGCCGATCATGACGCAGAGAGTCTCGCCTTCCGCATCCGACGGCGTGTACACCGTGACCTGGAAGGTGGTCTACGCCGACGGACACCCGGGCTCGTCGAGCTTCTCCTTCACCGTCGCGGCAGGATCCGAAGAGGAACAGGCGACGCCCTCCCCTGCGCCCCCGAGCGCACCGCCGACCGCGCAGCCCGACGCATCCGCGTCGCCACGCCCCACCGCAGCGCCGTCCACCGCAGGGACCGCCGGCATGTCCCCCGCGCCCGCCTGGGTCTGGGTTCTCTCCATCGCCGGAATCCTGGCCTCGACGACAGCCGCGATCTGGCTCGCCGTCCGCTACCGCCACAATGGCGCCTCCCCCACCGCTGACTCCGACTCCGCGCGATAGGCTTAGAACATGCCTCATTACGATGTCGTCATTCTTGGTGCGGGCCCTGGCGGCTACGTCGCCGCCGTCCGCAGCGCACAGCTCGGTCTTTCCACCGCCATCATCGAAGAGAAGTACTGGGGCGGTGTGTGCCTCAACGTCGGCTGCATCCCCTCCAAGGCTCTTCTGAAGAACGCCGAGCTCGCCCACACGCTGAAGCACAAGGCCGACTTCTTCGGCATCTCCGGCGAGATCAGCATGGACTTCGGCAAGGCCTGGGACCGCTCGCGCGAGGTGGCCGACGGCCGCGTCAAGGGCATCCACTTCCTGATGAAGAAGAACAAGGTCACCGAGTACCAGGGCCGCGGCACCTTCACGGGCCCCAAGGCGATCACGGTCACCAAGGCCGACGGCTCGACCGAAGAGGTCACCTTCACCAACGTCATCATCGCCACCGGCTCGAAGGTGCGCCTGCTGCCCGGTGTCTCGCTGAGCGAGAACGTCGTCACCTACGAAGAGCAGATCCTCAGCCGCGAACTGCCTGAGTCGATCGTCATCGTGGGTGCCGGCGCGATCGGCATGGAGTTCGCGTACGTTCTGACGAACTACGGCGTCAAGGTCACGATCATCGAGTTCCTCGACCGTGCCCTTCCGAACGAAGACGCGGATGTCTCCAAGGAGATCACGAAGCAGTACAAGAACTACGGCGTCGACATTCTCACCTCCACCAAGGTCGAGACGATCGTCGACAACGGCTCCTCGGTCACCGTCACCTACACGGGCAAGGACGGCAACCAGGGCTCGATCGAGGCAGGCAAGGTTCTCATGTCGGTCGGCTTCGCCCCGAACATCGAGGGCTTCGGTCTCGAGAACACGGGCGTGAAGCTCACCGAGCGTGGCGCGATCGACATCGACGACCACATGCGCACGAACGTCGAGGGCATCTACGCGATCGGCGACGTCACCGCGAAGCTGCAGCTCGCACACGTGGCCGAGGCGCAGGCCGTCGTCGCCGCCGAGACCATCGGCGGTGCCGAGACGCAGACCCTGGGCGACTACCGCATGATGCCCCGCGCCACCTTCTGCTCGCCGCAGGTCGCCTCGTTCGGTCTCACCGAGCAGCAGGCCCGCGACGAGGGGCGCGAGATCAAGGTCGTCTCGTTCCCGTTCATGGCGAACGGCAAGGCGCACGGCCTCGGCGAGCCGGTCGGCTTCGTCAAGATGATCGCCGATGCCGAGCACCTCGAGCTTCTCGGCGCGCACATGATCGGCCCGGACGTCTCGGAGCTTCTGCCCGAGCTGACGCTGGCTCAGAAGTGGGACCTCACGGCTCTGGAGCTGGCCCGCAACGTGCACACGCACCCGACGCTGTCGGAGGCTCTGCAGGAGGGCTTCCACGGCCTCGCAGGTCACATGATCAACTTCTGATCGAATTCCGTTCGGGCCCGGCGCGCATCGCGTGCCGGGCCCGAACTGTTTCTCGATCCTGCTATACCCGACGCATCGTGATCGCGGCCGCGGTGTGCTCCCGCAGCGCGTCGCTGCCGAGGGCGCGCACGAGCAGATCTCGGAAGGGCAGCGTCAGCGCATTCGCCGGACGCCCCATCGCCATGTAGAACGCGGATCGACGCTGTGCGCGACGTGCCGCGCGCAGGGCCCTGCCCTCCCACAGATCGAGGAGCGGCGCGAGCTGCGTCCCCCCGAGCGCGCCCCCCTGCCGGATCGCCGCGGCCAATCGCTGCGCGTGAACCCAACCGAGGTTCATCCCCTGTCCGCCGATCGGACTGGTCTCGTGGGCGGCGTCCCCCAGCAGAATCATCCGGCCATGCACGAAGCGCGCAGCGCAGTGCTGCTGGGCGCGGAACTCCGACAGCTCCGTGTCATCGGGAATCATCGGCGCCTCCCCCGTGCGCGCCGCAATCACGCGACGCAGGTCCGCCACCGACCGTATGGGCTCTTCGGGGGCCTGGAAGAGCACCCAGCGACGACCGTCCGGCAGGGGAAAGGACTCGACGAGACCCGAAGGTTCCAGAAACAGGCGCGCCTGTGCGTCCGTCCCCGGATCATCGACGTCGACCATGACGTAGTCGGCACGTCCTGGGCGTCGCCGCCACCCGATCCCCACGTCGCCCCGCCGCTCGCTGCGCACCCCGTCTGCGGCGATGACGAGAGAGGCCGTGACCTCCTGCGCATCGACGGCAAGGCGCATCTGCCCGCCGTCCGGCGTCACGGCGCGCACCCGACGCCCGCGCTGCACACCCTCCGTGAACTCCTCGAAGCGCGCGCTCAGAAGCGCATCCACGCGCTGCTGCGGGAGGGTGTGCACAGGATGCTCTGGCGGGAAGTCCATCCGAGCGAGAATCCGCCCCTCGCTGAGAACCTCGCCGCCGTCCAGGCACAGCGCCTGCTTCCGCAGGCGCCCGGCGATGCCCGCCGCTCCGAGCGCCGCGAGCCCCGGCGGATGCACACCGATGGCCCGCCCACGTTCGGAACTGGACGGACGCTGCTCGAAGACGACGACGTCCCTGCCATCCTGAGCGAGCAGACAGGCGAGCAGCATGCCCACGGGACCCGCCCCGATAATCGCCACCTCGTGATCAGGCCCGCGCACCGGGTGCCTCCGCGCGTGCTTCGACGCGTGCGGGCATCCGCGCGCGCACCTCCCAGTCCGCGGGGACTCGGGCTTTCAGCTCGGCCACCGTGTACGAGCGGCGGATGCTGGTGAGCCCGTCTTCGCGGATGTAAGAGCCCGCGAGCACCGTCGTGCGAAAGGGCCAGGTAGCCGCGGCGAACAACGCGTACGCGCCCCGGCTTCGGACGATGTCATGATGCACGACGACACCGCCCGGGGCGAGCAGTCGGCGGCTCTCCTCCAGGAACGGCAGCAGCGCTGCATCCGCGACGTGATGCAGCACGTGGTTCGAGTACACGACATCGAAGAATTCACCCGCCTCCGCCAGCTCCTGCAGACTGCCCGTCCGGTAGCGCACCTCACCCGTCGCATCGTGAGCCTGCGCCCAGCGCACGGCCCGCTCATCGGCGTCGAGCGCCCAGACCTGCGCGGAGAACCCATCGCGGTGCAGCCGCCGAGCCAGAGCCCGTGCCTGGTCGCCACCTCCCGCCCCGATGTCGAGCAGACGCACCGGCCCGCGGCGAGCGCGAGGGCGGATGTCCCGGCGGTAGAGACCTCGCCAGGGCGAGACGACGGCGTTCACGAGCGCGAACCGCTCATAGGTGCGATCGAGCATGGGCGCGGAGGCATCCGGCGCATCCATCAGTTCGCGCGCCTCGCTCGCGCGGACCGAGAGGTCAGGCACCATCCGCACCGTCGGCTCGCACGGTGAACAGGGCGCTTTCGGCGGTCAGGCCGGGACCGAAGGCCATGGCGGCGACCCGGTCTCCGCTGCGCACGTCGGCATCTCGAAGAATGCGCTGCAGCACGAACAGGACGGTGGCGCTGGACATGTTTCCGCACTCGCGAAGTGTCGTCCTGGCAGGTTCCAACTGCGCGTCGCTGAGGTGCAGTCCGCTCTGCACATGATCGAGGATGCTCCGCCCTCCCGGGTGGATCGCCCAGTGAGCGACCGCGGAGCCGATCTCGGACCGGTCGAAAGCGTCGGCGGTCTCTGCGTCACCGTCGAAGAGCGGGCGCAAAGCCGCGTCGAGATTCGCCCCGATCAGCTGCGGCACTCGGGTGGAGAGGATCATCTCGAACCCCTCGTCGCCGATCGTCCACGCCATGTCCGGCTCTCCCTCCGTCACCAGAGCGGTATGGAAGCGATCGAGCACGAAGCCCGGGGCATCCGCGATGTCGGCACGTGCGGTGACGATCCCGGCGGCCGCGCCGTCGGCGAACAGCGAGGAGGCGACGATCAGGTCGGGGTTCTCCGAAGAGCGCAGATGCAGCGTGCACAGTTCGACGCTGACCACCAGGACGACCGCCTGCGGGTCACCCGCGCAGAACTGGGCTGCCGCACGCAGCGCCGGCATCGAGGCATAGCAGCCCATGAATCCCAGGTGGTAGCGCTGCACGCTCTCTGAAAGACCCAGTGCGCGCACGATCGCATATTCCGGGCCCGGCGCGTGGAATCCCGTACACGAGACCGTGATGACGTGCGTCACATCGGCCGGGCCGATCTCGGGGTCCGCGTCGAGTGCGCGACGCGCGACCTCGACGAACATCGTCTCGGCCTCACGCACATAGAGCTCGTTGCGCACCTGTGTCCCCGGCGAGAGCAGCAGCCCGCTGTCCCGGTCATAGAAGACCGGATCATCCACGCCGTGTGCGGAGTCGAGTTCACGGAGCACCGTGTACCGCGTATCGATACCTGAGGCATCGAACGACGCAGTGATGATCCGCTGCGCCAACCGGCCCATCCCCGGTTGTGCGGCGAAGACGTCGCGCACCTCCGGCTGATGAAGAGTCGTGGCGGGCAGCAGCGTCTGCAGGGAACGGAGCACGGCAGGTCGCGTCATGGGCCCACTCAAGCACTCGGCGGGCACGCCGGAAAGGGGCTTGCGCGCAAAGCCCTCAGATGCGAAGCACGCTCAGAAGCCGAGAGCGCGCGCCAGCTTGGATCCGGATGACGCGTCTCGTCCACCCGCAGATCGCACGGCGTCCTCGACGGCGGCGAAGAAAGCCGCGCGTGCGGCCTCATCGGCGGGGGCTGCCGGCCCCAGCTCCATCTCCCACTCCCGCCAGGTGCGCTGGATGCCGGAGCGCGCATCGGTCGCTCGTACGCGGTCGTCGACGAACTCGGCGATCACGCCGTCTTCACCCACCAGGAAGTAGGCCATGCGGTCGTTCTCGATACGAGCAAGCGGAGTGAGTGGCTCGGTCGTCCACTGCGCCAGCACCGTGGCGATGGTCTCAGGAAGCTCCTCGTCGTCGCCCAGCGGCCAGCCGAGCTCCAGGCGGCTGTCACCCTGTCGTGGTCCTTTGATGTGCCAGCCGGCATCCGGACCACCCGTACGGCGGCGCACGGCAACGCCGACACGGGCGAGCGCGGCATCTGCCGTGTCGAGGTACTGCGCGTCGAGCTGGCGGAGTTCACCGTCCGTCACCTGTACGACACCGGGGATGCCGCTCCACTCGGGTAGCGGCGTCTGCACGTCGACGTCGTACTTGCGCTCGACCTCGACCGTTCGCTGCGGTTCAGTCGTCATTGGGGGTGATGTCGTCGCTGGACTCAGCGAACCAGAATCCCACTTCGGTGGGGCCATCGCCCTGACCGGTGTTGGTCGCCTCTGTGCCGCGACGATAGATGACCTGCGTGGCGCCGTAGGGAACGATCATGCTGTCCCGATCGGTGTTGTCCAGCGGCAGGATCTGCCCGTCCAGCGGGCCGCCATGAAGTCTCGCAAGTGCCATGTGCTCACCATAGCGCCGCCTGCGCGTTTCGAGGAGAGGTCAGGGCGCAAGTCAGAGATCGAGGATGTCGAGATCGATCGTGATCTGGTCGCCTTCGGCGATGCCGCGCTCGTCACGGATCTGCTTCTTCAACGGCAGCACGAAGACGCCGTCGCTGAAGAAGATCGAGGTGTTCCAGCTGGTGGCGCCGATGCGGGCGCGCACACGCAGGGAGTTGAAGCCGCGCGGCGGCGCGGGAAGCTCGCGCAACGGCACGGAAATCTCTTCGGGCATGGTCGCGAAGTACCAGGAATCCAGACGCTTGTTCCAGCGGATGACGGTGCTGTCGAACTCGATCTGCATGGGCACAGCGTATCCAGAGGTTCCGACATCGACGGTTTTCCGGGCCCGGCATCCAATGTCTGATCTACGAATTAGCATCACCGCACGACTTGATTTATTCGAACATATTTTCGAGGATGGTGTGATGAGACTCGGCAGCCTTTCTGCGCAGGACAGCGCGGCACCTGGCGACGTGGCACGCGAAGAAGCACGTGCCGCCGATGTCCTTCGGCTGCGTCGCGAGATCGGCCGCATGCAGCGACGACGCAGCGACAGCCCGGTCGTGCCGATCCCCTCCGCACTGCGCGGACTGCTCCCCGGTGAGGGGCTGCAGACCGGGAGCGCATACTCCCTCTCCCCCTCACCGAGTCTGGTCTGCGCCCTGCTGAGCACGGCGTCCCAGCGAGGCTCCTGGTGCGCCGTCATCGGTATGCCGACGCTCGGTCTCGAAGCCGCCGCGGGGTTCGGCATCGACCTGGAGCGGCTGATCCTCGTCCCCGACCCCGGCGAGCGCTGGTTGGCCGTCACCTCAGCCCTCGCAGAGGTCGTACCCCTGATCGCCGTGCACCCCGGTTCTCGTATTCTCGGCGCTGAGGCCGCCCGACTGCAGGCACGGTTGCGTGAACGCGGCAGCACGCTCCTGGTCACCGGCCCCTGGCCGCAGAGCGAGGGACGGCTGCGCATCCACGACCCGCAGTGGCAGGGGATCGGCGAAGGATGGGGCCTCCTCTCCGAACGGGTCGTGACCGTGACGGCGCAGAGCAGACAGGACCCGCATCCGCACAGTGTCCGCGTCCGCCTTCCCGGCCCTCTCGGCACGATCGAAGCTCTGCCGCAGACAGATGCCGTCGTCACTCCGATCTCCCGATGGGCGGCCATCGCATGAACGCCCCGCTGCGCGTGCTCGTGCTGTGGTTCCCCGACTGGCCATTGCGCGCGGTTCTCGGCACCCCCGCACCGCATCCGCCGACCGCTCTTCTGCGCGCAGGCATCGTCACCGCGTGCACCGCCTCTGCGCGCGAACACGGGGTGCGGACAGGACAGCGTCGTCGCGCCGCACAAGGCGCATTCCCCGCGCTGACCCTGCTCCCACATGACCCGGTGCACGATGAACGCGCGTTCCACCCCGTACTGAAGACGCTTGAGCGTCTCTCCCCCGGAGTCTCTCTGCTGCGACCAGGGCTCGCTGCGCTGCGTGCGCGTGGGATCGCCCGCTATCACGGCGGCGAACTCGAAGCAGGCATCGCCCTCAGGGAGCAGCTGGCCGAGAACGGCTACCCGGAGGTGCGCATCGGCATCGCCGACGGTCCCTTCACCGCGGAGCTGGCTGCTCGCAGCGCCGGCCCCGTCACGGTCATCCCTCCGGGGAAGGCACCGGAGTTCCTGTCACCGATGCCCCTGCAGGTGCTGCGCGACGAAGAGCTCACAAGTCTGCTCATCCGACTGGGCGTGCACACGCTCGGCGAGTTCGCCGCGCTGCCGGGCCATGAGGTGCGGGCGCGACTGGGCGATCGCGGCGCACGGCTGCATGCGCTGTCGGGCGGATCCGACTCCCGCCCGCTCACCCCGGTCGAGATCGATCCCGAGCTCGCCCGAGAGATCGAGTTCGACGAACCTCTCGGGCGTGCAGATCAGATCGCCTTCGCGGTGCGACAGACGGCCGATGCCGTGACGGTCGCGCTCGGACTCGCGTCTCTCGTGTGCACCGAGGTGCGCATCGATCTGACCGACGCCGACGACCGGGTGCACTCCCGTACCTGGCTGCATCCCACCTGCTTCGATCCCGGTGATCTCGTCGACCGGGTGCGCTGGCAGCTCGAGGCGCTGGCGGCGGAGTCCACGACGGAGACGCCTGACGACGCCCACGCGTTCGGGGGCATCCTCGTCGTGCGCATCACCCCCACCGCCGTCGACGATGCGGCGCATCACCAGCCCGGGCTCTTCGGTTCCGGTACCGACGAGCGCCTTCACCATGCCGTCTCCCGCGTGCAGACGATGCTGGGCCATCACGGGGTGCTGACCGCTGAGGTCTCCGGTGGGCGTTGGCTGGCCGACCGTCAGCAGCTGACGCCCTGGGGTGAGCGCGCTGTTCTCGAACGCGACCCCACCCGCCCCTGGCCGGGGAGCCTTCCTGATCCCCTTCCCGCAGAGGTCTTTCGTCCGCCTCGTGCGGTGACCGTGCTCACCGCACGAGGCACGGTCGTGCAGGTCACTGAGCGCAACGACCTCACCGAGCCTCCGGCGCAGATCGAGGGGGCCGCCGTGCGGGGCTGGGCGGGACCCTGGCCGCTGCACGAGCACGGCTGGGAAGACACAGGGCGCGCTGGCCACCGCCTGCAGATCGTGGATGCCGAGGGGCGCGCCTGGCTGGTGTTCCACTCCGGCGAGCGCTGGTGGGCAGAGGGGAGGTACAGCTGATGGGATGGCATAACCCCCCACAGAGCTGGTCCGAGCTGGAACGAATACTGAGTGCGACGCCGGACTCCCCGGGTGGCTCGAGTGCGGAGCCGCGCAGCCCACGGGAACCCCCTGCCCCCATCAGCCGCACTCGACCGAAGCCGTTACCCGAGAGTGTGCAGCGGCCAGACGATGCCGTGCCCTATGCCGAGTTGCACGCGCATTCCTCGTACTCGTTCTTGGATGGTGCATCCTCGCCGGAGGAGCTGCTGAGTGAGGCAGAGCGTCTCGGCCTCACCGCCCTCGCCCTCACCGATCATGACGGCTTCTATGGGGCGGCGCGCTTCGCGGAGGCGGCAGAGCTCGGCGGCGTCCAGGTGCAGACCGTGTTCGGTGCCGAACTGTCCCTGGGGTTGCATGCTCCCCAGCAGGGTGTCCCCGATCCTGATGGAACGCATCTGCTGGTGCTGGCCCGAGGATCAGAGGGGTATCACCGTCTCGCCGGAGCGATCACTCGCGCACAGCTGCGGGGCGCAGAGAAGGGCCGCCCGGTCTACGATCTCGACGACCTGGCCGCAGCGGCCGACGGGCACTGGACCATCCTCACCGGATGCCGCAAGGGCAGCGTGCGGCAGGGGTTGCAGCAGGGTGATGCCGCGACCCCGCTGCGACGCCTGGTCGACGTCTTCGGCGCCGACCAGATCGCCGTCGAGCTGATGGATCACGGGAATCCGCTCGACACCCGACACAACGACACCCTGGCGGGCCTCGCGCGGGAGCTGCGTCTGCCTGTCGTCGCGACGAACAACGTGCACTACGCCTCTCCGGCGCAGACCCGTCTCGCCGAGGCGGTCGCCGCGGTGCGGGCACGGCGCAGCATGGATGACCTCGACGGCTGGCTTCCGGTGCACGGCACCGCGCATCTGCGCTCCGGACAGGAGATGACGTCCCGTTTCGCCCGGTACCCGGGGGCGATCGCGCAGACGCTGCGCATCGCGGCTGACTGCGCCTTCTCTCTGCGCAAGGTGCGTCCGGCTCTCCCGCAGGTCGAGCTGCCCGAGGGGCAGACACCCATGGGACATCTGCGTGCGCTGGTATGGCAGGCGGTACCCACGGTGTATCCCCGGCTCGACGATGAGGGCAGAGCACGTATCGAGAGAGAGCTCCGCGTCATCGAGGAGAAGGACTTTCCCGGGTACTTCCTGATCGTGCACGACATCGTCGCCGAGGCACGACGGCGGGGCATCCTGTGCCAGGGACGAGGTTCTGCGGCGGCGAGCGCGGTCTGCTACCTGCTCGGCATCACCGCGATCGATCCGATTCGCTATCGCCTTCCGTTCGAGCGCTTCCTCGCGACGACCCGTGAGGAAGAGCCCGATATCGATGTGGACTTCGACTCCCGCCGCCGGGAGGAGATCATCCAGTGGGTCTATGGGCGTTATGGGCGCGAGCGTGCGGCACAGGTGGCGAATGTGATCCAGTACCGCCCGAAGAACGCGGTGCGAGACATGGCCCGCGCGCTCGGGTATGCACCGGGGCAGCAGGATGCGTGGTCTCGGCAGGTCGACGGGTGGAGCGCAGGGCTGGAGGCCGCCGACGACAATGACATTCCCGCCGATGTCCTCCGCTATGCGAGCGATCTCCTGAAAGCGCCGCGCCACCTCGGCATCCACTCCGGGGGGATGGTGCTGACCGCTCGACCGGTCGGTGAGGTGGTGCCGGTCGAGCATGCGCGAATGGAGAACCGCACCGTCATTCAGTGGGACAAAGACGACGCTGCCTGGATGGGGCTGGTCAAGTTCGATCTGCTCGGACTCGGGATGCTCGCGGCCTTACAGCACTGTTTCGACCTGATCGCCGAGAGCACGGGTGAGCGGTGGACACTGGAGTCCATCCCCAAGGAAGAGCCCGCCGTCTTCGACATGCTCTGCCGCGCCGATTCCATCGGAGTCTTCCAGGTCGAGTCCCGCGCGCAGATGGGACTTCTCCCCCGGCTTCAGCCGCGGTCGTTCTACGACCTGGTGATCCAGATCGCCCTCATCCGCCCCGGCCCCATCCAGGGCGGCGCCGTGCATCCTTTCGTGCGCCGCAAGCTGGGAGCCGAGAAGGTGACCTACGCGCATCCCAAGCTCGAGCCGATTCTGGAGCGCACCCTGGGCATTCCGATCTTCCAAGAGCAGCTGATCCAGATGGCGACAGCGCTGGGCGACTGCACCGCAGATGAGGCCGATCTTCTGCGTCGCGCGATGGGGTCAAAGCGCGGCCAGGAGAAGATCGAGCGCATCCGCACGAAGCTGTACGAGGGGATGAGCCGGCACGGGCTGGACGAGGCGACCTCCGATCGCATCTACGCGCAGATCCAGGCGTTCTCGAACTTCGGCTTCGCCGAGTCGCACTCTCTCTCATTCGCCCTGCTGGTGTATGCGAGCTCCTGGCTCAAGCTGCACTACCCGGCGGCATTCCTCGCCGCTCTCCTGAGAGCGCAGCCGATGGGCTTCTACTCCCCTGCCTCGCTGACCGCGGACGCCCGGCGACATGGGGTGCGGGTGCTCCGACCTGATCTGCATGCGTCGGGGGCGACGGAGACGCTGGAGGCGATTGCGGATGCGCCGGGCCCGACCGGTCTCGCCTTCTGCACCGAACCCGACCAGCCGCCCGTCCCTCTGTTCGACCGCGACCTGCCCGACGACTCGTCGGCACATCGCCGCGATGGCGGATATGCGGTGCGGATGGGCCTCAGCGGAGTACGCGGGATCGGCACGAAGCTCGCGGAGCGCATCGTCGCCGAGCGAGAGGCGCACGGCGTCTTCCGCGATCTGCACGACCTTGTGCGACGCACGGATGCCACCGCCGCGCAGGTGGAGGCGTTGGCGACCGCAGGAGCCTTCGACTCACTGGGGCTGCAGCGACGCGAGGCGCTCTGGCTGGCGGGCGCTGCCGCGCAGGATCGCGCCCAGTATCTGCCCGACACCACGATCTCGGTGCAGCCGCCGCTGTTTCCGGATCAGTCGGGCTATGAACGACTCGCTTCCGACCTCTGGGCGACGGGGCTCTCCACCGACGACCATCCGCTGTCGCACTTCCGGTCAGCGTTGCAGGATCGCGGCGTGGTGAGCGCCGACCTGTTGCGAACGCACGAGGTGGGGCGACGCATCGAGGTCGCAGGTCTCGTGACGCATCGGCAGCGCCCGGCGACGGCCGCGGGGATCACCTTCCTCAATCTGGAAGACGAGCACGGCCTGGTGAATGTGGTCTGCTCCGCGGGCGTGTGGAATCGCTATCGCAGAGTCGCTAGGGATTCTCCGGCGCTCATCGTGCGCGGAATCCTCGAGCGCTCTCCCGAGGGGGTGATCAACGTCCTCGCCGATGCCTTTGAAGATCTCCGCACCGGGCTCAGCCACCAGTCCCGTGATTTCCGCTGACAGCGGCAGCGCAGACCTACCAGAAACGCTCTTCGGGCTCTGGTGGCGGCCGGTCCGCGCCGCCCCAGCGGTCGGCTTCGGCCTTGGCGGCATCCGCGGCGGCATCCGCTCCGCGCAGCGCCGCCTTGGCTCCCAGCGCGCCGGGCGTGAACGGATCGATCAGGAGAAGAGTCTCCCCCGCGTTCCCCGAGAATCGGATGCTGCACTGCAGCACACGCCCCGTCCAGATGACCGCGTCCGCGGGGCGATGCTCATCCCACCGGTGCTCCACTCCTGTGTCGAGGTCGACGATCGTGTGGATGCGCACACCCGCAGCGCTATCAGCGGTACTGCTTTCGCTCACTTCGACGCGGTGCCCGAGGGGGATGCTGACGGTGCCGTTCAGCAGGATGCTCCTGTCCATGCTCCCACCATACGAGTCCGGCACCCGACGGCACAGGGGCGGGGTCACCGAGTGCGGAAACTCCGTAGCGCGCCGATGGCAGGTTCAGGTGCTCAGCGACCGAAGAGGCGCGCGAAGAAGCTCGGTGTGGCGTTCTTCGCCGCGGCGATCTGCGCGGCGGAATGAGTGCCGTTGCACCATTCGCCCGCGGGCACCGTGGCCTTTACGGACTGCACATGCTGGCCACAGCCCGCCCAGGTGGTCTTTTTGCAGGTCCGGCATGTGGTGGGACGGCACATTGTGTCGCTCTCCTTCTTCAGATACTCCAGGGGGTATGCGCAACTATACCCCAAGGGGTATCCTGGTCAGGACTCCACCCCATCGACAGGAGACGACGATGACCACCCCCACCACGTCCTTCGCGCACGACGCCGAAGCCAAGCGCAAGGTGCTCAACCGTCTGCGCCGCGCACACGGTCAGCTCAACGCCGTGATCGAGGCCGTCGACAGCGAGCAGAGCTGCCGCGACATCGTGCAGCAGCTCTCTGCCGTCTCCAAGGCGCTCGACCGAGCCGGCTTCCTCGTGATCTCCAGTGCGCTCAAGGAATGCCTCACCGATCCCGAGACCGACGAGCTCGCGACCGACGAACTCGAGAAGCTCTTCCTCTCGCTGGCCTGAGCCGCCGTCCGTCCCTGAGGCACCGGAACCACACTCCGAAAGAGACGACGACGAGCACGACCCCCGTGATCAGGAACGTGATCTCACCACCGAGAGCCACGACCGCCCAGCCTGTGAGCATCGCCCCCACGAGCTGTCCGCTCGTCGCCGCCATAAGGTACAGCGAGACGACCCGACCGCGAATCGCCCCATTCGTGGACAACTGGGCAAGCGACTCGTTGCCGATCATGAACATGATGCGTGTGATGAAAGCCGCCACAAGAGCGATCGCGAAGACGCCGGGCGCAGGTGCGAATCCCGTCACCGCCCAGATCATCCCGGACACTCCCAGCAGAAGCGCGTTGTCCTGCAACCGCAGTCGACGACGCCGCGCCGAGACGAGGCTGCCCACGAAGGCCCCGATCGCCGCGATCGCCTGAAATCCGCTGTACCCCGCAGCCCCCAGATCGAACCGCTCGCGTGCGGCCCATGCCATGAGCACCGAGCCGGTGAGCCCGAACAGCGCCAGAGTGAAGATCAACAGGATGCACGCCATGATCTCCGGCTTGCGTCGCACGTAGCGAAGCGCTTCAGCGACCTGCCCTCGCCGCGCAGGGACCTTCGCCACCCCGAAGAGAGAGTCACGGCGGACGGTCAGCAGAACAGCGATCCCTGCCAGCAGGAAGAGCGTCGCAACGATCAGCGCGCCGCCGACATCGATCCACAGGATCAGGATGCCGGTGAGCGCAGCCCCCGCGATTCCCGAAAGCTGACCGACCGCGGCGTTCAGGCTCAGAGCGTTCGAGAGGCGCCACGTACCCACGACCTCGACGACGAGAACCGCGCGGCTGGGCCCCTCGAATGCTGCGCTCAACCCGATGAGCAGAGAGCTCAGCAGGATGAGGCCGACCGTCTGCTGGCCGAACAGGGTCGCTAGCGCCAGCAAGGCGACGGCCACCACCATGAGGGACTGTGTCGCCAGCACGGTCATGCGGGCATTCAGCCGATCTCCCAGAAGACCGCCCCATGCACTGAGTGTCACGACCGGCACGAGCTGCGCCGCGACGACCAGGCTGACCAGAGCAACGCTGCCCGTGAGCTCGATCATGAGCCAGTCGCTCGTCAGTCGAGCCAGCCACGCACCGCTTGAGGCTCCGATGAAGCTGAGGATGTACCTGCGGTAGTTGCTCCCACCGAGCGCGATGAAAGTATCGCGGAGCGCGGGACGATGAGTGAGGTTCGGAAGGGGTTCGGTTACGGGGTGCGGCACGGCGTCTATGCCTGGATGCGACATGAACGCAAATCTACGGCGACCGCAGTAATTTAGCGACGAGATAGAAGTGATATCAGTCATTGGCAAACCCAATAGGCTGTCCAGCATGTACGAGACCGAGTTGCTGCGTTGCTTCGTCGCTGTGGCTGAGACGAAGAGTTTCTCTGCCGCGGGTCGCCAGCTCGATGTCAGTCAGCCCACGGTGAGTCAGCGCATACGGCGACTTGAGGCGCAGATCGGTCGGGTGCTGTTCTCTCGGGACACGAGACACGTCTCGCTCACCGACAGCGGTGAGGCGCTGCTCGGCTTTGCACGACGCGCACTGGCGGCGATCGACGACGCGCACGCGCATTTCGCGGGACCGGCGGAGCGCACCCGCGTGCGCTTCGGAACAGCGGATGACCTTGCGCTGACGCACCTTCCCGAGATTCTTCGGGACTTTCGGCGCAAGAACCCGCACGTCGATGTCGAGATCACCGTGGGTCAATCCGCGGCGATCTTTCGACGCCTCAAAGCCGGAAACCTCGACCTGGTCTACGTGCGGCGAGAGCCGGGCATTGCGGAAGGACGGGTCGTCCGTCGCGAGCAGCTGGTGTGGGCGGCGCATCCTGCGCTCGTCTTCCACGCGGATGAGCCCGTGCCTCTGGTCACCTACCCTCGTCCCAGTCCGTCACGAGCAGCCGCCATCGAAGCTCTCGAAGCACCGAAACGGCAGTGGAAGCCCACCTGTACCGCACGCGACATCACGGGAATCCTGGCCGGCGTCCGAGCGGGACTCGGCGTCGCCGTGTTCCCGGAGACGCTCATGCCCGCCGATCTCGTGCGGGTCGACAGCCAGTTCAACCTGCCGCCCCTCGGCGCGCTCGATTTCGCGCTCCTCGACAATCCCGCGGCCCCCCGCCGTCCGATCGAGGCGTTGAGCGCCGCGATCGTCAGCAGCATCTCGTAGTTAGTCCAGCGACCGGTAGTAGATGCTCGAGCGCCCCTCTGGCGCATTGATATGCGTCTGCGTGTTCGGCACGACGTCCGTGTTCTGCGCGGCGACGGTGATCCACGATTCCGCCCGTCGTTCCAGCACGAAGGTGAAGATTCCCTCGCGCTCCCCCGCCGGCGCTCCATCGGGCGCCACCTGACCCACGAGGTGCCAGCGCGCCTGCACGACAGCACCGGCGTCTCCGAGCATCCGCAGTCGGGGCTTGCCCATCGTGATGGTGGAACCCGGGAAGATCGTGGTGAAGCCAAACTCGTGCGACACCCGGATGCTCTCCCGGTCGTGCCACCAGAGGCCGACGACGTTCACGAACTCCGCATCCTCCGCGAAGAGCAGGGAGAGCGCATCCGCATCGGCGCTGTTCCACGCATCCTGCCAGCGGGCGACGACTTCTTCGGGTGCCTTCATGACCGTCTCCTCACGGTTGACCGGTGTGCCCAGCCTAGATCTCAGACGTAGGCGACGCCGAGCACCTCGGCGAGCTCTGCGCCGGCAAGATTCGCCCCGAATCCCGGATGCCCCGGCTGCAGACCGCGACTCGCTGCCAGCGGTCCGATCACGAGCGCATCGAAGCCGAAGGCTTCCACGAGAGAGACCACCGCGGCGACGTCGTCGGCGTCGTCTCCGGAGACGGCGATCGCCTTGCGGCTCGGATCTCCCGAGCGACGCGGCCCATCATGCAGGTCGTGGTAGCCCATGTGGTTGAACGCCTTCACCACACGCGCGTTCGCGAGGAACGATTGCACGATCTCGCTCGTCGTCGTTTGCGGGTCGTCAAGGTCGTCACGAATGCCGTCCGTCTCCCACCAGTAGTTCATCGCGTCGATCACCAGCTTCCCGTCGAACAGGTCGGCGGGAAGTCGAGTGAGCTTGCCGAGCGGAAGGGCGAGGATCACGACATCCGCGTCTCGTACGACATCCGCAGCCGCCATCGCCACCGCACCCGGCGTCAGTACCTCGACGGTGAGCGCGATCTTCGCGGGGCTTCCGGAGCCGGCGATCAGCACCCGGAATCCTGCGGCGAGCGCGAGCTTCGCGAGCACCGTGCCCACCTTGCCTGCGCCGAGAATCCCGATGGTCGGGGCGGATGCTGCGCCCTTCCCGCTCACGACGAGCTGCCGCCTTCCGCAAGAAGCTCTCGCACCATCGGGATCACCTTCGTGCCGTAGAGCTCGACGGAGCGCAGTCGGGCGCTCGCCGGGATCGCGCCGCCGCTGTAGATCATGTCGAAGCGTCCGACATCGAGGGTGCGGATCGCGCTGGCGATCTTCCGCGCGACCGTCTCCGGCGATCCGATGTAGAGCGAGCCGTGCGACGCTTCCGACTCGAACTCACGGCGGCTCATGGGCGGCCAGCCGCGCTCGGCACCGATGCGGTCGCGCATCGCCTTGTAGTCGGCATACACGGTCTCTTTGGCGAGCTCATCGGTGTCGGCGATGAACCCGGGCGAGTGCAGTCCCACGGGGTACGCCGTCGTCTCGAGCTGCGCGGTCGCCCGGCGGTAGAGGTCGACGTACGGCGCGAAACGATCCGGGGATCCGCCGATGACGGCCAACATGAGACGGAACCCGTACTGTGCTGTGCGGATGACCGACTGCGGCGAACCGCCGACTCCCACCCAGGTCTTCAGACGCCCGGACTCGGTCTTCGGGAACACGCCGGCGTCATGAAGCGGCGCACGTGTCGTGCCCTGCCAGGTGACGGGCTTCTCATCGAGGAGCTTGTGGAAGAGATCGATCTTCTCTTCGAAGAGCACCTCATAGTCGGCCAGGTCGTATCCGAAGAGCGGGAACGACTCGGTGAAGGAACCGCGCCCGAGGATGACCTCCGCGCGGCCGTTCGAGAGCGCATCGACGGTCGCGAAGCGCTGGAACACACGGACGGGGTCGTCGGACGAGAGCACGGTGACCCCCGAGGCGAGCGTGATGTTCTTCGTCACGGTGGCGATACCGGCGAGCACGGTCTCGGGCGTCGAGATCGCGAACTCGGGACGATGGTGCTCCCCCACGGCGATGGCGTCGATGCCGACCTGATCAGCCAGGACCGCCTCTTCGACCGTTGCGCGGATCGCCTGCGCGTAGGACACGAGTTCGCCGTTCGCATCGCGCGGCAGATCGCCGAAGGTGTCGATCCCGAATTCGATGCTCTGGATGTCGCTCATCTGCGCCTGTCCTCCTGAACCACGCTCACTTAGTTGATACATCAATTATGCATCAGGATCGGTGTCAGGGCGCCGCCATCAGCACAGAGGGACGCTCTACCGCGTCGCCCCCACAGTCCGCTGCGCGAGCCTGTCGATGGTGTGCTGGATCTTCTCGACGCCGACGTTTCCGCAGCCGACCAGCGTGAGACGGCTGAGCGATTCGAGGTCGTTGATCACCTCGATGTTGCTGATCTTCGTGCAGTACTGCAGGTCGAGGCGTTCGAGACGGGGCAGCATCCGCAACCCGGAGATGTCACCGAGGTTCCTGAGGTTCTTCACCTGCAGCGCGGTGAGGTCGGAGAGCGCCCCGATGCCGTCGAGAGTTGTCAGCTTCGTTCCGCCGTGCAGACCGAGGCTGTGCAGCGGTCGTGCCGCGAGCATCTCGAAGATCTCCTCGTCGGTCGGCACGAGTTGCAGGTGGAGGCCAACGAGCGGGAGGGAGAGGGCCTGCCGCAGGGTGCGAAGGGACCGGTCTGGTCGAAAGGACAGACTCTCGAGCAGCGGAAACTGCTCCTCGTCGAACCGCAGCTCGCCGACGACGGTCAGTGCGCGCAGGTTCGGCAGCGTGATGCGCGGCCAGTGCAGCGTCTTGCCGTCGTCGATCAGCACCCGGATCTCGCTCAGCTGAGAGGGAAGGTCTCCCTCTTTGAGCTGCGTGATGGCGGCGCTGACAGCGCTCGATCCACTAATCGTGAGCGACTGGAGCGCTGACATCGCGCTCAGGATCTCGGGCAGCTCCAGAAACGGGTCCGCGTGCGGTGCCCAGAGCTGCGCGGTGGTGATCGTGGACAGATGCGCGAGATCTCTCGGCTGGTCGACGACGACGACCTCACGTGCCCGGCTGATGCCCCGAAACTCCGACTCGTTTCGCTGGCGCAGCAGCACGGTTCCTGTCATGGCCCCATACAAGCGCAGGCGGCCAGGGCGGTGAAACGCTCGGCACGAAAGGGTCACACAGCTGCATCCGAGCCGGAGACGGCCGTCCCCCTGTCTCTCCGTTTCGCGCATGCACGCATGGGTGTTCCACCGGTTTTGTCCGGTCGATCGCACGGCCGACGCCCCGCAGGCCTGCCTACACTCGGGGCATGCTGCGCCGCACACAGGATTTCCGAGGTCTCACGCAGCGCCGCCGCCTGCGGCTGCTGCAGTCGATCCAGCGCGGGCCAGGGCGCCGCGCGGGCGAGATCGCCTCGGAGTGCGGCATCCCTCTGAACACCGCGCGCGATCACCTGCGTGTGCTGGAGAACGACGGGCTGATCCGCAGTGAGACGGTGCATGTCAGTACACGGGGTCGGCCGCCGATCATCTTCTACCCGGTGCGCGAAGCGACCACGAGCGAGGCCCCGCGAAACGAGGCATCCACCCTCGAGTAAGTCCCCCGCCGTCTGCCGGTGGCGGCTCAGAGACGCGCCGGGGTGAGTGGTTCGACGTCGACACAGTCGGCGGGCGCGCTGTGCGCGTTCGCGCGCTCTCGAAGAAGGGGCAGCGCTTCTGCGAGGCTCCCTCCGAGCAGGTGCAGCGCGTTGAGTCCCCGCGATTCCCACACCGGAAACTCGCCGTCTCGCCGCCGCGCCGACGTATCCCAGAGCAGCGCGTCGCCGTTCTCGCTCCACCCGAAGACGCGCAGCGAGGCCGGGGTGCCCCAGGTGCCGTCGGGTTCGACCATCCAGTCGAACTCCTCGCTCTGCCCATCGAGGTAGCTGTCGAGGAAGCGAGCCGTGAGGTTGTCGGCCCGCTCGCGCCCATCCGCGTATCCGGGAAGCACAGGTGGATAGATGAGCCAGAGCCCGAACGTCCGCGCCCATCCGCACTCGCGGACGAACGCCTGGTACGACGGCGGATAGCCGAGGCCATCGGGAAAGCGAAATGACTCCAGCGCCGCGAAATCGATGTGGGCGATCGAGGCGTCGCCGTTGCCGATCGTCAGGCGGAAGTGCGCGTCGGCCATGGCCTCATCTTATCCGCAGTGCCCCGAGCAGGGAGAACCCGCGCAGTGCTCCCGTAGGGTGGATCGGTGAGTGCATCCCCGACGACCCTGCAAGCTCTGCGGAGCCCCCGACTTCTCCTCACAGAAGTGCTCGCGGGCATCGTCACCACCCTCGCGCTCATCCCCGAGGTGATCTCGTTCTCGGTCATCGCGGGCGTCGATCCCAAGGTGAGTCTGATCGCCTCGGTCGTGCTCGCGATCTCGATGTCGATCCTCGGCGGCCGCCCGGCGATGATCACGGCCGCGGCCGGTGCCGTCGCTCTCGTCGTCGCCCCTCTCGTGCGCGAGCACGGCGTGGAGTATCTGCTGCCGACCGTCATCCTCGCGGGGATCGTGCAGATCCTCTTCGGTGTGACGGGACTCGCACGGATGCTGCGGTTCATCCCTCGCTCGGTCATGCTCGGATTCGTCAACGCTCTCGGCATCCTGATCTTCGCCGCCCAGATCCCGCACCTGCTGGACGTGCCATGGCTCGTCTACCCGCTCTTCGCGCTGACGATCCTCATCGTGCTGGGTCTTCCGCGTCTGACGACCGCGGTGCCGGCACCGCTCGTGGCGATCGTCGCGGTGACGGCGATCACGCTCATCGCGCATCTGAGCGTGCCGACGGTCGGAGACCAGGGCGCGGTTGCAGGCGGCCTTCCCGGGATCACTCCCCTGCTCGTACCGCTGAACCTCGAGACGCTCGGGATCATCGGTCCCACCGCCCTCAGCGTCGCCTTCGTCGGGCTGCTGGAGACGCTTCTGACGGCGAAGCTCGTCGACGACATCACCGACACCAAGTCGCACAAGGGACGCGAGTCGTGGGCGCTGGGTGTGTCGAACATCTTCGCGGGACTCTGGGGTGGGATCGCCGGCTGCGCCATGATCGGCCAGACCGTCGTCAACGTGAAGCTCGGACGCGCACGCACCCGCATCTCGACGTTCGTCGCGGGCGCCTTCCTGTTGCTTCTCGTGACCGTGCTGAGCGATGTGATGGAGCAGATCCCGATGATCGCGCTCGCCGCGGTGATGATGGTGGTCGCGATCAAGACGGTCAATCTGCACAGCATCCGTCCGTCGACTCTGAGACGGATGCCGCTGTCGGAGACGGCCGTGATGGTCGTGACGATCATCGTGGTCGTGACGACGAGCAATCTTGCGATCGGCGTCGGCGTGGGCGTGGTGCTCGCAATGGTGCTGTTCGCGCGCCGCGTCGCCCATGTCGTCACGGTGTCCCGTGCGGTGGGCGAAGACGCGGTTTCGTACACCGTGCGCGGGCCGTTGTTCTTCGGCAGCAGCAACGACCTCGTCGAACAGTTCTCCTACGCCGACGACCCGGCCTCGGTGACGATCGACCTCTCCGCCGCGCAGATCTGGGACGCCTCCACCGTCGCCGCCCTGGATTCCGTGCAGGCGAAGTATGTCGAACACGGTATCGACGTGCGGATCACCGGGTTGGATGAGCGGTCGACGAAGTTCCATGGGCGGTTGACGGGGACGCTGGAATAGTCGGCCGCGCGCTCGTTCTCGTCGATCGCGCCCCTCTCCTAGGCTGTGTTCATGCTGCCTGCCGCGACTCGTCCTTCCGTTGTCGGATGGCCGTGGTTCCTCGGTCTCTATCTCCTGTTGACGTTGTGGATCATTCTCGGACGCGCGCTGGTGCCAGAGGCGCTCTTCGCCGGGATCAAGAACAGCGGGTACGTGGCGGTGATGCTCGTGGGCGTGTGGATGTTCCGTGACGCTTTCACCAGGAGCTGGCAGACGACGAGAAGACGCCCCTTCCAAGCCCTCGCCATGGTGGCGGTGGCGATTGCGCTCATGGGCGTGGCATCCGCCGTGAGTCAGGCGGCCATCCTCGTCGTCGGCTCCTCGGAGCCTGGCGCGAACCAGTCGGCGATCTCCTCCGAAGTCCTCGCCGCATCCGCCTCGCTCTTCGCGGCATTCCTCTTCGTGGGGCTTGGCGGACTCGTCGCCCCTGTCGTCGAAGAACTCGTCTTCCGGGAGATCCCGTTCGGTCGGCTTCGTCATGTCATCTCAACGGGCACCGCGATGATCCTGTCCTGCCTCGTGTTCACAGCCATTCATATACGCGGGTGGGACGAATGGCCGCTGATGCTCCTCTATGCCGGATATGCCGTGGCGCTGGCATCCGCGTATCTCCTCTCTGGGCGAAACCTCCTCGCATGCATCACTGCGCATGCGCTGTGGAACGGGATCGGCCTCGTGTTTCTTCTTGTCTCTGCGCGTTGATACCGGACAGCACGGAGGGTCGTGGACGGGTCTGAGGCCTGCGGATTTCAGTTCCTGTTGTGCCCGAGGGCCCTGGAGAGCAGCACGCTCTTCCAGTAGGTCTCGCGGTCGATCACATGCTGGTCATCGGTTCGCATCGACCAGAACTCTAGGAGGGCGAACCGCATGTTTTTGCGGAAGTAGTCCTCTCCCGTAGCCGCCAGGTGCGCGTGGAGCCCGACGTTGCCACCGTGGAGAGTGAGGGCGTAGCTCGACCAGCGTTGCCAGATCCCGGTGTCGCCGTATGCAGAGCCCACGTACGGTTCGCCGGTCTCGGCGTCATGGATCACATAGACGCCCTTCATGTGCTCCAGGGCGATTCGCCAGTCTGGCCGCCCTTGCCTGACGATTGCCTGGATCTCAGCAAGCGAGTGATTGATGCGGTCATGCCCCGGGAACGGATCACCGCCGAAGGGCTCCTCCGTGATCAGCGCCACAGTCATGTCGTGGAGGCACGCCTCCATGTTTCGACGGCGGTTGCGACCTGCAAGCGCCACCCGCACGTAGAGCCTCTTCGTATACGGCCCCATGAGGTCCTCACGAAGAGCTACGTCGTAGGAATGCTGCCGCGGCTCGGGACGACGGCCCACCACTTCCCAGATGCCACCAAACAGCCACAACGTCGGGTCATGTTTGTCTTGTGCCAGCGAGAAGATGAATCGCCGGTTGAAGTCGTCATTGACGTTGCGCCAGGTGTTCCAGCGCTGCCATAGCTCGGGATCATTGCCGAGGGCGTCGATCGGATGGGACTCACCATTGAACACCGCGAAATGAAGCTTGCACGTGAGCGGGTCGAAGTCCGGCGGTAGCAGCGTTGCAAGCGAGATCGGCCCCATAGTCAAAGGCTACTGGTGGGGGCGAGGAGGCGTGGTTTATGCCGCGAATCAGCCGATAGCGTCGCGACTGACACTCCTGTGAAGACGCGACACCGCGGAGGATGCGAAAGAGGCCCGGAAGCTCGCGATTTCCGCGTGATTCCGAGCCTCACGATAGTCGGGCTGACAGGATTTGAACCTGCGACCCGGCGTGTTTGGGCTGGACGTTGGTGACGTGTTTTCGCAATCGGGACGCCGGGGGCTGCTCGCCTGCTCCCGAGTGGCGGGGGAGGTAGTTGCAACGGATGTTCCGGACCCCGATTGCCGTTGAGTGAACGTCCTCGCTCGTGATATTTCGGGCATAGAGCAGCTCTTCGGCCAGGATCCGCTGGTAGCGCTCCACCTTCCCGTTGTGCCGAGGCAAGCACAGGTTTCGTCGTTCCCAGCGTGTCGCTCCCCGACCGTATGCGGGACGCACTCGCGCCGCTGGATGCTACTGCCTCGTCACCTGAGGTCTCGGCGAAGAGGAACGAGTATGGCCAGAAGACCAGCGACGCCCGCGTAGGCGAGCAGGATGAAGGCTCCCATCACCGGAGACGCGAGGGAAGCAGCTCCGAGGGAGGTCTGCTCGGCCAAGGCATCCGTGAGGAAGGAAAAGCTCGTCAGCGAGGCCGTCGCTCCGCCCGGCAGGAAGGGATACAGAGAGTTCACACCGGGGATCGTCATGAGCACGAACTCGAGAACGTAGAAGTAGCCGAGCACGACGGCGATCGCGACCAGCTGGTTGCGGGCGAGCGCGCCGATGCTGACCCCGAGCACCATGTACACGGCAGCCGCAAGCGCGAGTTGGAGCAGCGGGACCACGAGCTCCCCGACCGGGACCGGAATCGCGACTCCTCGCGCCGCGGCACCCGCGTATAACGCCACTCCGGATGCGGCCGAGCAGATGATGCCGTAGCTCAGACCGAGAAGCGCATAGACGACGAGCTTCGCACCGAGCACTCGCCCACGTCTGGGCGCTGCGAGAAACGTCGTGCCGATGGTGCGGTGCCGGTACTCGGAGGTGACGGCGATCGTGCCGATGAGAGCGGGCACGAACAGCAGCACAGCAGGAAGGCCGAGCACGATCTCGACACCTTCGACGGTGTCGAGCCCGGGCATCGGCGGGGTCGCATTCTCAGGGCCGATCAAGGCGAGGGCACCCGTCAGCAGCATCCCGCACGCCGCCGCGAGAAGGATCGTCCAGAGCGCAAGGCGGAGCGTGACGAGCTTGATCAGCTCACCGTGGATCAGTTTCACAGCGGTGCCCCTTCCTGTGTGGCGCGAAGGAACACGTCCTCCAGTGAATCCCCATTCGAGCGAAGTTCGCAGAGCGGCCCCATTCGCGTCACTCGGCCTCGATCAATGAGGACGACGTCGTCGGCCGTCTGCTCGACCTCGCCGAGCACGTGACTGGACAACAGGACAGTGCGACCCGACGCCGCGAAAGTCCGCAGGAACGTCCTCAGCCACACAATGCCGGCGGGATCCAGACCATTCGAGGGCTCGTCGAGCACAAGGATCTCCGGATCCCCGAGAAGCGCGGTCGCGAGCGAGAGGCGCTGACGCATCCCGGTGGAGAACGTGCCGATACGACGATCGGCGAACTCGGCGACGCCGGTCTCTTCGAGCACCGCATCGACGCGTTTCGAGGAGAGGCCAGAGAGCGCGCTATAGGTGCGGAGGTGCTGCCGGGCGGTCGTTCTCGGGTGCGCACCGGCGATGTCGAGCACCGCTCCGACGAGCCGGGCCGGACGACGGTGGTCTTGATAGCGCTTGCCCAGAACGAGCGCTGTCCCTTCGGACGGACGGATCAGGCCGAGCAGCATGCGCAGCGTGGTGCTCTTTCCGGCGCCGTTCGGCCCGAGAAAACCGGTGACGCGCCCCGGCGCCGCACTGAACGTCGCATCCGCGACGGCGTCGACAGTGCCGAAGCGCTTGGCGAGCCCCGTGATCTCGATCGGTGCGACGCTCATCGGGCGACGCTCCCGTAGATCGCCTGCGCGATGCTGCCCGCGTCTTCAGTGCTGAGCAGGATCTCATCGAACCCGGTTTCGCCTCTGACCGTGCTCAGCCGCAGCAGCGGCACGCCGCGTTTCATCGAGACCAGCCGACGCACCCCGGAGGGATGCGTGAAGGTACCGAGCTTGCGGTAGCCCGACACGACGAGCCCTGAGCGCATGCCCAGGATCTCCGACGTCCAACCGGGCTCGACCCGAGCTGACAGGAGGGCGGAGATCGGCACGCGCAGGAAGCCCCGGCCGGCCATCGTCGCTTCCCAGCCCGGGAATCGGATGTCCACTCCCTCTGGCCCGTAGCTCACCTGCGTCATCGCGCTCACCTCTGCTTCAATGGTTGTTGTCGTGATGAGAACATTATCATGATGAGAATGGTTGGGAGAACACTCGTGGCTGAAGAGCAGCAGATCGCTGACATCGTCCTCCATCCGGTGCGCATGAAGATCATTCAGCAACTCGGGGGCCGCAGCATGACGACGACTCAGCTGCGTGAAGCGCTGCCCGAGGTCAAACAGGCCACCCTGTACCGGCACGTCGCGGCGCTGCTCGAGGCCGACATCCTGGCTGTCATCGAGGAACGACATGTCCGCGGCGCCACAGAGCGCACGCTCGCACTGGGCGACCGAATGGCGCACGTGGGCCACGGCGAGTTGCAAGCGATGGATGCAGTACAACTGCGCTCGGCGTTCACGATGTTCCTCAGCGGACTCTCGAACGACTTCGAGCGACTGCTCGACGATGACCGCACGGATCTGCGGGGCTCTCTGGGGTTCGCCCGCGCGGTACTCCACCTCGACACTCAGGACCTGGAGAAACTGCAGACTGAACTCATGGACGTGCTCACGCCCTATCTGGAGAAGCGCAAGGAAGGGCAGCGCCGGATAGCGTTCGCGACCGTGCTCATCCCCGAGACCGACGACTAGAAGAGGAAACTCATGAACGACATGCAGCAGGCGATGTCCGGCGGAAACATGAACACCGTCGTACGAGACGGCGACACGGTCCGTCGCGTGGGCGGGCCGTGGACACCGACCGTGCACCGCTACCTGCGCTACCTCAAACGCGGAGGAATCGACTGGGCGCCGGAGCCGATCGGGTTCGATGGAACGCACGAGACCCTGAGCTTCATCGACGCTTTCGTTCCCGCCTATCCGCTGCCGAACTGGGTTTGGACGGATGCCGCGCTCGAGCAGGGTGCGCGGATGCTGCGCCAGCTGCACGATGCATCCATCGGCTTCCCGCTCGATGAGAGCACCTGGCAGTCGGCGACCAAGGTGCCCGTGGAGGTCATCTGCCACAACGATTTCTCCCCGCACAATCTCGCGTTCGACGACGGCACGATCGTCGGTGCGATCGACTTCGACATGTGCTCGCCCGGCCCGCGAATCTGGGACATCGCCTATTTCGCCACGCGCATGGTTCCACTCACGGGCGAACCGCCGGTCGGGGCGCCGACCGGGCGCGACGTGTCACGACGCATCCAGTTACTGATAGACGCTTACGGGCCGGATGCCGGGAGCATCCCTCTCACCGTCGACGCCGTCGTTCAGGTGGCGATCCGCCGGCTCTACCAGCTTGCCGACTTCTCACGCGCGAAAGCCGACGAACTGAGCAAGCCTGAGCTGCGCGACGAAGCCGACGAGTACGACCGTGACGCCGCGTTCCTGCTTCGGGCGTGACTATAGAGTTCAGAGAATCAAAGGAGCAACATGCAAGCCTCAGGGACCTTCACTGTAGAAGCGTTCTCCCCCGTCGACCCGCACATGGATACCGGGCCGGTGACTGCCACCTCCGTGGCGGTAGTGAGAATGGAGAAGCAGTTCACGGGAGATGTCGCCGGACGCTCGGTGACGGTATTCACGTACGCTCTTGACGCGGCCACCGACGTCGGCGGGTATGTCGCAATGGAGTCTTTCGAAGGCGTGCTCGGCGGCCGGTCGGGTACGTTCAATTTCTCACATTCGGCAACGACGGTCGGAGATGTCCGGAGTGACGAGTCGTTGGTCATTATCCCCTCGAGCGGCACTGGGGAGTTGACAGGAATCTCGGGCGGAGGCGGAATCGCAGTCGACGCGGATGGGACGCACCGCATTTGGTTCGACTATAAGCTCCCCGCCTGAGCGGATCCGGACGGTAGTTGAGCAAAGCTGGTGCTCACGCCGAACGCAGAGACCCCGTGTCGTCAGGAGTTGTGCCCGATCGGTGAGAACCTGACCTTCTCGGCCGGGATACCATGGGCATGAGCATCAATGTTCCCATCAGGATTCTGGGAAGCAGTGCACCCTTCGTCCCCAAACAGCTTTGCAAAGCTGTTCCGGAACGCTGGGGCTGAAGCCGCAAGGCATACCGCGGAGAGGTCCCTAAAGCGCGGAAAAAGGTCCAGGAGACAAGCGACTTCCCCGGCCCGCACTGAATCTGCCTGACTTTCGTTCCGTTCTCGACGTGTACTGAGTTCGGGCCATAAGTTCATCGAGACTACCCGCGGCTACCTCCACCCCGACACCAGGCACCTCACCGACGCCGCCGCACGCGCCAACGCGTTCCTCGACGGAAACGAGAACCACGACCGCGACAGCCCCGTCATATCCAGCCGAACGACAGCACCTCGGCGATGAAAGAGGCTGCCGATCGCGACCCAAAACGGACTGTAGGTCCCGGCTCGTCACAACGGCCGCAATCGAAGCGTCCCGGATGGCATCAGTGTCCGCGGTCGGATGCTTCCATAAACCCTTCCGAAAAAGACAACAGAAACGACGAAGCCCAGGTGAGAAGCTTGCTCTCACCTGGGCTTTTCTGTCGGGATGACAGGATTTGAACCTGCGACCCCTTGACCCCCAGTCAAGTGCGCTACCAAGCTGCGCCACATCCCGTTGTTCTATTTTCGTGCCGTACCGAGTCGTTACCGCACTTGACCCCCAGTCAAGTGCGCTACCAAGCTGCGCCACAGCCCGCCACCTGAGCGTTTCCGTTCAGGCAACTCCCCCATCCTAGCCGCACTCTGAGCCGCGCGCGAACCGAGCACCCCGGGCGCGTCTGTTGCCGATGTCGAATGCTGCGCGTAGCGTTCCGGCATGGTCACGATCACGACGAAACCTGCGACGACCGAGCGCTGGGCCGACGTGCAGCACGCGCTCACGGGTGGCGGCGACGGCGCCTCCTGTCAGTGCGCGTGGCTGACGCTCCGCGCCAAGGATTGGAACAACACCACCAAGGACGAACGCACCGCGCTGCTGCACGACGAGATCGCCGCAGGCCCACCTCCGGGGCTCATCGCCTATGTCGACGGCGAGGCCGCGGGGTGGGTTCGTGTCGGTCCGCGCACGAGTCAAGCGCGCCTCGCGCACACTCGCGCAATCGCATCCGCTACCGCCGAGCCTCTCGACGATGACGCCGTCTGGGCCATCACCTGCTTCGTGGTGCGCCGTGAACACCGTGGGCAGGGCATCACCGCAAAGCTCATGCACGACGCCGTCGCCTTTGCACAAGACGCAGGCGCTCGGCTGATCGAGGGCTACCCCGTCGACACCACCACCGGCACACACGCCTCGAACAACCTCTTCCACGGCACACTGAGCACGTTCCGCGCGGCTGGTTTCGAGCAGCGCGCCGCGCTCAAGCCAGGCCGCCCGCTCGTTGCTCTCGAACTCACCCCAGCTGCCGCTAACGTGGCGGTATGAGCGACGCTTCTCCTGTCATCGACGACCCCCAGCTCGGCACGTTCACACGCGCGACGTCCGAGCTCACTGACGGGACCGTCCTCACCCACGACTGGTACACGCACACCTACGTGACCGACGCCGGCGAGATCGAGCTCATGCTCGAAGGAACCGAGCCGGATGCTGCGCGCGCACTCCTCCCCCGGATCCACGCCACCGTCGACGGACTCGACGAGCTGGTCCGCACGGCGACCGATGCCATCGTCACGCGATTCAGCACGGGCGAGCCGCCGGCGCACGAACTCGACGAGGCCGCTGACGACCTCGCCCTCGAAGCGATCGAAGCCACCGCAGAAGGCATCGTCGTACTGCACTTCGTCGATTCCTGCGGCGAACACTTCCCGGAAGGGTACTGGCCCGCCGCGCACGTCGACGACACGGGCGCCGTCATCGACGTCACCGTGGAGTCCTGAACGAATGCCGACACGCGCTCGGATCCCCGCATTCGCCTGGGCCTTCATCCCCTTCATCGTCGCGTCCGTCTTCCACGTGATCGCCCTCGGCCTGGAGAGCCCTCTCGCCGGTCCCAGCAAACTCGTGCTGATGCCGCTCCTCGCCGTCCCTGCCCTCTTCACCATGCGACAGATACGCCCCTCCGCGGCAGTGCTCCTGCTGATCGCTCTGCTCTTCTCCTGGCTGGGTGACGGCGCAGGTGCTTTCTTCCCCGGAGGCCCCACTCTCCCGCTGATGTTGCTGTTCTTCGGACTCGCGCACATCGCGTACATCGTGCTTTTCGCCCGCCATCTCGTGCGACGAAAGGTGCCGTGGTGGGCCCTCGTCTACGCCGTGTGGTGGATCGGAATGATCGCCTTCCTCGGCCCGCACACCGGCCCGCTCTTCTTCGGCGTCGCCGGCTACGGCATCGTCCTCGCGGGCACCGCCATCTTCGCCGCGCGCTGCACCCCGCTCATCGCGACAGGCGGCGCCTTCTTCCTCGCGAGCGACACGATCCTCGCCTTCCGACTGTTCCTGCCCGGAATGCCCGACTGGACCAGCCCCGCCGTCATGTTCACCTACACGCTCGGCCAGGGACTGATCATCGCGGGTGCTCTGCTCGCGCTGCGAAAGAAGCAGCGATGACGGATGCGACGGCGCGCACCTCTGCGCGCATCGACAGCTGGCTGTGGGCCGTGCGCATCTACAAGACGCGCTCCGCCGCGACGACCGCCTGTCGCGCAGGACATGTGCGCCTCAACGGCGAGAAGGTCAAAGCCGCGCAGTCCGTGAAGATCGGCGACGAGCTGCGGATCCGCATCGCCGGGTTCGATCGGCACCTGATCGTCCGACAGATCCTAGTGAAGCGCGTCGGCGCACCGCTGGCCGCCGCGGCCTACGACGACCGCACGCCGCCGCGCGAACCTCAAGCAGCATTGGGAGTCCGCGACCGCGGTGCCGGACGCCCCACCAAGCGCGAACGTCGCGACATCGACAAACTGCGCGGGCGCGCCAGCGACCCCGACCCCTTCGACTGAGACCTGAGACCGCACGCCTCACGGCGAGACACGTCGTCCTGCTCAGTCACCCAGCTGCGCGAGCAACCATCCCGCGGGGAGCGCCTGCGCTCCGGCATCCACAACACGCGCGGCAAGCTCCCGATCACTCGTCACCACGACAACGTCGCGTTCGCGTTCGACAAGTGCCCGCGCCTCGCGGACAATCGCGTCGTCACCGGACCCCGAGGCCGCCACGATCCGCAGCGACGTCTCATCCGCGGCATCCGCTCGCTCCTCCGCGATCGCGCGCGCCTGCCCTTCGACGACGAGAACCGTCTCCGGATACCACCGCACGTGCGCGTCCGTTCCACCCCAGACCGGCTGCGCGGCCTCCGGAACAAACCCGAATCCGCGGTCGTCCAACGCGCCGAGGATCCGGCCGTACAGGCGTTCTGCCGCTCCGGCACTGTCATTCCACCATCCGTCCGGCACGGATCCGACGACGTTGGCCGCATCGATCACAAGCGCCGGGCGAACCTCCAGAAGCGCGCGCAGCGAGGGCCAGCTCGCCGCGAACCCCGGATGCAGCGGCAGCGCATCCACGGCATCAAGCGGAACCCACTCCAGCGCCACGCTCTCCGGATCGCTGATCACCGGATCGAAGGGCGTGCGCACATCCGCAACAACCGTCGCGTACGACCAGTACCCGAGATCGAGAACACTCTCCAGTCGAGGAACGACCGCACCGTCCGGCACGCCTGCTTCCTCCTGCGATTCGCGGAGCGCACCGTCCAGGGCACTCTCGCCCTCGTGCCTCGCCCCACCGGGCAGCGCCCAGGTGCCACCGAAGTGACTCCAGCTCACCCGGTGCTGCAGCAGCACTCCCCGCTCCGGATCGACCGCCAGAAGCCCCGCAGCGCCGTACCGCCCCCAGTACCGCTCCCCCGTGGGCGCGATCACCCACGCGTCGCCGCTGTCGCGCGGGCCATCCGGACGCCGCGGTTCACCAGGAGCAGGGGGAAGAATCGTCACCCCTTCAGCTTTTCACACCCCACGCCAGCGCAGGACGCGGGGAGAAACGAGAAGAGAGCCGCGGCAGACGCCACGGCTCTCTTCTTCATGCATCGGATGCTAGCGCTGACGCTTCTCGCGCACGCGCATGTTGATGACGATCGGGGTTCCCTCGAAGTCGTAGATCTCACGCAGACGACGCTGGATGAAGCGACGGTAGCCCGGGTCAAGGAATCCGGTCGTGAACAGCACGAATGTCGGCGGGCGGGTCGAGGCCTGCGTGCCGAACAGGATGCGCGGCTGCTTGCCACCACGCAGCGGGTGCGGGTGCGCGGCGACGAGCTCGGTGAGGAAGGCGTTGAACTTGCCCGTCGGGATACGACGGTCCCAGTTCTCCAGAGCCGTCTCGAGCGCCGGGACCAGCTTGTCGAGGTGACGACCGGTCTTGGCCGAGATGTTCACGCGCGGTGCCCACGCGACGTGCGCGAGGTCCTGCTCGATCTCGCGCTCCAGGTACTTGCGGCGATCGATGTTCTCGTACTCGGGGGTGTTCAGCATGTCCCACTTGTTGTACGCGATCACGAGCGCACGGCCGGACTCCAGCACGAGGTCGATGATGTTGAGGTCCTGCACACTGATCGGCTGGGTCACGTCGATCACGACGACCGCGACTTCCGACTTCTCCAGCGCGGCCGAGGTGCGCAGCGAGGCGTAGAAGTCCGCACCCTGCTGCAGGTGCACACGGCGACGGATGCCGGCCGTGTCGACGAAACGCCACATCTTGCCACCGAGCTCGACGATCTCGTCGACCGGGTCGCGGGTTGTGCCGGCGAGGTCGTTGACGACCACACGCTCTTCGCCTGCAGCCTTGTTCAGCAGCGAGGACTTGCCGACGTTCGGGCGTCCGAGGATCGCCACGCGACGCGGGCCGCCGATCTCCTGCTTCGCGACGGCCGAGACCTCGGGGAGCTTCTTCAGGATCTCGTCCAGCAGATCCGCAACGCCACGGCCGTGGATGGCCGAGATCGGGTGCGGCTCGCCGAGTCCGAGGTTCCAGAGAGCTGCGGCCTCCGGCTCGTGGCGCGGGTCATCGACCTTGTTGGCGACGAGGAAGACGGGCTTGCCGCTCTTGCGCAGCAGTCGAACGACGTGCTCGTCGGTCGAGGTGGCACCGACCATCGCGTCGACGACGAACAGCACGACATCCGAAAGATCGATCGCGACCTCGGCCTGCGCCGCCACAGAGCGGTCGATGCCCTTGGCGTCGGGCTCCCAGCCACCGGTGTCGACGAGGGAGAAACGTCGATCGTTCCACTCCGCCTTGTACGTGACGCGGTCACGGGTGACACCGGGTGTGTCTTCCACGACGGCCTCGCGGCGGCCGAGAATGCGGTTCACGAGCGCGGACTTGCCGACGTTCGGGCGTCCCACGATCGCGACGACCGGCAGCGCCGGGTAGTACTGAATGCCGTCTTCACCCTCGACGAGGCCGGCGAGCAGCTCGGCATCCTCTTCGTCCAGGTCGTAGTCGGACAGGCCGGCGCGCAGGGTCTCTGCGCGGGCGTCGATGAGTTCGGGGTCGAGCTCATCCAGCTTCTCTGCGAGGTTGTCGTCCCCGCCGTGGTACTCGTCGTCAGCCATGATTCGCTCCTTGGCGTTGTGCGATCACCGTGAGGACGGCGTCGATGGTCTGGGCGAAGTCGAGGTCGGTCGAATCGACCACCTCGACTCCGGGTGCCGCGGTGAGAAAGTCCACCACGGTGCTGTCGGAGGCGTCGCGCTTGTGCAGCGCAGCGGCCACAGCGGCCGCATTCTCTCCGACGAGTTCATTGGCTCGGCGCGCGGCGCGCACCTCGGGTGCCGCCGTCAGCAGAATGCGCACAGGCGCATCCGGTGCGACGACGGTGGTGATGTCGCGTCCTTCGACCACGACCGCGGGCTGAGAGGCCCTGGCGACCATATCGCGGAACAGCTCGTTGACCGCGGCACGCACCTCGGGCACGCGCGCGACGCCGCTGACGGCGGACGAGACACGAGGCTCGCGAATCTCTTCGGTGACGTCATGCTCTCCGACACGCACGGTGCGGTCGTCGGGGTCAAGACCGAGGCGGAGGTCGAAATCGGATGCTGCGGCGCGCACAGCATCCGCGTCCGCCGTGTCTGCACCTGTGTTGAGCACGTGCCAGGCGAGCGCGCGATACGCCGCGCCCGTATCGAGGTAGCCGTAGCCGAGCTGGCGCGCCACCGCCTTGGACACACTGGACTTGCCGCTGCCGGCGGGGCCGTCGATCGCGACGATGAAGGGGGTGTCAGTCATTGGTCATGCTCGCAATCCGCCATCCGCGCTCTTCAAGTCCATCGATCGCACCGCGCAGCGCTGCAGGCTCGACGCTGATCTCTGCCAGGCCGAACTGCGCACCCGGCGAGTGCTCCAGACGCAGGTCTTCGACGTTCACGCCGAGTTCGCCGAGCTCTCCGAAGAGACGCCCGAGCTGACCGGCGGTGTCGTCCACCATCACGACGAGCTGTTCGAAGCGACGGTTCTGGCCGTGCTTGCCCGGCAGACGCTCCACGCCCTCGTTGCCGAGGCGGATCGCGTCCGCGACCGTCCGACGGGCACCCGGAGCATCCGGAGCCCGCAGGGCGTCAGAGACGCGAGTGAGGTCGGCGGCAAGCGCATCGAGGACGGCGACGACGGGAGCGGCGTTGGCGCCGAGGATCTGCACCCACAGGGCCGGATCAGATGCGGCGATGCGCGTCGTGTCGCGCACGCCCTGCCCGGCAAGGCCCAGCGAACCTTCCTTGGCGTCGACGAAGCGCGCAGCCAGAAGGCTCGCGACGACCTGCGGCACGTGCGAGGTCAGCGCGACCGAACGGTCGTGTTCCTCGGGGGTCATCTCGAGCGGCATCGCGCCCACATCGAGAGCGAGATCTTCAACGAGCGCGAGGTCTGCGGCTCTGGTCTCGCCATCACGGCAGACCACCCAGGGCCGTCCGATGAAGATGTCGGCACGCGCCGAGATGGCTCCGCCGCGCTCACGTCCGGCGAGCGGGTGCGAGCCGATGTAGCGGGTGAGGTCGACGCCGCGGGAGCGCAACGCGTTCAGCGGCTCGAGCTTCACACTGGCGACATCCGTCACGACGGCGTCCGGGAAACGACGAAGCTCCGCCTCGATGACGTCTGCCGTGACGTCCGGCGGCACGGCCACCACGATCAGTGCGGGGCGGTCGTCCTCGCGCGCGGCGCGGCCTGCACCATAGTCGATGGCGAGACGCAGCTGTGCAGGAGACGTGTCCGAGAGGACGACATCGACACCCTTCGCGGAGAGGGCATGGCCGATGCTCGCGCCGAGAAGCCCCGCGCCGACGATGCGCACGGTCCCCGAAAGACGCGCAGCAATCGCACTGTCGGTATCTGTCACTGTGTCTCCTGCGGCTCCTCCGGCAGCGCCTCCGCGGGAGTACCGGCATCCTGGCGCGCAAGAGTCAGCAGCGCACCACGTTCGATTTTACTCAGTTCTCGTGCGCGGCCCGCCGGGAGGGTTCCCAGGTGCAGCGGACCGAACTGGCGACGCACCAGCTCCGTCACCGGGTGTCCCACCGCGGCCAGCATCCGCCGAACAATCCTGTTGCGCCCCGAGTGCAGCGTGAGCTCCACGAGACTCGATCCATCACGACCCGCCTTCGACACGTCCAGCAGGCGCGCCTTGTCGGCCGCGATCGGCCCGTCCTCCAGCTCGATGCCGGCCGTGAGCTTCGCGATCGTCTGCGGCGTCACCACGCCCTCGACCTTCGCGATGTACACCTTCGTCACCCCGAACGAGGGGTGAGCGAGCACATGGGCGAGGTCGCCGTCGTTCGTGAGGATGAGCAGCCCGCTCGTCTCCGCATCCAGGCGACCGACGTTGTACAGACGCTCCGGCCAGTCCTTCGTGAAACGGCGAAGATCCGGACGACCGTTCTCGTCCTTCATCGTGCTGACGACGCCGGTCGGCTTGTTGAGCATGACGTAGCGCTTGGAGACATCCAGCTGGATGGCGACGCCGTCGACGTCGACCAGATCGTTCTCCGGATCGATCCGTCGCCCGAGCTCCGTCACAACGGTGCCATTGACGCGGATGCGCCCCTCAACGATGTAGTTCTCGATCACGCGCCGCGAGGCGACTCCCGCATTGGCGAGCACCTTCTGCAGGCGAACGCCCTCGGTTGTCTCTTCCGACGTCATGATGTGGTCCTTTCGGTGAAGCCATCCGCCCCGTCATCGAGCAGGGGCGAGATCGGCGGCAGCTCGTCGAGCGAGTTGATGCCGAGATTCTGCAGCAGCGCATCGGTGGTGCCGTAGTTGATCGCGCCGGTCTCCGAGTCCGCGAAGAGTTCGGTGATGAGCCCCCGCGCCACGAGCGTGCGCACGACCGAGTCGACGTTGACCGCACGGATCGATGCCACCTGGCTGCGCGTCACCGGCTGTTTGTAGGCGATCACGGCGAGGGTCTCCAGCGCTGCCTGCGAGAGCCGGGTGGGCGCCTGCCCACCCACATAATCCGCCACGAGGTCGTCATAGTCCTCGCGCACGTAGAGACGCCAGCCGCCGCCCACCTCGCGCAGCTCGAAACCACGTCGGGGGCCCGCGCCCCGGCCGTCGTAGTCATCGACGAGGGTGCGAAGCGCCTGACGGACGTCCGCAACCGGAGCGCTCACGGCCGCCGCCAACGAGACCACACTGTGCGGCTCGTCGATGATGAGCAGGATCGCCTCCAGTCGCTCGGTGAGCGGAAGGGCGGATGCCGGCGACGGCACCTCCTCCGAGGTCACCACCGTGTCATCCGTCGTCGTTGCAGTGCTATCTGTCATAGTCGGCTCCCAGAGTGGCCAGCTGATCATCCGACCAGTTGTCAGACGACCAGCGCAGGGTCAGCTCCCCCAACGGTTCGAGCTGCTCGAAAGAGAGGGCGGCGTGGCGGTAGAGCTCCAGCACCGAGAGAAATCGGGCCACGACGATGCCTGGCTCACTGATGCCCGCGACAAGCTCACGGAACGTCAGCGCATCGGCGCTGCGGAGCAGGGTGACGACGATCGCCGCCTGCTCCCGGATGCTCACGAGCGGCGCATGCAGGTGGTCGAGTCCGACATGCGGAATCGCCTTCGGCGTGAAGGCCAGCAGCGCGAGCGCGGCGAAGTCATTGACGTTGAGACTCCACACGAGCTCCGGGACCTGCTGACGGTATTTCTCATCGAGGCGCACGGCGCGGGCATGACGGCGGTCTTCATACTGCAGACTGCGCGAGAACCAGGCGGAGACCTCCTTGAAGGCCCGGTACTGCAGGAGCCGCGCGAACAGCAGATCGCGTGCTTCGAGGAGCGCGACAGCCTCCGCATCCACGAGCTCGCCCTGCGGGAGAAGACCCGCGACCTTCATGTCGAGAAGGGTCGCCGCGACGACGAGGAACTCGGATGCCTCGTCAAGCTCCTCGTCCGGGCCGAGCTCGCGCAGATACGCGATGAACTCATCCGTGACGCGGCTCAACGACACTTCGGTGATGTCCATCTCGTGCTTCGAGATGAGATTCAACAACAGGTCGAAAGGGCCATCGAAGTTCGAGAGCGAGACGCGGAAACCCGCCTCGACGGGAACAGCGGGCTCGTCAGAAGGTGCGTTGTCGGGCGCGAGGCGCTCGTCAGGCGACGGCGCCACGGGCGACCAGCTCCCGCGCAAGTCGCAGGTAGGCCTGCGCTGCGGCGTGCTCCGGCGCGAACTCGGTGATCGGGACGCCGGCCACGGACGCGTCCGGGAACTTCACCGTGCGACCGATGACCGTCTCGAGCACATCCTCGCCGAACGCTTCCACGACGCGCTCCAGCACCTCGCGCGAGTGCAGCGTGCGCGGGTCGTACATCGTGGCGACGAGTCCGTCGAGCTGGATCGAGGGGTTCAGGCGATCGCGCACCTTGTCGATCGTCTCGATCAGCAGCGCCACACCGCGCAGCGCGAAGAACTCGCACTCCAGCGGAATCAGAACGCCATGCGCAGCCGTCAGCGCGTTCACGGTCAGAAGGCCGAGCGAGGGCTGGCAGTCAATGAGGATGACGTCGTACTCCCCCGCGACCTGGCGCAGCACGCGCGAGAGGATCGTCTCGCGTGCCACCTCGTTGACCAGGTGCACCTCGGCAGCCGAGAGGTCGATGTTGGCGGGAAGAACGTCCAGCCCTTCGACCGCCGACGGCACGATGACCTCGTGGACGTCGCGCTTGGTGTCCAGGAGCAGGTCGTAGATCGTCGGCACGTCGTGCGTCGGGATGCCGAGGCCGGCCGACAGCGCACCCTGCGGGTCGAAGTCCACAGCCAGCACCTTGCGACCGTACTCGGCGAGCGCTGCCGCAAGGTTGATCGAGGTCGTGGTCTTCCCGACGCCGCCCTTCTGGTTGCACAGCGCGATGATGCGTGCGGGGCCATGGGAGGCCAGAGGTGCCGGGGTCGGGAAGCCCTGGTAGGGACGACCGGTCGGTCCGATCGGAATGTCGCCCTTTGCCGCCTGCTTCGCCACCAGTGCTCCTGTCTGTTCGTGCTTGCTCGATTGTAGCGGCAGGGCACTGCTCCGCAGGATCGGCGCGCGGCCAGCCGGCCTACGCACCTCGCAGCGCGGCGACCGGCTCGATGCGCGCAGCACGACGAGCGGGATACCACCCCGAGCCCCAGCCGACGACCGCACCGAGAACAGCACCGGCTGCCGCCACCCAGGGATCGGTGACCGGCGTCCAGCCCTGCACGAGCGCGACAGCGATGACCGCCAGGACGCCAAGCGCCGATCCGATCAACCCGCCGATGAACCCGATGACGATGGACTCGACCATGAACTGCGTGCCGATCTGTCTGCGGGTTGCGCCGAGCGCGCGTCTCAGGCCGATCTCCCCCACTCGCTCCATGACCGAGAGCAGGGTGACGTTGGCGATGCCGAGCCCACCGGCGAGCAGAGCGATGACGCCGAGGATCAGGAAGACGATGTTCACATCCGCCTGCACGTTCTGGCTCAGATCGCTGGAGGCGGAAGGTGCCCGCGCTTCCAGGCTGTCGGGCGCATCGGGAAGGAGAGCGAGCGCGGACTGCTCAGCAACCTGCGGGCCCGCGCCCACGGCGATCCGGATGCTGAGCTCTTCTGCGGCCTTCAGACCGAAATCGGCGCGGGCCGCACCATTGGAGATGATGACCGCATCGAGCATCTCGCTGCGCCGTTCCATTCCGTCGACGATGCCGATGACGGCGTAGGAGACCCCGCCGATGAAGATCGACGGCTGCGAATCCACACGGTTGATCCCCATGCTCTCCGCTGCGCGTTGTCCGAGCACCGCCACACGGTCGCCACGCTCGTCATGACCCTCGTCGAAGAAGCGCCCTGTGATGAGACCGCCTTCCGCCGTGTCCAGGAGTTCCGGCGACGTCGCGTATAGGGTCGGCGAGGCGACAGCGGCCGCAGAGGGGTCATTGACGGGAACTGCGGTGATCGTCTCCTTCTCCGGAAGCTTCACCGTGCTGATGAGAGCGGAGTTCTCGACACCGGCCAGCAGCGCGACACGAGCCGGAGAATCCCACGGTAGCTGCGCTGTCGCGACGGAAGCTTTGTCCTTGCCTGCGCTCGCGGTGGCGGGCTTGACGACGACCTGCGTCGACGCGGTTCCTGCGAACAGACTGGCGACCTGCATCGCCGCCGTCTGCGCGAATCCGAGCGTCGCCACGAGAGAAGCGATGCCGAGCACCGTTCCGAGCATCGTCATGACGAGTCGTGCGGGCCGCGAGCCGATGTCGGCTGTCGCCTCCGCGACAAGATCCTGGAACGTGAAGCGGTCGGCGTGCGCGATCGCCGGAACCAAGGACGTCCCTGCCGTCGCCAACTTCTCAACGTCCGCCTTCTTCCGCCAGCGAAGGCGGGAAATCCAGCGCTTCACAGCTCTGTCAATCGGCCGTCAGAGATGCGCACGCAGCGACGCGCGCGGCGAGCCACCGCATCGTCGTGCGTGATGATGATCAGCGTCAGCCCGTCGGCGTTCAATTCTTCGAAGAGTGACATGACCTCGCCCGACGTACGCTGATCGAGGTTTCCGGTCGGTTCGTCAGCAAGCAGCAGTTGCGGGCCGCTGACAACGGCACGCGCCACCGCGACGCGCTGCCTCTCGCCGCCCGAGAGCGAGTTCGGTAGGAAGTCCACACGGTGTGAGAGCCCGACTCGAGACAGCGCCTCCCGTGCTCGCGCATCGCGTTCGCGACGGGGAACCCCGCTGTACTGCATCGGCATGAGGACGTTGTCCAGGACGGTTCGGCGCGGCATGAGGTGAAAGGACTGGAAGACGAAGCCGATGAAGCGCGCCCGCACTGCGGCGCGCTCGTCATCGCTCAGGTCGCCCGTGAGCGCGCCGGACAGCCGGTACTCGCCGACGCTCGGACGGTCGAGCAGCCCGAGGATGTTCAGCATCGTCGACTTGCCCGACCCGCTGGGCCCCACGATCGAGAGGTAGTCCCCGGGCGCGACCGTCAGGTTCGCACCTTTCAGCGCCTGCACCTCCGGCGGTCCGGGAAAAGACCGCGTGACATCGCGCAGTTCGACAAGCGGCGTCAGCGCATCATCGAGCACGGCGCGGTCGGCGACCGCGCCCTGAGGCTCACTCATCGCCCGACCACGACCTGTTCGCCCTTTTCCAATGCACCCTCGACAGGGGTCACCTCGACGGCGCCCTTCGCGGCGAGCCCGGTCTTCACTACGACGAGTCGCGTCTTCGCATCCTTGCCTTCACGCGGATCCGACTCGACGACCTCGACACGGGACTCCCCTCCGGGACCCGCGGTAAGCGCGGCAAGCGGGACCGACAGGACGTCACCGTCTGTTGCTCCGACCGCGATCGACACCCGCACGTTGGTGCCCCGCAGCTCCGAGATCTGCTCGGGCGTCAGCGGGTCCGGCTCAAGCAGGACCGTCCAGCGCGCCTTGCTGTCTTTACCCGCGGTGAGTTCGGAGATGACGGCACGATGGCGGGTCCCATCCGGCAGCTCGAAGCTGGCTTCGGATCCGACGGCGAGCAGCCGCGCATCGGCTTCCGCTGCGGACCCCGTCAGCCGCACACTGGCTCCCGACACGGTCATGACGGCGCCCGTGACCTCCGTGCCCCGGCTGACCTTGACGTCATCGACACGGCGCGGAAGCTCCGTGAGGAACAGCACCTCGCCCGCAGGTAGGAACGGCAGCGCCTTCTGCTGCGCCGTCGCGAGCGCCTGTCTCGCCGACTCGACCTGCGAGTAGGCGGCGTCCAGCGCGGCCTGCTCCGCCGAGGTGTTCTTGCCCGCGAGGAGCTGGTCGCGCTCCAGATACGCCGTCTGCAGATCCCATTCAGCTTTCTGCACGCTCGGCGCCTCTGGGACGCCTGCCTTCGCATCCGCCAGTGCCTTCTCCGCCTCGGCGACGCGGACGTCTGCCTGCCAGCTCTCGAGCGCCGTGGGCCCGGAACCGGCCTGCGCCAGCGCGCTCTCCGCCTGAGCAACGCTGCTGTGGGCATTGCTCAGAGTCTCTTCCGCAGCGCGCACACCATCAGCCGTGCCCTCCTCGGAGGCAGGTGCGGAGTAACCGACAGCTGCGTAGAGCTGACCGACCGCACCCGCAGTGGCCTCATCGAAGATGTTGGAGCCGGTGTCGCCGGGGCTGATGCCGACGGCCGCGAGCGCCTGCTTCAACTGCAGGACGTCCGGCCCGGAGACACCCACGCGGAGGGTCCGATAGGCCGGAAGCTCCCCGGGGAGCACGATCACCGGCCGCCCGGAGACCTCCAGCGCCACCGACAGCGGATTCAACGTCGCTCCGACTTCCGGCACTGCGCCGGTGACGATCGACTTTCCGCTGCTCGTGTCGATCTTCACGTCGACGGCATCCGCGTAGCCGACATCCGCCCGCAGTGTCACATCGTTGCTGAGCGGGCCGAACTCGACCGGCACCGTCACAAGACCCGGCTTCGGCGCTTCTGCGGCTGCCGCCGGCGCGATGAGGAAGCGTCCGACGAGCAGACCTGCCACGAGGCTGACGACCGCGCAGAGCGCAACGATCCACAGTGTCTTGTTGCCGCGCAGAACGCGACGCCAGCCAGCCACGCGGGACGTGTCCGCCGCGGGTCCATCCGCCTCGTCCCCTTCGGGAACGGGAAACAGTTCCGTGGCGAGTTCCGTGTCGTCCTGCGTGAGGGGCGCAGTCTCCGACGCCCCGATTCCTCGGGTCTCCTGCTCGTCCTTCACGTCACTTGCTCTGCTCAGCGGCAGCCTTGAAGGCCTCGAGAGCCGCCTTGTTCTCGGCGATGAACTTCTCTTCGAGGTCGAACTGCAACTTGAGTGTGCGCTCGCGGTAGTCCACCTTCGTGCGGCATTCCAGGTCGACGACCGCCAGCTCGAGCTCACGCTCTCCGAGCGCCTTCATCTCCGGGCTCTTCGAAGGGTCTTCGATCGTCGCGGGATCGATGTTCTCGGTTCCGTCGCCGTAGGCCGCTTCGTACAGCTTCCCCTGCTCATCGGAGATCGACATCGAGGCGTCGGCCTGCGCGGTGAAGCCGGGCTCGCCCGCCTCGCTCATGCAGGCGGCCCATTCCGTGTCGATCTTCTTGTACTCGGGCGACTCGGTGGAGTTCGTCCAGAGCTCGTTCATCTTGTCGCGGAGGTCGGCGAACTCGTCGTCGCTCCAGACGTCGGCCCCCATGACCTCGTGCTGAGCTGCGCCCATGCAGCCCGCCTCTTCCCAGTTGTATTCGAAGCTGCCGTCCTCCGCGATCTCGGATTCGTCCGGCTGAGGCCCGTACAGCGTCTCGTAGTATGCGGTCTGCTCGGTCTCGGACAGCGAGGAGACGTAGTCCTGGTTCGGGTCGACGGGCATTTCGGATTCGGGCATGGAGTCCCCGAACGGGTTGTGGACGATGCCGTAGCCGTACTGCTCGACCCACTTCTTATCGTCGGGCTCCCACTCGACGTCGGAACTGGAGACGAAGGAACTCGACGACGTCGACGGCTTGTACTCGAAGCCCTCATCCGACATGCACTTCGCCACGTACTCTTCGACCTTGCGGTTCTGATCCTGCATCTTCTTGTCCTGCTCTTCGGGAGACAGGTCGCCACCCCATGCGGCAGAAAGGTACGTCGAGAGAGGCGAGTCCTCGTAGCTCAACCCCTTGTCTGCGGATGCACCTCCGGCACATCCTGTCAGGGTGAGGGCAAGCGCCGCCGCGCCCGCGAGGGCAGCGAGAGGACCGGTAGAACGCATGTCATATCTCCTTGGTTACGAAGACCCAGACGAGGGTCTCGAAAATGATAAACAGTCCTCACAAATCCGCGCGTCCGCCGATAGGAGGACAAGACGATATTCCCGGCTGAGGCATAGCTTGTGTTGCACAGGACGCTTCCGGGACGCGAAATCGCAATATCTCACACACTAACCGAGCCCACGAACCGGCGCAGGGGGGACATCAGAACCTGTAGAGGGAACCGGCGAAGATCATCCTCCAGGATGATCTCTACCGGGCGCGCGGATGGGACGTGAGGTATGCATCCCGCAGAGCATCGACAGTCACATGCGTGTAGATCTGCGTCGTCGCGACGGATGCGTGTCCCAGCAGTTCCTGCACGACGCGCACGTCGGCACCGCCCTGCAGAAGGTGCGTCGCAAAAGAGTGGCGGAGAGTATGCGGCGAGACATCCACCGAGATCTGCGCCTTCTCCGCCGCATCTCGGAGGATCAGCCATGCGCTCTGCCGCGACAACGGCGCACCCCGCACTCCGAGAAACAGCTTTGCCGATGCGCGACCTCTCGCGGCGAGCTCCGGGCGCACCCTCGTCAGGTACGCGTCGACGGCGGCACGCGCGTAGGAGCCGATCGGCACGATCCGCTCCTTCGCGCCTTTCCCCCGCAACCGCAGGATCTCGCCGTGGGCGAGGTCGTCGACGTCGAGGCTCACAGCCTCCGAGACGCGGGCGCCGGTCGCATAGAGCAGCTCCAGGAGCGCGCGGTCACGGATACCGGAGGCCTCGTCGGGCGACGGCGCCGCGAGGAGCCGCTCGACCTGATCGATTGTGAGGGCCTTCGGGAGCGTCCGACCGAGCTTCGGCGGACGCAGGCGGGCGCTCGGATCATCGGCATCGATGCCCTCACGCACGAGGAAACGGTGCCAGCCGCGAACCGAGGACTGCAGCCGGGCGATGCTGGATGCGGCGGGCATGGGTATCGTCGACGAGCGCTCCGCGATGAACGCGCTGATCGCTGCCGCATCGACCTGCGCCGTGTCACCTATACCGCGTGCCGACAGCCACGCTACGTAGGCGTCGAGATCACGGCGATACGCCGCCAGCGTGTGTGGGGCGAGGCCGCGCTCGATCGTCACATGTCGCAGGTAGCGTTCGAGCGCGCGATCGAGGAGCACGTCACTCCTTCGTTCGCCGCCGCTCGGCAGCGAGCACGCCGAGCGCGAGGATCGCATTGCGCATCCGCCCCGCCATCACCGCATCCGCAGCCTCGGCGAGCGGAACCCAGGCGAGGCGGATGTCTGCCTCTTCGTCCTTACGCGCGTGCACCTGCGGCGCAGGGGCCATCCCCGTCGCGAGGAAGATGTGGATGATTTCGTTGCTGCCTCCGGGGGTCGCGAAGGTCGAGACGAGTGGGGACCAATCCCGAGCGACAAGGTCAGCCTCTTCGGCAAGCTCGCGCTTCGCCGCTTCGACGAGAGGTTCGCCCGCGACGTCGAGGAGACCGGCTGGCAGCTCCCAGTCGCGGTGGCGAATCGGATGGCGGTACTGCTGGATCAGCAGCACCCGCTCGTCATCATCGATCGCGACGACCGCCACCGCGCCGGTGTGGTCGACGTACTGGCGAACCATCTCGCCGTCGCCGTACTGCACATGATCGACACGCACATCCCACACCCGCCCAGCGAAGACGACCTCGCTGGCGAGCACCTCTGGGGCGGAGGGCTCGTCGCGCAGGTCCGCGAACGCCGTCAACTCAGCTCTCGTCGGTGTCGTCGAAAAGCTCGCTGGAACGGTGCCGCTCGATCGCCGCGCCCACGAGTCCACGGAACAGCGGGTGCGGTGCCGTCGGACGCGAGCGCAGCTCCGGGTGCGCCTGCGTCGAGATGTAGAACGGGTGCACGTCGCGCGGAAGCTCCACGTACTCGACGAGGTCGAGGTCGGGGTTGAGACCGGAGAACACGAGACCGGCTTCGGCCAGGCGGTCGCGGTAGGTGTTGTTCACCTCGTAACGGTGACGGTGGCGCTCGAACGACTCCGTGGCACCGTAGACCTCGTTGGCCAGCGAGCCTTCTGCGAGTGCCGCCTTGTACAGGCCCAGGCGCATCGTGCCGCCGAGGTCGCCGCCGTCGAGGATCTCGATCTGCTCCGCCATCGTCGAGATGACGGGTGCGGGCGTCTCAGGGTCGAACTCGGTCGAGGATGCTCCGTCGATGCCGGCGACGTTGCGCGCGTACTCGATCACCATCGCCTGCAGGCCCAGGCAGATGCCGAGCGTGGGGATGCCCTGTTCACGGGCGAACGTGAGCGCACCGAGCTTGCCCTCGATACCGCGCACGCCGAACCCACCGGGGACGAGAATGCCGTCGACGTCACCCAGCGCCTTCGCGGCACCTTCCGGGGTCTCGCACGAATCCGAGGGTACCCAGCGGATCTTCACGTGCACCTCGTGGGCGAACCCTCCGGCGCGCAGCGCTTCCGTGACCGAAAGGTAGGCGTCGGGCAGATCGATGTACTTGCCGACCAGGGCGATCGTGACCTCGAGCTTGGGGTTGTGCACCGCCTGGAGAACCTTCTGCCAGCGGGACCAGTCGACCTCGGCCGCGGAGGTGATCTCGAGCGCGCGCACGATGTACGCGTCGAGACCCTGGTTGTTCAGCATCGTCGGGATGTCGTAGATGCTCGGCACGTCGACGGCGTTCACGACGGCGTCTTCATCCACGTCGCACATGAGCGCGATCTTGCGCTTGTTCGACTCGGTGACAGGACGGTCACTGCGCAGCACGAGAGCGTCGGGCTGGATGCCGATAGAACGCAGCGCGGCGACAGAGTGTTGCGTCGGCTTGGTCTTCTGCTCCCCCGAGGCGCCCATGAATGGCACGAGAGACACGTGCACGAAGAACACGTTCTTGCGTCCGAGCTCGTGGCGGATCTGACGGGCTGCTTCGATGAAGGGCTGCGACTCGATGTCGCCGACCGTGCCGCCGATCTCGGTGATGATGACGTCGGGGCGCGGCTCTTCAGAGGCCTGCAGGCGCATGCGGCGCTTGATCTCATCGGTGATGTGCGGGATCACCTGGACCGTGTCACCGAGGTACTCGCCGCGACGCTCCTTGGCGATGACCTCAGAGTAGATCTGTCCCGTCGTGACATTGGCGGCCTGGCTCAGCTCGATGTCGAGGAAGCGCTCATAGTGGCCGATGTCGAGGTCGGTCTCGGCGCCGTCGTCGGTGACGAAGACCTCACCGTGCTGGAACGGGTTCATCGTTCCCGGATCGACGTTGAGGTACGGGTCGAGCTTCTGCATCACCACGCGCACTCCGCGCGCCGTGAGCAGGTTGCCGAGGCTGGCTGCCGTGAGTCCCTTGCCCAACGAGGAAACGACACCGCCAGTCACGAAAATGTGCTTGGTGATGTCGTTGGATGGCCGCGCGCTAGAAATGTCCGTCACGGGCTTCCATGGTATCAGCAGCGGCTGGTCTCGGCACCGAGGAAACTCGGATGGTCGCGCCCAGCCGCACAAACCCGCGGTGAAAGACTCTGGAAGGGAGGTTCCTCCCCCGCGTGTCGCCGCGTCGTCAGTCCTCGCGCAGTGCGAGGAGCTCGCGTGCATGGACGAGCGCTGCATCGGAATCCGTGAGACCAGAGAGCAGACGCGCCATCTCGGCTTCGCGTTCCGCGCCCGCAAGGGTCCGCACACTCGACGCGGTCACCTGACCGTCGTTGGACTTCACGACGGAGAGGTGGTTGTTCGCGAAGGCCGCGACCTGCGCCAGGTGCGTGACAGCGATCACCTGCGATGTCTGCGCGAGCTGTGCCAGGCGTCGCCCGACTTCGATCGCCGCCGCACCGCCGATTCCGGCATCGACCTCATCGAAGACGAAAGTGGGCACGGGGTCGGTGGCGGAGATGACGACCTCGATCGCGAGCATGACTCGTGAGAGCTCACCGCCGGATGCTCCGCGCGACACAGAACGCGGCTCCGCTCCCGGGTGCGGAGCGAGCAGGATCGCGACATCATCGCGTCCATGAGTGCTCTCCGCGCCGGGTGTCACCGCCACCTCGAGCCGTGCGTCCGGCATTGCGAGCGCATGCAGCTCTGCCGTGACGGCGGCTCCCAGTCGCTCAGCGGCCTTCACACGCACGGAGGTGAGCGCGTCCGCCGCCTCATCGAGTTCGACACGGATAGCATCACGCTCAGCTGTCAGGCGATCCACGCGTTCGCCGTCGTCTTCGAGCTCGGCCAGACGCAGGGAGCCCGTGTTCCAGAGCTCCAGCGCCGCATCCAAACTGCCGTGTGCGCGGATGAGGGTCGCCAGCACAGCACGGCGCTCCTCGACGGCGGCAAGCTCGTGTGGCCCTGCCTCGTCGAGGTCAGCCAGATAGCTTGACAGCTGCGCCGCGAGATCCGCTGCCCGGTAGCCGAGATCGGCGATGCCCTCCGCGATCGTCAGCAGCGTGGCATCCGCGGTCCGCTCGACCGCCCGGCGTGCTTCCGCGGCGAGAGCAGCGATGTCGGGCCCGCCTTCGTCGCTCGACAGGGCGCTGTGCGCGAGCGAGGCGGCGAGACGGAGTTCCTCTGCGTTGGCGAGGCGCTCGGCGCGCTCGTTCAGCTCGCTGTCTTCGTTCGGCTGGGGATCGGCCGCTTCGATCAGCGCGAGGGCCTCGCGGAGATCCGCGGCCTCTGCCTGTCGACGATCTCGGTTGTCGACGAGGTCACGAAGTGCGGCGTCCCGCTCCCGCCAGGAATCGAACAGTCGGCGATACCGGTCCTGCGCCTGGGCCACGGGCTTACCGCCGAATCGGTCGAGCGCATCACGCTGCGCCGCCGTCGACTTGAGGCGCAACTGATCCGACTGTCCGTGCACGACGACCAGCGCCTCGGCAAGCTCGGCGAGGACGCCCGCAGGCGCCGCGCGCCCTCCGACGCTCGCCCTGCTGCGCCCCTCGGCCGTCAGAGTTCGGGAGACGTAGAGCTCAGAACGTTCGTCGTCCAGGGGTTCCAGCTCTCCCCCGGCTTCGTCGACCGTGTCTGCCACCCGTCCCGTGGGTGGGACGAGCCACACTCCGGCGACCGAAGCCTGTGTGGCTCCGGCGCGCACCGCACCGGAGTCGGCGCGCTGGCCGAGAAGAAGGCCGAGCCCGGTGACCACCATCGTCTTGCCCGCACCGGTCTCGCCCGTGATCGCTGTGAATCCGGGGCCGATCGGCAGAATCGCCTCGGCGATGACGCCGAGATCGCGCAGGCGCATCTCTTCGATCACGGGGCACCCCGCCATCCCTCGACCGGAAGCTGGAACTTGCGCACCAGGCGATCCGTGAAGGCAATCGGATGCAGACGCGCCAGACGCACCGGCTGCGACGAGCGCCGTACGATCACGCGGGCGCCGGGGGGAAGATCATGTGAACGCCGACCGTCGCACCAGAGAATCCCCGTGCCGTCCGTGCGCTCCAGCAGCTCGATCGCGACCGGGGCTTCCGGACCGACCACGAGCGGGCGCGCGAACAGCGCGTGGGCCGACAGCGGGATCACCGCGATGGCCTCGACGCTCGGCCAGATCACGGGACCGCCCGCAGAGAAGTTGTATGCGGTAGAGCCCGTCGGTGTGGACACGACCATGCCATCGCAGCCATAGCTGGAAAGGGGACGTCCGTCGATCTCGACGACGACCTCGATCATGCGCTCCCGGCTCGCCTTCTCGACGGTCGCCTCATTGAGCGCCCAGGTCTCGTAGACGACGTGTCCGGCAGCATCCTTCACCCGCACCGACAGCGCCATGCGCTCTTCGACCTCATAGTCGCGGTCGATGACGCGCTTTACCGCGGCATCCATGTCATCCCGCTCGATCTCGGCCAGGAATCCCACGTGTCCCATGTTGATTCCGAGCACCGGCGCTCTGCTGCCGCGCACGAGTTCTGCGGCGCGCAGAATCGTGCCGTCGCCACCGAGGACGATCGCCAGCTCGAGGTCTTCGACGCCGACCGCGTCGCCGACGGCGTCGACGTCGGAGAACGAGGCATCGACCTCGGCGAGCTCCGCGCGATCCTGCGGATCGAGAACCGGGTGCGCCCCTGCGTCACGGAGCGCGGCGATCACGCGTCGGGCGGCGGCTACCGTGTCATCGCGGCGCGCATGGGCGACGACCAGGATGTTGCGCTCGTTCATCGTCCTCCTGCGAACTCGTCGATGGTGTTCAACCATTCTGTCGGATTCGTTCCGCGACCCGGCGCGAGGTGCACGAGGAACTCGGCGTTGCCGTGTGTGCCGAGAATCGGCGACGGCAGCACCCCGAGTATCCCGAGGCCCGCGTCCCAGGCGTCCCAGACGCTGCGTGCGACCGCGTCCGAGCGCGTTGCGGGGTCGGTGACGAGCCCTCCGCGCACGGCGGTGCGGCCGACCTCGAATTGCGGTTTGATCAGCAGAACGACGTCAGCATCTGGTGCGGCGACACCCGCGACGGCCGGATAGATGTGGCTGAGGGAGATGAACGAGAGATCTCCGACGATGAGATCGGGGGCGGATGCTTCGCCGGTCGTGTCGCGGAGGCTGTCCGCGGTCATGTGGCGGACATTGAATCCTTCGACGACCGTGACGCCCTCGTCCGCGCGGATCTCGGACGCCAGCTGATCGTGTCCGACATCGACCGCCAGGACGCGGCGCGCACCCCGTTCGCGTAGCACCTGCGTGAACCCACCCGTGGACGCCCCCATGTCGAGCGCGAGGCGTCCCGCCACGGGAATGCCGAAACCGTCCAGCGCGGCGATGAGTTTGTGGGCGGCACGGCTCACATAATGATCGGCACCGGCGACGGTCAGCAGATCGCGGTCGTCCACCCTGAGTGAGGGCTTGATGCTCGTCGCCCCGTTGACGCTCACGAGTCCATCGGCGATCAGGGTCGCTGCATGAGTACGCGAACGAGCGAGTCCGCGCTCCGCGAGCGCGGCGTCCAGCCGGGCACTCACCGTGGACCCGGTCGAGCGGCTGTGGGCGAGGGATCGGCAGGTGCCGAGGAACCGGTGTCTCGTGGCACGCTCTCGAGTCGTTTCGTGAGGTCGTCGTGCAACGCCGAGTACGCCGCGGCACGGTCTTCGAGCGGCTGCCCTTCGATCAGGCGCAGGCGGCTCCACAGCCCGTCCGTGGGAGGCGTCGTGTCGCGCTCTTCCGGGGTCTCTTCGCTCACGATCCCCACTCTACGCGGCAGCGCGGACAGCACTGTGAGGGCACGACGAAGTCCGGGGAAGACCGTCGTGTGCAGCCGACCTGTGCAGTACGCGGTAGCGACCGCTCAGAGCATCCGACGATTAGGGGCGGAAGAAGGTGTCCGCGTACAGGCGCTCGGGAACGTCGAATCCGTAGATCGCACGCCCTGTCGCCCAGATCGCCGCCGCTCCTGCCCGCAGCAGGTCGATCGGGCGAGAGCCCTCCGAGACGATCACGACATCGACGCCGTCGATTCTCACCGCGGCGTCGCCGACCGACGTGATGCCGTCCTTGACCTTGGTCTGGGGATAGGGCTCGTGAAGTTCGCGCAGATCGCCCAGGATGTACGTCGGCTGCGAACCGGTCGGTGCCGCGAGCACGTGCTTCGGGCGGTCCACCCCTGTGATCACGAGTGCTGAGTCGATACCTGCACGGTTGGCGCCGAGGATATCGGTGTCCAGACGATCTCCGATGAAGAGCGGCTTGCGCGCGGAGAAGCGCGCGATCGCCTCATGGAAGATCGGCACCTCAGGCTTTCCCGCGACAGTCGCGAGACGGCCGACTGCCGTGTGCACGGCGGAGACTAGAGTCCCGTTTCCGGGGGCAATGCCACGAGACTGCGGGATCGTCCAGTCGGTGTTCGTCGCGATCCAGGGGATCCCACCTTCATCCTCGGGGACCTTCAGCGCGAATGCCGCCTCCGCCAACTGCGTCCAGCTCACATCCGGCGCGAAGCCCTGAACGACAGCGCTCGGCGCATCCTCTGCGCTGCGCGTCACCACATATCCGGCCTTCTCGGCTTCCACGACCAGCCCCTCGCCGCCGACCACGAGAATCGTGGAGCCGGGTGCGACCGTGTCGCCAAGCAGACGCATGGCCGCCTGGGGGCTCGTCACCACCTCGTCCGGTGCCACCGTCAGACCGAGCTCCGTGAGGTGCGCGGCCACGGAAGCATCCGTGCGTGAGGCATTGTTCGTGATGTAGCCGAGGCGCAGAGAGCGCTCGACTTGCCGCAGGCTGTCGATCGCATGCGGAATCGCGCCGGCTCCGGCGTAGACAACGCCGTCCAGGTCCGCGAGAACGACATCCACTCCGGCGAGCGGCGTCGCCGGAGTCCGGGAGAAGAAACCCACTACTTCTGCTCCCCCGGTTCGTCGGATGCCTCGTCGGTCGCTCCCGACGACGTCTCGACTGTCTCGTCTGCGGTTTCCGCGTCGGCGTCGGCGTCGGCCAGGTCGTCGTCCAACTGCATGTCTTCGATCAGGAGTTCTTCGTCGCCGCCGTAACCGAGCGCCTCGCCCGCCACTGCAGCGCGATGCGTCCAGAAGGCTGCTTCTTCATGGCGTCCAAGGTCGTCAAGCACAGCCGCACGCGCAGCGAAGAGCGCGGGGCTCCACTCGTAGGCGCGGTTCGGGTCGAGTTCGGGGATCTCCAGCTCGCCGAGAGCGAGTTCGCGCTCACCCCGGTCGAGTCGTGCACCGGACATCGCAATCGCGAGTGCGACACGGACGCCGACGTCGAGCGTGGATCGGTCGACGGATCGCCCTTCCTCGAGTGCGCGATCAGGGCGCCCGATGCCACGCTCGCTGTCGACCATGAGCGCGATCTGATCGTCCTTGCCGGAGATCCGGCGGTAAGTCCGCAACTCCCGCAGAGCAAGGGCGAAATCGCCCACACCATAGGCAGTGATCGCGAGCGTCTCGCGAACGATCGCAATGCGGCCCGCGCGACGCGATGCTGCCAGCGCGTGCTCGTGGGCGAGCGCGGGGTCTTCGTCGATGAGCTGCGCCGCCATCGCGAGGTGACGCGCGACGTTGTCCGCGTTCTCCTTGCTCAGGGTCTTGAGCTCGTTCCGCGCGGAAGGGTGCAGGTCGAACGCTGTGACCTCGTCCGGAACGAAGGGGTCACGAGGACGATCGGATGCCTGCTCTTGACGACGCGGACGTTTGTCTTCGCGACGAGGTCCACGGTCGCCGTCATAGTTGCGCTGGGGACGGTCGTTGCCGTAGCGCGAGCTGCGGCCATCGTCGGATCGAGCAGGTCGTCCGCTCTGCCCATAGGGACGGTCGCTGCCCTGACGCGCGGGACGCTCTCCGTCATGTCGACGGGGACGGTCGTCGAAAGACCGCTTCGGGCGATCTCCGTCGTAGCGCGGACGATCATCCGCGGGACGAGCCGGACGATCGCCGTCATACCGGCGAGGCCGATCACCGTACGGCTTCTGGGAACGGTCACCGGCCGCACGAGCGAGACGGTCACCGTCGTAACGACGAGGGCGGTCATCAAAGGACCGACGGGGAGCGTCGTCGTAAGAGCGCTTCGGACGATCTCCGTCGTAGCGCGGACGATCACCCGCGGGACGACCCGGACGCTCGCCGTCGTGACGACGAGGACGATCACCGTGCGGCTTCTGGGAACGGTCACCGGCCGCACGAGCGAGACGGTCACCGTCGTAACGACGAGGGCGGTCATCAAAGGAACGCTTCGGACGATCTCCGTCGTAGCGCGGACGATCACCGGAGGTACGCGCTGCGCGGTCGCCGTCCTGGTGTCGAGGACGGTCGCCATCTCGCCGGGGACGGTCGTTGCCCGACCGACGATCGTCGTAAGAGCGCTTCGGGCGATCGGCGTCATAGCGCGGACGGTCCCCGCTCCCCTGTCGCGCAGGACGCTCAGAGTCATAACGCGGCGGTCTGCTGTCGCCGGAACGCTGCGAACGATCGCTGTCTCGTGCGGGGCGTTCTCCGCGGCTCGCAGCGGGAGAACGACGATCCCCATCGACAAAGCGGCGAGCAGGGCGCTCGCTGTTTCGCGATGAAGAGGAGTCGGCACGGTCGTTGAAACGTCGCTGTTCGCCGCGCCCATCGCGCGGCGTAGAACGACGCTCTTCCTCGTTCGACATGACTTCTTCCTCTCCAGGGGGATCTCTTGTTAACGCAAAATGGCCACCCAGCAATGGGTGGCCATTTTACAAAAGAAGTCCGGCGGTGTCCTACTCTCCCACAGGGTCCCCCCTGCAGTACCATCGGCGCTGTGAGGCTTAGCTTCCGGGTTCGGAATGTGACCGGGCGTTTCCCTCACGCTATGGCCGCCGAAACACTATTGATGTTTCAATCAAAACCTTAGCAACACAATACATGTTGTGTTGAAGGTGGTTCTCGACCGTACATCGAGAACCACTCAGTGGACGCAAGCACCAAAAACGGTGTGTTATCAAGTCATCGGCTTATTAGTACCAGTCAGCTGCACGTGTTACCACGCTTCCACATCTGGCCTATCAACCCAGTAGTCTGGCTGGGAGCCTCTCGCCCGAAGGCATGGAAGTCTCATCTTGAGGCCGGCTTCCCGCTTAGATGCTTTCAGCGGTTATCCATTCCGAACGTAGCTAATCAGCGGTGCTCCTGGCGGAACAACTGACACACCAGAGGTTCGTTCAACCCGGTCCTCTCGTACTAGGGTCAAATCCTCTCAAACTTCCTACGCGCGCAGCGGATAGGGACCGAACTGTCTCACGACGTTCTAAACCCAGCTCGCGTACCGCTTTAATGGGCGAACAGCCCAACCCTTGGGACCTACTCCAGCCCCAGGATGCGACGAGCCGACATCGAGGTGCCAAACCATGCCGTCGATATGGACTCTTGGGCAAGATCAGCCTGTTATCCCCGAGGTACCTTTTATCCGTTGAGCGACAGCGCTTCCACAAGCCACTGCCGGATCACTAGTCCCGACTTTCGTCCCTGCTCGACCTGTCAGTCTCACAGTCAAGCTCCCTTGTGCACTTACACTCGACACCTGATTACCAACCAGGTTGAGGGAACCTTTGGGCGCCTCCGTTACTTTTTGGGAGGCAACCGCCCCAGTTAAACTACCCACCAGGCACTGTCCCTGAACCGGATTACGGTTCGAAGTTAGATATCCAGAGTGACCAGAGTGGTATTTCAACAATGACTCCACAAGAACTGGCGTCCCTGCTTCAAAGTCTCCCACCTATCCTACACAAGCCACACCGAACACCAATACCAAGCTGTAGTAAAGGTCACGGGGTCTTTCCGTCCTGCTGCGCGTAACGAGCATCTTTACTCGTAGTGCAATTTCGCCGAGTTCGCGGTTGAGACAGTTGGGAAGTCGTTACGCCATTCGTGCAGGTCGGAACTTACCCGACAAGGAATTTCGCTACCTTAGGATGGTTATAGTTACCACCGCCGTTTACTGGGGCTTAAATTCTGAGCTTCGCCGAAGCTAACCCGTCCTCTTAACCTTCCAGCACCGGGCAGGCGTCAGTCCGTATACATCGTCTTGCGACTTGGCACGGACCTGTGTTTTTAGTAAACAGTCGCTACCCACTAGTCTCTGCGGCCACCAAACGCTTTCGGAGCAAGTCCTAATACGTCGATGGCCCCCCTTCTCCCGAAGTTACGGGGGCATTTTGCCGAGTTCCTTAACCACGATTCTCTCGATCTCCTTGGTATTCTCTACCTGACCACCTGAGTCGGTTTGGGGTACGGGCAGCTAGAACCTCGCGTCGATGCTTTTCTCGGCAGCATAGGATCACCCACTTTTTATCCGCATCGTGTCTCAGCCTACGTGAACGGCGGATTTGCCTACCGTTCGGCCTACGCACTTGCACCAGGACAACCATCGCCTGGCTTGGGCTACCTTCCTGCGTCACACCTGTTAATACGCTAACCGCACCAGCATGGGGTCGCGCGCTCCACCAAACGATGCCACCCGAAGGTGACGGTGTCTGGCTTTGGGCGCTTAGCACCACTGGATTAGCTTGGGCGGTTCTTCGCCGGTACGGGAATATCAACCCGTTGTCCATCGACTACGCCTGTCGGCCTCGCCTTAGGTCCCGACTTACCCAGGGAAGATTAGCTTGACCCTGGAACCCTTGGTCTTTCGGAGGACGTGTTTCTCACACGTCTTTCGCTACTCATGCCTGCATTCTCACTCGTGTAGCCTCCACGGCTGGTTTACACCGCCGCTTCGCTGGCCACACGACGCTCTCCTACCCATCAACACGGCTGGACCACGAAGGCCTACCAATAATGTCAATGCCACAACTTCGGTGGCGTGCTTGAGCCCCGTTACATTGTCGGCGCGGAATCACTTGACCAGTGAGCTATTACGCACTCTTTCAAGGGTGGCTGCTTCTAAGCCAACCTCCTGGTTGTCTAAGCAACTCCACATCCTTTCCCACTTAGCACGCGCTTTGGGACCTTAGTTGGTGGTCTGGGTTGTTTCCCTCTCGACTATGAAGCTTATCCCCCACAGTCTCACTGCTGCGCTCTCACTTACCGGCATTCGGAGTTTGGCTGACGTCAGTAACCTTGTAGGGCCCATCGGCCATCCAGTAGCTCTACCTCCGGCAAGAAACACGCAACGCTGCACCTAAATGCATTTCGGAGAGAACCAGCTATCACGAAGTTTGATTGGCCTTTCACCCCTATCCACAGCTCATCCCCTCAGTTTTCAACCTAAGTGGGTTCGGTCCTCCACGCGCTCTTACACGCGCTTCAACCTGGCCATGGATAGATCACTTCGCTTCGGGTCTAGGACATGCGACTGAATCGCCCTATTCAGACTCGCTTTCGCTACGGCTACCCCACACGGGTTAACCTCGCCACATATCGCTAACTCGCAGGCTCATTCTTCAAAAGGCACGCTGTCACCCCTACTAAGGAGGCTCCAACGGTTTGTAAGCAAACGGTTTCAGGTACTATTTCACTCCCCTCCCGGGGTACTTTTCACCTTTCCCTCACGGTACTTGTCCGCTATCGGTCATCTGGGAGTATTTAGGCTTATCAGGTGGTCCTGACAGATTCACACGGGATTTCTCGGGCCCCGTGCTACTTGGGATACTCTCCACGCCAGAACACGCATTTCGACTACGGGGTTGGCACCCTCTATGACCGGCCTTTCAAGACCGTTCGTCTATACGCTTCTGTAACGTCGGACCTTCGGCAGAAGATCCAGGTGAGTCCCACAACCCCGAACATGCAACGCCTGCCGGCTATCACACATGCTCGGTTTAGCCTGATCCGGTTTCGCTCGCCACTACTAACGGAATCGCGGTTGCTTTCTCTTCCTGTGGGTACTGAGATGTTTCACTTCCCCACGTTCCCTCTACCCGCCCTATATATTCAGGCGGGAGTCACTAGGTCGGCACGCCGCCCAGCGGGGTTTCCCCATTCGGACACCCTCGGATCAAAGTGTGCTTATCCACTCCCCGAGGCTTATCGCAGATTGCTACGTCCTTCTTCGGCTCCAGATGCCAAGGCATCCACCGTTTGCTCTTAAAGACTTGAAATCACATGAGTTGAATCAAAACTCGACCCACACCCGAAAGTGTGAATCAGAAATTGACTAATGATCTTTAAGATCATCTTTCACAACACAACCCCAAAGGGTCATGTTGAAGATGCTCGCGTCCACTGTGTAGTTCTCAAAGTACGGGCGGTACTCAACCAGCAACCAACCAAAAAGGCCAGAAACCAGAAGAGTCCTGAGGTTCAGCCGCAACCCAAACGGGTTGCACCCGGTCCCTCAGGACCCAACAGCGTGCAGACACCCCGCTCACCAATCCCCACATTCCAACCAACCGAAGTTGACGTACTAGCAGAAACCAGCTGCGCTGATGTCATGTCAAATGTTCCACCCATGAGCTCCCAGCGAAGAACGTACGCCTTCGATCTGGGTTCTGGACTCGTGATGAGTCAGATGCTCCTTAGAAAGGAGGTGATCCAGCCGCACCTTCCGGTACGGCTACCTTGTTACGACTTAGTCCTAATTACCGATCCCACCTTCGACGGCTCCCTCCACAAGGGTTAGGCCACCGGCTTCAGGTGTTACCGACTTTCATGACTTGACGGGCGGTGTGTACAAGACCCGGGAACGTATTCACCGCAGCGTTGCTGATCTGCGATTACTAGCGACTCCGACTTCATGAGGTCGAGTTGCAGACCTCAATCCGAACTGGGACCGGCTTTTTGGGATTCGCTCCACCTCGCGGTATTGCAGCCCTTTGTACCGGCCATTGTAGCATGCGTGAAGCCCAAGACATAAGGGGCATGATGATTTGACGTCATCCCCACCTTCCTCCGAGTTGACCCCGGCAGTATCCCATGAGTTCCCACCATTACGTGCTGGCAACATAGAACGAGGGTTGCGCTCGTTGCGGGACTTAACCCAACATCTCACGACACGAGCTGACGACAACCATGCACCACCTGTTTACGAGTGTCCAAAGAGTTGACCATTTCTGGCCCGTTCTCGTATATGTCAAGCCTTGGTAAGGTTCTTCGCGTTGCATCGAATTAATCCGCATGCTCCGCCGCTTGTGCGGGTCCCCGTCAATTCCTTTGAGTTTTAGCCTTGCGGCCGTACTCCCCAGGCGGGGAACTTAATGCGTTAGCTGCGTCACGGAATCCGTGGAATGGACCCCACAACTAGTTCCCAACGTTTACGGGGTGGACTACCAGGGTATCTAAGCCTGTTTGCTCCCCACCCTTTCGCTCCTCAGCGTCAGTTACGGCCCAGAGATCTGCCTTCGCCATCGGTGTTCCTCCTGATATCTGCGCATTCCACCGCTACACCAGGAATTCCAATCTCCCCTACCGCACTCTAGTCTGCCCGTACCCACTGCAGGCTGGGGGTTGAGCCCCCAGATTTCACAGCAGACGCGACAAACCGCCTACGAGCTCTTTACGCCCAATAATTCCGGATAACGCTTGCGCCCTACGTATTACCGCGGCTGCTGGCACGTAGTTAGCCGGCGCTTTTTCTGCAGGTACCGTCACTTTCGCTTCTTCCCTACTAAAAGAGGTTTACAACCCGAAGGCCGTCATCCCTCACGCGGCGTTGCTGCATCAGGCTTGCGCCCATTGTGCAATATTCCCCACTGCTGCCTCCCGTAGGAGTCTGGGCCGTGTCTCAGTCCCAGTGTGGCCGGTCACCCTCTCAGGCCGGCTACCCGTCGACGCCTTGGTGAGCCATTACCTCACCAACAAGCTGATAGGCCGCGAGCCCATCCCAGACCGAAATTCTTTCCAATAGCTGACCATGCGGTCGCTACTCGTATCCAGTATTAGACGCCGTTTCCAGCGCTTATCCCAGAGTCCGGGGCAGGTTGCTCACGTGTTACTCACCCGTTCGCCACTGATCCACAAGAGCAAGCTCCTGCTTCACCGTTCGACTTGCATGTGTTAAGCACGCCGCCAGCGTTCATCCTGAGCCAGGATCAAACTCTCCGTAAAAAAGAAATGCATACACAACCGGGAAAACGGCCATGCAGCGAGTTTGAAACTGACCAAAGAGATAAATCATTGCTGACTATCCGTTGCCAACCCCAAAGGGTTGGTCTTTGATCCAAAGGAATTTCTCACCATCAACCCAAAAGGTCAATGGACGAGGAATAAATTGGCATTTGACAAGTGCACGCTGTTGAGTTCTCAAGGATCGGATGCTCCTGCGGTCCAGCCTCACGGCCTTCCCTTCAGGGCAACTTCTCTATCTTATCCGAGCCGCTCAGCCTGTCAAATCGACACGCCGTGAAGCTCGGAACCAGATCCGCCACCCAGAGCTGAACGCTCCGAGGCAACTTCTCTAGCTTACCCGCCAGACCCAGACTGTCAAATCGACGATCCAGACCAGCAGGCCACCACCAGAACCACAGTTCCAGGCCCTCCCCAAACGAGAAGAACACACCAGAACCAAACGGCTTCGAAGTGTGGTGGGCTGTCCGCCAGCATGAGGGGGGTGAGGCCTTCCGGCCCTTCCGCTTCCCTGTGGGGCGAACAAGTAATAACTTACGCGCAACGCCACCAACCCACAAATCACCCCACCCCGCCGGGCGTGTCGCCGCCGCTGCTCAGGAAGCACGCGCGTGCGGGCAGAAGGAGCGCTGGGGACTCTCACCGCCGAAGAGGCGATGACCCCGATCGGATCATCGCCTCTTCATGCACGACGTGGAGTGATGCGGTGACGTTCGCTCGCAACCTCCCACGCAGACTCGCGCGTCTACTCGACGGTGCCCATCGCGGTCCGACGACGGAGGCCCACGAAGGTCGCAAGTGCGCCGAGGACGAGAACGCCACTGCCGAGGAGGATCAGCGGAAGAGGATCCGCGCCCGTCGTCGCCAGGCTGCCCGTACCGGATCCGCCGGTTCCCGTGGAGTCGCCCGCACCCGAGCCCTCTCCCCCGGGCGTCCCAGTACCCGGGGTCTCCGTACCCGGGGTCTCTGTGCCCGGTGTCTCTGTGCCCGGTGTCTCTGTGCCCGGCGTCTCCGGCTCCTCGGCCACCGGCGTCACGGGGCCGACGGCCGCCGACTCGACGGAGTCACCTTCCGCGCCGTGAGCACGAACCGTCACAGAGTAGGGAGTTCCGTTGCGGAGACCGAAGATCTCGCAGGTCGTCTCCCCCGTTGTCGTGCAGGTCGCCGACTCCGCCCGAGCGTTCACCTCGATAACGGGCACAGCCGTCACCGTGTATCCCGTGACGTCGACCTCGCTCACCGACGCCTGCCAGCTCGCGCGGAGCGAGCCATCCCCTGCGATGACCGAAAGACCGGTCGGCGCGGGCGGAACGATTGGCGCCGGAGGCTCCTCCTGCACGAGCACCACCTGGTCGATCGTCCAGAACGCACTGTTCTGACCGGTGTAGTGGAACGAGACCTGCGCGGTCTCCGCGCCGGCCGGCACATCGAAGCTCAGATTCTCGACGCGGTTGGTGTCGACCTTGTAGGTCTTGAGTGATTGCGGCTCGCCACCGTCGAAACTCACACGCACATCCGCCGTCTGCGGTCCGTCGATGAAGTAGTTCGTCGCGTATGACAGCGTCGCGGTCGCCGCACCGTTCAGAGCCCACGCGGGTGAGTTCAGCGTCGAGTCGAAGGGCCCGGGAGCGTGCGAGCGATCATCCCACTCGTCCGAGTCCGCGACCGCGAACACATCGCGGTTGCGAACACTCGTCTCACGCATCTGGCCGGCTTCCACTCCGGTCCAGAACTCATCCGTCGCGAAGCTCCATCCGCTCCACTCGGTGACACCGCCCGCGGGCATCCGCGAGTTATCGATGCTCCACCCCTCCGGTGTCTCGTTCGTCCAGCCCAGTGTGCTCGCGCCCGGACGGGTCTCATCCACCTGGGTCCGCAGCACCGGCCGCAGCGCATCGAAGTCGTCGGCGACGAGCGTGTCGATCGTGTGCCCGTCAAGGTCCCAGCCGCCGTCGATCGAGATGCCATTCGCCTGCAGCACCATCGGGGCGATCTCGACCAGCTTGGTGTCATGGCGTTCGACACCGACCGGGATGCCCGTGCCCGCGGCGATCACGAAGGTGCGCCGTTCCGCCGCGGTGTTCCCGCCATGCCCGCCGATCGGACGGTGCCCGTGATCGGATGTGACGACGACGAGCCATTCTTCCGACGGCGCCGTCGCACGGGTCTCGATCGAAGCGAGCATCTCGCCGATCTGCGCATCTGCACGCTGCAGCGCTTCCGCGTAGGCAGGTCCGTTGGTGCCCACGGAGTGCCCTGCGCCATCCACCTCGTCGAGATGCACGAACACGTTGTCGGGATTCCCCGCACTCAGGTAGTCGACGACCGTCTGCGTGGTGCCGGCGTCGTTCCCACCCGCGACCCGCAGGTCGACCGCAGGCCCGAACACCTGCTGAGAGATGGGTCCCCAGGTGCCCACCACAAGGTTCGACGCCGCCGGATCGGCGGCCTCGATCCGCGTCAGGTAGTCGGGGTACTCGTCATAGCGAGGGTCGGCGAAGCTGTTGTCCACGACGTTGTGCTTGTCGGGCCAGACACCCGTCGCGATCGTCGACCATCCTGCGCCCGAGATCGTGCCGGCCATCGGATTGGCGAAGAGGTTGCTGACAGCTGTCATGCCGTTGGTGCGCAGCGAGGTCAGGTTCGGCATGGCCTCGGGTGCCATGAAGTCGAAGCTTGCACCATCGATCCCGATGACCAGCGTCTTGGTGGTGTGCGTTCCGTCAGGCAGTTCCTTGTACTCGGCGGCCTGCGCTGCAGAGGGCGCGACGACTGCGAGTCCTGTAGCGATCAGCGTCGTCGAGGTCGCGCCGAGCGCACGTCGAAACCGGGGCATTTTCATCTCCGTGAGGTTGGGATTGCGGAGGAGTACCGCGATCCCAGTCTCACCGGAGAAGGGTATACAACTTTATGAAATCAAGAAGTTGTCGACATACGTTCGGATGCAGTTCACCCCGGCCCCTGCGCTGTGCAGGGAACCGGGGTGAATGAGCTGCTGAACCTGCGTGGAGTCAGAGCCCCAGCGCGTGCGCGGCAGCCTGCGCGCGAGCGACCAGCTCGGCGCGCTGCTCCGTGACACGAATCGGTGCCGTACCACCGGCTCCCGTGCGGGAAGCCACCGAACCTTCGATGCTCAGAACCTCCCGAACGGCCGGAGTGAGATGCGACGACACCTGAGAGAGCAGCTCATCCGACGCATCCTCGAGTCCGATACCCGCCTCCTCACAGGCGCGAACGAGCGCCCCGGAGATCTCGTGGGCATCTCGGAAGGGCACGCGCTGCTTGACGAGCCACTCGGCGACGTCCGTTGCAAGCGAGAATCCCTGCGGCGCAAGCTCGGCCATCCGATCGGTGTCGAAGCGCAGCGTCGCGACCATGCCCGTGAAGGCAGGCAGGACGACCTCGAGCGTCTGCACCGAGTCGAAGACCGGCTCCTTGTCTTCCTGCAGATCCCGGTTGTACGCAAGCGGAAGACCCTTGAGCGTCGCCATGAGGCCGGAGAGGTTGCCGATCAGACGCCCCGACTTGCCGCGCGCGAGCTCGGCGATGTCGGGGTTCTTCTTCTGCGGCATGATGCTCGACCCCGTCGAGTAGCCGTCGTCGAGAGTCACGAAGCCGAACTCGCGGGTGTTCCAGAGGATGATCTCCTCGGACAGACGCGAGAGGTCGACGCCGATCATCGCCGAGATGAAGGCGAACTCCGCGACGACGTCGCGCGCCGAGGTGCCGTCGAGGGAGTTCTCGGCCGGACGCTCCAGCCCGAGCTCCCGTGCGACGAGTTCGGGGTCGAGGCCCAGCGTGGAGCCTGCCAGCGCTCCCCCACCGTACGGCGAGACCACCGCGCGCGCACGCCAGTCGACAAGACGCTCGAGCTCGCGAACGAGCGGCCAGCCGTGGGCCTGGAGGTGATGCGCCAGCAAGACGGGCTGTGCGTGCTGAAGGTGCGTGCGTCCCGGAAGGATCGCATCCGGGTGCGCCTCGGCCTGCGCAACCAGCGCGTCGATGAGGCGCAGGATGTCACGCGCGATCACCTGCGCATGATCGAGCAGGTACATGCGCACGAGCGTCGCGATCTGATCGTTGCGACTGCGACCGGCGCGAAGTCGTCCGCCGAGTTCCGGACCGAGCTCCGCGATGAGCGCTGCCTCCAGCGCTCCGTGCACATCCTCATCGCCCGGCTGCGGTCGCAGCGAACCATCCGCGACAGCACGCGCGACGGCGTCGAGTCCCTCGTGCATCCGCTGCTCTTCCTCGGGTTCGAGGTAGCCGGCGGCCGCGAGCGCCTTGGCGTGCGCATGGGATCCTGCGATGTCATACGGCGCGAGAATCCAGTCGAAGTGCGTGGATCGGCTGAGCTCGACCAGCTCGGGTGCGGGTCCGCCTGCAAAGCGCGCACCCCAGAGTGCACCCTCGTTTGTTCCGCCGGTGCCGCTCACTTCTCGTCCTGCTTCCCGAGCAGCCACACCAGAAGAGCCTTCTGCGCGTGCAGACGGTTCTCAGCCTCATCCCAGACGACGCTCTGCGGTCCGTCGATCACGTCCGTGTCGACCTCGTAGCCGCGGTCTGCGGGAAGGCAGTGGATGAAGATCGCTTCCGGATCGGCGAGACTCATCGTCTCCGTCGTGACCTTGTACCGGCCGAGGTCGCGCAGGCGCGCGATCTTCTCTTCTTCCTTGCCCATCGAAACCCAGGTGTCGGTGACGACGACATCCGCGCCGACCGCCGCTTCCTGAGGGTCGGTGAGAAGCGTGATGGATCCGCCGGTCTCCGCTGCGCGTGCCTGCGCGGCGGCTACGACGTCGGCACGCGGCGCATACTCGACGGGCGATGCGACCCGCACGTGCATGCCGGCGGTCACGCCGGCCAGCACATAGGAGTGCGCCATGTTGCTGCGGCCATCACCGAAGAACGACAGCGTGAGGCCGGCGAGCTCGCCCTTGTGCTCGCGGATCGTGAGCAGATCAGCCAGCAGCTGACACGGATGGAAGTCGTCAGACAGCGCGTTGATCACGGGGACGCGCGTGCCCGCCGCCATCTCTTCCAGGCCCGACTGCGCGTAGGTGCGCCAGACGATGGCGGCGACCTGACGCTCAAGCACCCGGGCGGTGTCGGAGGGAGTCTCCTTGCCGCCGAGCTGGCTGCTCGCGGTCGAGATGATCAGCGGCGAGCCGCCGAGATCCGCGATTCCCACGGCAAAGGACACGCGGGTACGCGTCGAGGACTTGTCGAAGATGACGGCGACCGTCTGCGGACCTGCGAGGGCCTTGTTGGCGAAACGATCCTTCTTCAGCTCGAGGGCCAGATCGAGGATCTCGGTCTGCTCGGCCGACGTCAGATCGTCGTCGCGAAGGAGATGGCGCGTCATGCGGGAACCTTTCCGGAGTCGGCGGTCGTGGCGCCGGTCGAGGATGCTGCTGCTGCGGGCGTGGATGCCTCGACCTCGGCGAGAGCGGCAGCGAAGAGTGTGCGGAACTCCGCGATCTCGGCGTCGCCGATGTTGAGTGGCGGTGCGATTCGCACCGTCGACGGGTTCGCCGCGTTGACGATCAGTCCGAGACGCTGTGCGGCGGCGACGATCTCACCGGCGACCGGTGCCGCGAGGGCGACACCGATCAGCAGACCGCGGCCGCGCACGCCGACGACGAGTGGAGAACCGACCTCTTCGATGACCGTCCGCACCTGGGCGCCGCGAAGAGCGGCGTTCTCCACGAGTCCCGCGTTCTCGATCTCTCCGAGGACAGCATCCGCCACAGCCGTTCCCAGCGGGTTGCCCCCATAGGTGGAACCGTGGCTTCCCGGGGTGAACAGCTGGCTGGCCGCTCCGTACGTCACGATCGCGCCGATCGGGAACCCGCCACCGATGCCCTTCGCCAGGGTGATCGCATCGGGCACGATGCCCTCGTGCTGGTAGCCGAACCAGGCACCGGTGCGTCCGGCGCCGGTCTGGATCTCATCGATGATCAGCAGCGCACCGTGCTTCGTGGTGAGTGCGCGAGCGGCGGCGAGGTACCCCTCAGGCAGCTCGACGACGCCCGCCTCGCCCTGAATGGGCTCGACGATGACGGCAGCCACGCTGTCATCGATCGCGGCTTCGAGCGCTTCGATCGTGGCCGGGATGTGCTCGACGCCCCCGGGCATCGGAAGGAACGGCTCGCGCATCGCCAGCTTCGCGGTCATCGCGAGGGAGCCCATCGTGCGACCGTGGAAGGCGTTGTCGAGCGCGATGATGCGCGGCCGGGCCGCGCCGCCGTGCAGGCGGGCCAGCTTGAAGGCGGCCTCGTTGGCTTCGGCGCCCGAGTTCGAGAAGTAGACGCGCCCTTCCTCACCCGTGCCCGCCAGGCGCTTGAGGCGTGCAGCCAGCGCGAGCTGCGGCGGGGAGGCGAAGTAGTTCGAGATGTGCACCAGCGTCGCCGCCTGGCGGGAGATCGCCTCGACGAAAACGGGGTGCGCGTGGCCTAGCGAGTTCACCGCGATGCCGGCGAGGAAGTCCAGGTAGCGACGTCCGTCGCCGTCCCAGACGTGAGCACCTTCACCGCGTGTCAGCAGTTCCATCCGCGGGCCGACATTCTTGATCAGGTCGCGCTGGGCGTCATCCTGCCAACCGCTCATTTCACTGCCTTTCCTGCAACAACTTCAGTTCCGATTCCCTTGCTGGTGAACAGCTCCACGAGCACCGAGTGCGGCACACGCCCATCGATGATGGCCGCCGCGTCGACGCCCTGCTCGACAGCGTCCAGGCAGGCGCGCATCTTCGGGATCATGCCGGACTCCAGTCGCGGCAGCATCTCGGTGAGCTCCTCGGAGGTCAGATGCGACACGAGCGAGTCACGGTTCGGCCAGTCCGCGTAGAGGCCGGGCACGTCCGTCAGGATCACCAGCTTCGCCGCACCGAGCGCGACCGCGAGCGCGGCGGCAGCCGCATCCGCATTCACATTGAGCGATTGTCCGGGGTTGTCGAGGTCGGGGGCGATGCTCGAGACGACCGGGATGCGCCCCGCAGCCAGGTGATCGAGCACCGGAGTCGGGTCGACCTGCACGACGTCGCCGACGCGCCCGAGATCGACCTCTTCGCCGTCGACGATGACGCCGCGGCGGCGCCCGCCGAAGAGGCCGGCGTCCTCGCCGCTGAGCCCGGTCGCGATCGGGCCGTGCGAGTTGATCTTGCCGACCAGCTGCGGGTTGACCTGTCCGGTCAGCACCATCCGCACCACGCTGATGGCCTCGGTGTTCGTGACGCGGTAGCCGCCCTTGAACTCGCTGGGGATCGCGAGGCGATCCAGCATGTTCGAGATCTGCGGGCCGCCGCCGTGCACGACGACCGGCTGCACGCCGACGTAGCGGAGGTAGGCGATGTCCTGCGCGAACGCGTCCTGAAGCTCGTCCGAGACCATCGCGTTACCGCCGTACTTGACGACGACGATCTGGTCGCGGAACTTCTTCAGCCACGGCAGCGACTCGATGAGGGTCGTCGCCTTCTCGGCGGCGACTCCGGCGGGAGTGTCCTGGATGTCGGTCATGAGGCGTATGCGCTGTTCTCGTGAACGTAGTCGTGTGTGAGGTCGTTGGTGAGGATCGTGGCGGTGGCCTCGCCGACCAGCAGGTCGATGACGAGGTGCGTCGCGCGCGGGGTCAGATCGACCTCCTCGCGCGGGCGATCGGGCCCTCCTGCCGTGCAGACGCGGACGCCGTTCATGAAGACATCGACGTTGTAGGGGTCGAAATCGGCACGGGTCGTGCCGATCGCGGCGAGCACCCGGCCCCAGTTGGGGTCGTTGCCGAAGATGGCGGCCTTGAAGAGGTTGTTGCGAGCGACGGAGCGGCCGACCTCGACCGCATCGTCTTCGCTCGCAGCGCCGCGGACCTCGATCGTGATGTCATGGCTGGCGCCCTCGGCGTCGCCCTGCAGCTTCTGTGCCAGCTCCTGGCTCAGCGCGGTGAGCGCTGCCGCGAACTCGTCGAGATCGGGACGGACACCCGATGCACCGTTCGCGAGGAGGGTGACCTGGTCGTTCGTCGACATGCAGCCGTCCGAATCGAGGCGATCGAACGTCACGCCCGTCGCGCGACGCAGCAGCGCATCCGCCTCGGAGGCCTCGAGGTCGGCGTCGGTCGTGATCACGACGAGCATCGTGGCGAGTCCCGGTGCGAGCATGCCCGCGCCCTTCGCCATGCCGCCGATCGTCCAGCCGTCGCCCTGGACGACTGCCGTCTTGGAGACGGAGTCGGTCGTCATGATGGCCTCGGCGGCGCTCTGCCCACCGTCCGCGCTGAGCGCCGCGATGCCGGCCTCGACTCCGGCCAGCACATTGGCGCGGAACGTCTCGTCGCCGACGCCGATCAGCCCGGTGGAGCAGACCACGACGTCGCCGGCGCTGATGCCCAGCAGCTCCGCGGCCTTCTCCGCCGTCTGATGCGTGGTCTGGAAACCGAACTCGCCGGTGAAGCAGTTCGCTCCCCCGGAGTTCAGCACGACGGCCTCGACGACGCGATCGGCGACCACCTGCTGCGACCACAGGATCGGGTTGGCCTTGGCGCGGTTGCTCGTGAACACCGCGGCGCCGACCTTGCGGGGGCCCCGGTTCACGACCACGGCGACGTCGGGCTTGCCTGTCGACTTGAGGCCTGCGGCGACTCCCGCCGCTTCGAATCCCTGCGGGGCGGTGACGCTCACGGGGCTACTCCGTTCGTGCTGAGCGCGGTGCCCTCGGGAAGACCCAACGCGATGTTCATGGATTGGACGGCCGCGCCCGCGGTGCCCTTGACGAGGTTGTCGACCGCGGTGACGATCGTGACGCGGTTCGCCGCACGGTCGATCGCGAGGCCCATCAGCGCCGTGTTCGCACCGAGCACGTCAGCCGTGCGCGGGAAATGCCCTTCGGGCAGCAGCTGCACGAAGGTCTCGTCACCGTAGGCGTCCTGCCACGCCGCGCGGATCTGCGCGTCGCTCGTTCCCTCGACGATCGGTGCCGTGACGGTAGCGAGGATTCCCCGCGACATCGGCACGAGGACCGGGGTGAAGGAGATGCGGATGCGATCGTCGGCCGCTCCGGATGCCGCGGCGAGCGCCTGCCGGATCTCGGGGATGTGGCGGTGGGTGCCTCCGACCGCGTAGGGGTTCGCGGAGCCGAGGATCTCGCTCGCGAGCAGGTTGGTCTTCGCGCTCTTGCCCGCACCTGAAGGCCCCACGGCAAGGACGGCCACGATGTCAGACGGATCGATGACACCGGCGGCGACGCCCGGCGCAAGGCTGAGGCTCACAGTCGAGGCGTTGCATCCGGGAGCGGCGATGCGCCGCGCGCCGACCAGGTGCGAACGCTGTTTGGTCCCGTCGACGAGAAGCTCCGGAACGCCATAGGACCAGGGCTCGTGGAACGCGCCGCCATAGAAGGCGTCCCACGCGTCCTGCGAGGTGAGGCGATGATCGGCTCCTGCGTCGATGACGAGCGGAGTGTCGCCGAGCGCGTCGGTGTACTGGCCGGACTGGCCGTGCGGCAGCGCGAGGAACACGATGTCGTGACCGGCGAGGATCGCGGGCGTCGTGTCCTGCAGCGTGAGATGTGCGAGCGAACGCAGGTGCGGCTGGTGCTCGATGAGCGGCTGGCCGGCATTGGAATGCGCGGTCACTGTGCGGATCTCGATGTCGGGGTGGCCGGCGAGCAAGCGAAGAATCTCGCCACCCGCATAGCCGGATGCGCCGGAGACGGCGACGGAATACGTCATGTATCTACCTTAACGGTCGGAGCTGGAGGGACCGGGGCGGCGACACCGGCACTCATCCCGCCGAAGGCAGGAGCGCAGGGGTCGCCTAAAGTCGGCGTCCGCCCTGACGTCGGCGCGCACCAGCAACACTCGAGACGAGTGTCGGAGCGGTGTGAGAGGCCGAGCGCATGCCGCGACGATAACGCGCCGCGCCCGACCTGCGCAAATCACACCGTCATCTCGCCGTCACAGTGCGACGGTGAGCGGCGCGGCGAAGAAGGCGAGCTCGTGCTGCGACGCGGCGGTGAACGCGCGCAGCATCCGCTCTCTCATCTCCGGGCTCGCGGAGGCGGCGGCCTGCGCGACGAAGGCGATCGCCTGCTGGGTGGACTCGGCGAACGCGGGATCGGCATAGGTCGCGAGCCAGGAGGCGTAGGGGTGCTCCGGATCGCGAGCGTACTCGCCGAAGGCTCCCGCGTGCAGGCGCTCTCCTAGATCGGAATAGAGCCAGAAGCACGGGAGGAGCGCGGCGATCAGCACGGCGTAGTCGCCGTCGAAGGCGGTCGCACGGAGGTGGTCAAGGTAGGCGGTGGTCGCCGGAGCCTGCGCGGCGGCGAATGTCTCTGCGGTGATGCCCTGTGCGGGGGTGAGCCAGGAGGCGTGCAGTTCAAGCTCCCCGGCGATCGCGCCCTGTGCGGATCCCGCCCAGAACGCCTGCTCCTCGGACGTCGGGGCGATGCGCGCCGCCTCCGCGAGCACGCGGGCGTACTCCCGGAGGTAGAGCGCGTCCTGTGCCAGGTAGAACACGAACGGCGCGTGCGCGAGCGTGCCGTCCGCGAGTGCACGGATGAAGGGCAGCTCGTCGATGCCATCACGAATCGGTCGAATGATCTCCCACCAGTCGGAGGCGAGCTGCTCGGCCTGGGGACGCGTCATCACGCTCCCCCGCGCCCAGAGGCCGGCAAAGTGATGAACGGGTCCGCTTCCGCTCCCGACCTGCAGCTCGTCTGCCGCTTCCAGCGACTCCCGCAGCCACGCACGTGCAGAGGCCACGGCGGTCGGCCAGTCCTCGCCGGACGCGCGACGCGTGGCCAGCGCCGATGACAGCGAGCATCCGGTCCCGTGCGTGTGCGTGGTGTCGATGCGCGACCCGGGAAACTCCTGCCGGAGCGCACGAGCAGCATCGACCAGGGCATCGGGAGTGTGGGCGCCCGCCAGGTGCCCGCCCTTCACGAGCACGGCGGTGCCGAGATCGAGCGACAGCTGCTCCGCAGCATCCAGCGCCGCGTCCCACTCCTCACCGATCTCCCGGCCGGTGAGCACCGCGAGCTCACGAAGGTTCGGTGTCACCAGGTGCGCGAGCGGCAGCAGCCTGCGTAGCGCATCCTCTGCCGCAGGATCCAGCAGGCGGTCACCACTCGTGGCAACCATGACCGGATCGATCACGACGACTTCGGGGCGCACCTCCGCCAGCCAGCGCCCCACCTCGACGATGACGTCCTCGTTCGCGAGCATCCCGATCTTGACCGCATCGATCTGGATGTCTACGGCGAGCGCCTCCAGTTGCGCACGGAGGAACGACACCGGAGGCACATGCACGTCGCGCACCCCCTGCGTGTTCTGGGCAGTCAGAGCGGTGAGCGCGGCCATCCCGAATCCGCCGTTGGCCGAGATGGATTTCAGATCGGCCTGGATCCCCGCCCCGCCGGACGGATCGCTCCCCGCGATGCTGAGCACTCGCGGAATGAACGGCGCGCCCGTGCGGGCGGCAGAGACGGATGATGGCACACGCAGACGATCGCTCATTGCGACATCCCTTCGCTAGTACGAACTAGATCAGGTTCGACGGGTCTGTTCTCAGCCGCGATGGCGCGGCACCCCGTGTCACTGCGGGCAGTCTATCCGCTGCAGGAGTTCCCTCTCGTCGGCGCGTGTCAGTCCTGCCCGGCGCTCACGATCGATGCCGCGAGCCTCCTCGTCCGCACGCACACGGCGGATCGTCGCCTCCAGCGGCGACAGCTCGCCGCCGGTCTGCACGAAGCGCCTGTTCGAGCGCGCCATGAACCCCGGCATGTCGGCCGGCAGCCACAGCGGGAGCGAGCGCGCGCCCATCCAGTACTGCACGTCGCGGGCGACCAGCCATTCGTCCGGTGCCGTCACGATGTCACCCGTGTGGCCGGCGATCGTCCGGATGCGAGCGAGAAGGTCCCCCAACGGCAGGACATCCCCCATCGCGTTGACGACGCCGGAATGACGAGCATCCACGATGTATCGGGCCAGATCCTCGACATCGATGACCTGTGCGTGGCGCCCGTCCGTCTCCGGCAGCAGGACCGTCCCGGCGCCGGCGCGCGCGAAAGCCGCCGACCAGTAGCCGAACCGGTCGCTCGGATCCCCCGTGCCGACGACGAGGCCCGGGCGCACGATCAGCGCACGGTCTCCGAGCCTCGCGACGGCGTCCTCCGCGGCGACCTTCTGCGCACCGTACTCATACTCGTCTCCGGGCTGCGCGGGCAGATGCCTCGGAGCCGACTCATCCACTCCGATCGTCTCGTCGTCGCTGTACACCGAGGCACTCGACACGTACGTCCACCGTGCCGCCCGCTCGCCGAGAGCCTGCACCGCAGCCGCGACGTGCGACGCCTGGGAGGAGATGTCGACCACCTCGTCCCACTCTCGCCCGGCGACCTCCGCATAGGCATCCGGATCGTCACGATCGGCCTGCACGAGCGTGGTGCCGGCGGGCGCCGAACGCGCGCCCCGCGCCAGACACGTCACCGCAGCGCCCGCTGCCACCCATCCCGCGGCGACGCGGCCCGACAGCCATCCGGTTCCACCGAGGATGAGAACGTCCGTCATGTCGCCATGCCACCAGCATCCGCCCCGCAAGGGAAGCGGGTTCGCTGTGGGCGCACGAGAAAGGCGGGCACGCCCTCTCGGGCTGCCCGCCTTTCACAGTTCTTCTGCGACCTACTCGCGCAGGGTGGCGCCGAAGCGCTCGGCCGCCACGGCGACACCGGCGAGCTTCGCCTCTGACGCCTCTGCCGCCGTGAGCGTACGATCCGGCGCACGGAAGCGCAGCGCGAAGCTCAGGCTCTTCGCGTCGCCCGGCACGCCCTCACCGCGGTAGTCGTCGACCAGACGCACCGATTCCAGCAGCGCACCCGCACCCTCGACGAGAGCAGCGCGGACGTCTGCCGCGGGCACCGTGGCGGGCACAACGAGCGAGACGTCCTGCGTCGCCGCAGGATATGTCGACAGCGACTCGACGACGACACGCTCACCGGCGAGGGTCAGCACACGATCGAGATCCAGCTCGAGCACGACGGCCCGGGCGGGAAGATCTGCATCCGCGGCTACCGTCGGGTGCAGCTCGCCCACGTAGCCGATCTCCTCACCGCGCACACTCAGCACGCCGGTGCGTCCCGGGTGGAGCGCTGCACGCTCACCCTGCACGACGTCGATGTCGACACCCGCTGCGGTGGCGATCACTCGCACGGCGTCGAGGGCGTCCGCGAGGTCTGCGGCCTCGGCGGCGCGACCCGGCTGCCGCGGGATGATGTTGCCGGTCAGCAGCACGGCGACGTGGCGGTGCTGCGGCGGGATCGAGGCGTTCAGCTGCGCGAGCACCTCATCCGACGGCCGTGCGCCGAGCGGCGGCACCTCAGCGGTGCCGTACTGCACACCGGGTTCGGGGAGGAAGACGGTGCCGGTCTCGAAGATGGCCAGGTCGACCATGCCGCGCGAGATGTTGCGGTGCGCGGTCGTCAGCAGTCCCGGAATCAGCGAACGTCGGAGGAACGGGGCCTGGCCGTCGAGAGCGTTGGCCAGGCGGATGCTCGGCAGGTGCTCTCCTGATGCCGAACCATGCAGGTCGTTGCTCGTGTCGGTCGTGAACGGGAAGGCCGGCGTCTCGACGAAGCCCGCCGCCGCGAGCGCGTCTGCCACACGGCGACGCCCCTGCTGCAGGAGCGTGAGACCGCGCCCGCCCGACGGCGTCGGCAGCACCGAAGGAATGCGGTCGAGGCCGTGGATGCGCGCGACCTCTTCTGCGAGCGTCCACTTGTCGGTGAGGTCCGGCCGCCAGCTCGGCGGAATGACGTGCCAGCCGGTGCCGTCTTCCTCCGTGACCTCGGCGCCGATCGTCTCGAGCGCCCCGACGATCTCGTCTGCCGTGTAGTCGACGCCGATCAGCCCGGCGACGAAGCCTGCGGGCAGGTGGATGCCCTCGATGAAGACCTCCGCGAACACCGCACCGCCGAGCTCGTCCAGGGTTCCGCCTGCGAACTCGACCATGAGATCGGCGACGCGCCGTGCGGCCACGAACGGGATGAGCGGGTCGACGCCGCGCTCGAAGCGCTTCGACGCCTCGCTGGGCAGCTTGTGACGTCGTGCGGAGCGGGCGATCGTGGTCGGGTCGAAGGTCGCCGCCTCGATGAGCACGTTGCGCGTCGTCTCGGTCATCTCGGTCGTCGCACCGCCCATGACGCCGGCGATGCCGATCGGTCCGGATTCGTCCGTGATGAGAAGATCCTCGACGTGCAGGGTGCGCACCTGGCCGTCCAGCGTCTCGATCTTCTCGCCCGAAGCCGCGCGGCGCACCGTGATGCCACCGGAGAGCTTGTCGAGGTCGTAGCCGTGCACGGGGTTGCCGAGCTCCAGCATCACGTAGTTGGTGATGTCGATCAGCACACCGAGCGAGCGCATGCCCGCAAGCGTCAGGCGTGCGACCATCCATGGCGGAGTCGGTCGAGAAGGGTCGACGCCGCGGACGGCCCGCGCGACGAACTCGCTCGCACCCACGCGTCCGCGGATCGGCTGCTGGTCGTCGACGACGATCGGGAAGCCGGCGCCGGGCGCCAGCTCCGCGAAATCGCGCGCGGCCGGGTCGCGGAACTCCGCCCCGGTGGCGTGGGAGTACTCGCGGGCGATGCCGCGGAGCGAGAACGCGTAGCCGCGGTCCGGCGTCACGTTGACCTCGACCGCGACGTCATCGAGACCGAGGAGCGCGATCGCGTCCGTACCGACGGGCGCATCGATTCCGAGGTCTGCGAGCACGATGATGCCGTTGTGCTCCTCGCCGAGACCCAGCTCGCGCGCCGAGGCCATCATGCCGTCTGACACATGGCCGTACGTCTTGCGCGCCGCGATCGGGAAGGGACCGGGCAGCACAGCACCGGGAAGAGTCGCGACGACCTTGTCTCCGACGGCGAAGTTCGACGCTCCGCAGACGATGCCGCGGACGCCGCCGTTCGCCTCGCCCACGTCGACCTGGCACCAGCGGATCGTCTTGCCGTTGGACTGCGGCTCCTCCTCGAAGGAGACGACCTGTCCGACGACGACGGGTCCCTCGATCTCGAAGCGGTGGATGTCCTCTTCTTCGAAACCGACCGACACGAAGGACGCCAGGACATCGTCCGGCGTCGCATCCGCTGCGACCTCGACGTACTCACGCAACCACGAAAGCGGGACGCGCATCACACCACCATCCCGAACTGCTCGCTGAAGCGCACATCGCCCTCGGCCATGTCGCGCATGTCTTTCACATCACTGCGGAACATGAGCCCGCGTTCGATGCCCATCCCGAAGGCGAAGCCGCTGTAGACCTCAGGGTCGATACCCGCCGCGCGCAGCACGTTCGGGTTGACCATTCCGCATCCGCCCCACTCGATCCAGCGCGCGCCGCCCTTGAAGGTCGGGTGCCAGAGGTCGAGCTCGGCGGACGGCTCGGTGAACGGGAAGTAGTTGGTGCGGAAGCGCGTCTTCGCCTCCGGGCCGAAGAGCAGCTTCGCGAAGTGGTCGAGCGTGCCCTTGAGATGTGCCATCGTGATGCCCTTGTCGATCACGAGACCCTCGAACTGGGTGAAGACCGGAAGGTGCGTGGCGTCGAACTCGTCGGTGCGGTACACACGGCCGGGGCACAGCACGTAGATCGGCACCTCACGGTCGAGCATCGAGCGCACCTGCACCGGGCTCGTGTGCGTGCGCATCACGAGGTGACGATCGGCCGGGTCGACGAAGAACGTGTCCTGCATCTGACGAGCAGGGTGGTCGACGTCGAAGTTCAGTGCGTCGAAGTTGAACCACTCGTGCTCGAGTTCTGGCCCCTCGGCGATCTCCCATCCCATGCCGACGAAGATCTCGCTGACCTGGTCCTGCAGAAGGGTGAGCGGATGCCGCGCGCCGACACGGGTGCGCGATGCGACAGCCGTGATGTCGATGCGCTCCGCCTCGAGCTTCTCGGCGACCTCTGCCGCAGCAAGCTGCTCTTCCTTCGCCGCGAGCGCCTTCGTGACCTGGCCGCGGCCCTGGCCGACGAGCTTGCCGAACGCGGCCTTGTGTTCCGGTGCGACCTGACGCATCGAGGCGTTGAGCACCGCGAGCGGCGAGCCCTCCGCGACGTGGGCGGCGCGGGCCGCCTTCAGTTCGGTCGTCGTGGTTGCGGCATCGATCGCGGCGATCGCCGCGGCGACGGCGGCTTCTACCGCTTCTGGGGTGATTTCTGGAGCATCCGACACGAGAACCGAGTCTACCGGGGCGCGCCCGGTGCGCCGTCGTCACCGCCGGCGTCGACGCTGGTCTTTCTGCGCAACGATGAGTTCGGTGACGGTCGACTCCTCGTGCAGACGAGGGTCGTCCTCGACGTCTGGCTGCGCTCCGCGCACCTTCGGCGAGTGCCGCGTACGCACCTCCACCCACTTCGCGATGCCGGCGAGGATCAGACACATCACGATGTAGATGCCGCCGATGACGAACGCCGACTGCAGGATCGGCCGGCCCTGCTGGGCCGTGAGCTGCTTGGCGTAATAGAGGAGCTCGGGGTACGTGATGATGAAGCCGAGTGCGGTGTCCTTCATCGTCACGACGAGCTGCGCGACGATCACGGGCAGCATCGCCCGCACCGCCTGCGGGAACAGGATCAGTCGCATGACCCCGCTCTTGCGCAGACCGATCGCGTAGCCGGCCTCTTTCTGCCCCCGCGGCAGCGCCTCGATGCCGGCGCGGAGGACCTCGGCGAGCACCGAGCCGTTGTACGCCATGAGCGCGAGCACAACCGCCCAGTACGGATCCATCCTGATCCCGAGGACGGGCAGTCCGTAGTAGAGCAGCATCATGAACACGAGCACCGGAACGGCACGGAACAGCTCCGTGATGACCGTCACCGGCACCCGCACCCACGCATGGTCCGACAGGCGTCCGATCGCGAGAACGAAGCCGAGCACCACGCTCAGCACCGCCGCGAGCCCGAAGGCGGCCAGTGTCGCACCGAGTGCGCGCAGGATGCCGTTCCACACGTTCGTGAACGTGAAGACGTACCACTTCTCCGGCGAGAACTGGCCGGTGACAGCCATGCGATACACGATGAAGCCGATCGCAGCGAGCACGACGAGTACGGTCACAACCGCCAGAACGCGGTTGCGGGCGATCGCCCGAGGGCCCGGGACGTCATAGAGCACGGAAGTCATCGCGCGATCCTCCATCGGTTCTCGAGCGTTCGCTGCACGGCGCTGAGGCCCAGCACCAGGATCACGAATACGACCGCGACCCAGAGCAGAACCTCCATCGGGTTACCCGGGCGGTCGGCGGCGTCGTTGATGGTTGCCCGCAGAGCGGCGAGCTCGGCGATCGAGAATCCCGCGGCAACCGTGGTGTTCTTCAGCAGCGCGATGAACACGCTCATCATCGGCGGGACGACCGAGCGGAATGCCTGCGGCAGGATCACGAGGGTCATGACCTGGCCGAACGGCAGCCCGATCGCGCGAGCGGCCTCCGCCTGCCCGACAGGGACCGTGTTGATCCCGGCCCGAAGCACCTCCGCCACATAGGTGGCCGTGTAGATGCCGATCGCGAGAATGCCGAGCACCGTGTTCGAGAGTTCCGGAAGGCCGAGCTGCGGGTATCCGAAGACAAAGAAGAAGAAGACGAGAGTCAGGGGCGTGTTGCGGACGAGGTTGACGTACACCGTGCCGACCCCGCGGGCGATGGGCACGGGTGACACGCGCATCGCGCCCACCAGGAACCCCAGCACGAGGGCGATGAGACCACCGACGAAGAAGACGAGCAGCGTGTTGCCGATCGCCTCTCCCCAGAGGTCGAGATTGCCGAAGATGACGTCCACGTCACCCTCCCCTTCTGCGTTGGCGTGCGGTGAAGCAGGGGTGACCGCTGGAATCAGCGGTCACCCCCACGACGGTCAGTACGCGTCGACCTGCGGCTGGCTGACCTTGATGCCCGAGGAACCGAGGTTCTTGTCGAAGATCGCCTGCCAGATGTCGCCGCCGTCGGTGAACATGTCGTTGATGAATCCGCGGAGAGCGTCATCACCCTTCGGCAGGCCCACACCGTAGCGCTCCTCCGTGAAGAGTCCGCCGGTGACCTTGATCTCATCCGGGTACTGCGCGGCGTAACCGATCAGGATGGCCTGGTCGGTCGTGACCGCGTCGACCTTACCGTTGAGGAGGTCCTCCACACAGGCCGAGTACAGGTCGTACTCCTGCGTCTTGATCTCAGGGAAGTTCGCCTTGATGTTCTGGATCGGAGTCGACCCCGTCGCCGAGCACACGGTCTTGCCGTTGAAGTCCTCGAGCTTGGTCGCCTCCGGAGCATCCGCGGCGACCAGCAGCCCCTGCCCTGTGATGAAGTAGGGACCCGCGAAGTCGATCTGCTCCTTGCGCTTGTCGTTGATCGAGTACGTGCCGACGTAGTAGTCGATGTCGCCGTTCACGATCGCCTGCTCGCGGTTCGCCGAGGCGATCGGCTTGAACTCGATCTGCTCCTCGCTGAAGCCGAGGGATGCCGCGATCCAGCGCGCGATGTCGATGTCGAAGCCAGTGCGCTCCCCCGTCGTCACGTCGAGGAAGCCGAGGTTCGGCTGATCCTCCTTGACGCCCACGACGACCCCGTCGCGCTCCTTCATCGCATCGAAGGTCGGGCTTCCCTCCAGCGTGACGTCCGTGGCGACCTCGAACCAGGTGCCCGTGTCATCCCCTGCGTCGCCACCGCCCGTGGCATCGCCGCCTCCCGGCGCCGATGGCGATCCGCTGTTGCAGGCGGTCAGCGCGAGCAGCGCTGCGGCGGCGATCCCGATTCCTGCCAGTGTCCGTGTACGTCGCATGTGCGTCTCCTTCGTTTGGTCTTCAGGATGGTCATTGCGTCTGAGAGCCGTGGGTAGGGGCGCTCAGTGGGTGAGAAGCTTGGAGAGGAAGTCCTTCGCGCGGGCGCTCTTCGGGTTGGTGAAGAACTCTTCCGGCGTGGCCTCCTCGACGATCTGACCGTCGGCCATGAACACGACGCGGTTGGCGGCCTTCCGGGCGAAGCCCATCTCGTGGGTCACGACGATCATCGTCATGCCCTCCTTGGCGAGGCCGACCATGACGTCGAGCACTTCGTTGATCATCTCGGGATCGAGCGCGCTGGTCGGCTCGTCGAAGAGCATGACCTTCGGATGCATCGCGAGGGCGCGAGCGATCGCGACGCGCTGCTGCTGGCCGCCGGAGAGCTGGGCGGGAAGCTTCGCGGCCTGCTGCGCGACGCCGACGCGCTCGAGGAGCGCCATGGCCTCCTTCTCCGCATCCGCCTTCTTCATTCCGCGCACCTTGATCGGGCCGAGGGTGACGTTCTCGAGGATCGTGAGGTGCGCGAACAGGTTGAACGACTGGAAGACCATGCCGACATCGGCACGGAGGTTGGCGAGTCCGCGTCCCTCGGCGGGAAGCTCTCGCCCGTCGATGCGAATCGAGCCGCTGGTGATGGTCTCCAGGCGGTTGATCGTGCGGCACAGAGTGGACTTGCCGGAGCCCGAGGGACCGATGACGACGACGACCTCGCCCTTGTTGACCGTGAGGTTGATGTTCGTCAGTGCTTGAAAGTCGCCGTAGTGCTTCTGCACGTTCTCGACGACGACGAGCGCGGAATCACGACTGTGTGCATCCATGCATCCCAACCTATGGAGACGGGAGAGAACGCGCCAGAGTGCCCCGTCGAGGTTACCGAGATGTAACCGAGCGGTATACCGGGATACCTATCTGCCTGCGGGATCGCGCTGCGCGAAGGCTGTCTCGTAGAGACACACGCTCGCGGCGGTCGCGAGGTTCAACGACTCCGCACGGCCGTAGATCGGCAGCTTCAGCACACGATCGACGAGTGTGAGGGCTTCGTCCTCCAGCCCTCTGGCCTCATTGCCGAACAGCCATGCAGTGGGACCGCTCAAGGCTCCCTCCGCGCGGGCGGCGAGCAGATCGTCACCCTTGACGTCGGCGGCAACGACCGACATGCCGGCACGATGCGCGGCCTCGATGACATCGGCGAGATCGCCTCCGACCGACACGGGAACATGGAACAGGGATCCCGTCGTCGAGCGGACGACCTTCGGGTTGTACGGATCGACCGTGCGCCCGGTCAGAACGATGGCATCTGCTCCTGCCGCATCCGCGGCGCGGATGATCGTGCCCAGATTGCCGGGGTCCCGCACCTCTTCACAGATCGCGACCAGCCGCGGGCGGGCAGCGAAGATATCGCGCATCGACGCCGGCGTCTGACGCGCCACCGCAATCAGCCCCTGCGGGGTGACGGTGTCGGCCATCGCGCGCAGCACGTCCTCAGCCACGAGATCAACCCGCACCCCATGCTCCTGCGCGGCGTCGCGGATGTCCGGATGCTTCTCCCACCCCTGCGGTGTCGCATACAGCTCCACGATCGCATCCGGGCGATACGTCAACGCCTCGCGGACGGCCTGCGGACCTTCCAGCAGAAAGAGTCCGGTGTCGCTGCGCGCGGCGCGTTTCGTCAGCTTGGCAACGGCGCGAACACGCGGGGACCGAGGATTCTCCAGCACTCCCCCAGTTTAGGCAGTCCACCCACCGCGCCTCGGGAGCCACGCAAGGCGCGCCGATCGGAGACGACGAAGGGGCGCCCTCTCAAGAAGAGGGCGCCCCTTCGGAAGAGCGAAACGCTTACGCCGCCGACTTCGGTGCGTTGACGTCGGCCGGAAGAGCGTTCTTCGCGGTCGCGACCAGCGACGCGAAGGTCGCGGGCTCGTTCACTGCGAGCTCTGCGAGCATGCGGCGGTCGACCTGGACACCCGCGAGGCCGAGGCCCTGGATGAAGCGGTTGTACGTGATGCCGTTCTGACGGGCCGCAGCGTTGATGCGCTGGATCCACAGACGACGGAAGTCGCCCTTGCGCTTGCGACGGTCACGGTACGCGTAGACCAGCGAGTGGATGACCTGCTCTTTGGCCTTACGGTACAGACGCGAACGCTGACCGCGGTAACCGGAAGCGCGCTCGAGAATGACGCGACGCTTCTTGTGGGCGTTTACTGCCCGCTTGACTCTTGCCATGACGTGTTGTTCCTCTTCCTAAAAGATCGGACGCGTTTCAGCGGCCGAGAAGCTTCTTTGCGACCTTGGCGTCTGCCGGGGACAGAACCTGGTCCTGGTTCAGACGACGCGTGCGACGGCTCGACTTGTGCTCGAGGTTGTGGCGCATGCCAGCCTGCTGCTTCTTCAGCTTGCCGCTGCCGGTGATCTTGAAGCGCTTCTTGGCACCCGAGTGGGTCTTCTGCTTCGGCATCTTCTCTTCCTTCGTGGTGGCGCCTCTTCAGGCGACGTTGTCAACCCGCGGTGCGGGAGTCTGTGGGGCGGATTACTCCGCGTCTTCAGCCGGCGCGGCCTCGGGGGCTGCGCCGTTCTGACCGGAGCGCGCGGCGTTCTTCGCAGCAGCGCGCACCGCGTTCTGCTCGGCCTTCGCCTCGGACTTGTTCTTGAGCGGAGCGACCACCATGACCATGTTGCGACCGTCGATCGTCGGGTTGGACTCGACAGTGCCGAACTCGGCGACGTCTTCTGCGAACTTCTGCAGCAGACGCACACCCTGCTCCGGGCGCGACTGCTCGCGACCGCGGAAGAGGATCATGGCCTTGACCTTGTCGCCCGCCTGGAGGAAGCCCTCTGCGCGCTTGAGCTTGGTCGTGTAGTCGTGCGCCTCGATCTTCAGGCGGAAGCGAACCTCTTTGAGGATCGTGTTGGCCTGGTTGCGACGCGCTTCCTTCGCCTTCTGGGCAGCCTCGTACTTGAACTTGCCGTAGTCCATGATCTTGACCACGGGCGGCTTGGAGTTCGGTGCAACCTCGACGAGGTCGAGGTCTGCTTCCTGCGCGAGGCGGAGGGCTGCCTCGATGCGGACGACGCCGATCTGCTCACCCGCCGGGCCGACGAGGCGGACCTCGGGGACGCGGATGCGCTCATTGGTACGGGGATCGCTGATGCGGTGCTCCTTAGGTGAGGGGTTTCGGCCACCGCGGCGCCTTAGTGAAGGCACTGCGGGCGAAATCGGATCGCCCCACCCGCCAGCATTCAGATACTGGCTTGGCACCCTTTCTGCCGGCTCGCGCCGGTGGAGTGCAAGACCCGGTAGCCTGGAACGGCAAGCGCGGGTGGGAATGAATCCTCTTTCTGTCCGGAGCATGACGCCCCGGAGCCCGCACGAGTCTAACAGAAAGCAAGGCAGAGTGACCAATCAGGCAGCGCACGAGTCCGCAGACGACCGCCACGAGAAGTGGGCGCGTCAGGAAGAAGCAGCGAGCTCCGCGACTCGTGACATCGCCGATGTGCCTGCCGTCGAGGTGATCACGACCACAGCCGTCCATCTCATGAGTGCGGCTGCCGTCAAGGTCGGCCTCGCCCACGACCCCGACGCGGAGATGGATCTCGACGAAGCGCGCAAGCTCATCAACGCCCTCGCAGGACTGGTCACCGCCAGCGCTCCCGAGATCAGCGACATGCACGCACGTTCGCTCCGCGACGGGCTGCGCTCCCTGCAGCTGGCGTTCCGTGAAGCATCCGCTGTTCCCGACCCCATCGGCAAGGGTCCCGGCGAGAAGTGGACCGGACCCGTCAACTGACGGCCCGTCCCCGACGCGTTCAGAGCTCCGCCGTGGCTAGATGCTGCGGCGGAGCTTGACCGTTAACGAGTCCACGAGCACCGCGATGCGGTCATCGGCCGCCCAGCGGGTCGCGAGCCGCTGCAGCACGGCATCCAGCTGCTCCCGCTCCAGCCCATCCACCAGCTCCAGGACCACGATCAGTTCGGGGCCGTGCATACGGGCATCCGGATCTCCGGGAACCACCGCGACGTCGATGACCCACATCTCGGTCGCGACGCTCTCCTGGAGCGCGGCGAACACGGCGGGCGAGACGGGGCTCGGCTCCCACGGCTCCTCCTGCGCGACCGCCCACACGGCGGGGCGACGCACGACGAACTCCGTCGCGGATCCTGGGTCGAGCACGATGAGGTCGGTCTGCTCCGCGGACGCCGCCAGCGCCGCGCGGCGCGCCTCGACCGGAATCGGACGCGCGAGATCATCCCACGCGGACATCGATTCCACGGACGAGAACACAGGCTGCACCCGACGCCCATCCGGCGCAGACACCGTGACGATCGAGAGCTCCTGCGTCTTGTCGACCTTCAAGCCGGTCGGTCCGACGCCCTCATCGCCCTTCTCCGCGAGCAGCGGGATGAGCACCCGGGCTGAACGGAACGCGTCGACGACCTCGGTCTCGCTCGCCTCCCCCGCTCGAAACCGGATCAGCGCATCGAGCAGTGCAGGGTCGGCGGAGCCGTCGTCATCCGCCCTCGTGTTCTCCTCGAAGCGGCGACCCTCCCAGGGCACGCCCGCGGAGTCGCCGGTGTTGAGACCGTGATGCTCGTGGTGACTGGTCATGGCGGAGTCAGTCTCCGGCGACGTCCAGTGCTTCCGCGAGCGTGAAGGCACCCGCGTACAGCGCCTTGCCGACGATCGCGCCCTCGACACCGAGCGGGACGAGCTCACGCAGCGCGGCGATGTCATCGAGGTTCGCGATGCCACCGGACGCGACCACCGGCTTCGGGGTGCGACCCACGATCTCGCGCAGGAGCTCCAGGTTCGGGCCGCGCAGCGTGCCGTCCTTGGTGACGTCGGTGACGACGTACCGGCTGCACCCCGCATCCTCGAGACGGTCGAGGACCGTCCAGAGGTCACCGGCGTCCTTCGTCCAGCCGCGCGCGGCGAGCGTCGTCCCGCGCACGTCCAGGCCCACAGCGATCGCCTCGCCGTAGCGCGCGATGACATCTGCCGCCCACTCAGGGTTCTCCAGCGCCGCAGTGCCGAGGTTGATGCGCACGGCGCCGCTGTCCAGCGCCGCCTCGAGCGATGCGTCGTCGCGGATGCCACCGGAAAGCTCCACGTTCACCCCACGGAACTGCTTGATGACCTTGCGGATGATGGCGGTGTTGCTGCCACGGCCGAACGCCGCATCCAGGTCGACGAGGTGGATCCACTCGGCACCCTGCTCCGCCCACTCCGCGGCCGCATCCATCGGGTCGCCGTAGCTCGTCTCGGAGCCCGCCTCGCCCTGCGTGAGGCGAACGGCCTTGCCGCCGGCCACATCGACGGCCGGAAGCAGAGTGAGGGCCGGGGTTGACGCGAAGTCGTTCATGTCGTCCTTTGATCAGAGTGCGCCCGGCGCGGTCATCACGCGCTGGTGCGGAAGTCAGGGGTGGCGCGCCGAGAGGCACGAGAACCGAGAGTAGCCCGCTATCGCGCGGGCTTCAAAACGATGACACAGGGGCTCAGCGTACGCCCGCAACGCGAGCACGAAAACCCCCTGCGCGTCAGAGCGAGCCGATCCAGTTGCGGAGCAGCTGAATGCCGGCATCCCCCGACTTCTCCGGGTGGAACTGCGTCGCCGAGAGAGGCCCGTTCTCGACCGCGGCGAGGAACGGCGAACCGTAGGTCGTCCAGGTCAGTGCGGGGCCGGGGAACGGTGGGATGACGTCGAGCTCCCAGTGCTGGGAGGCGTACGAGTGCACAAAATAGAAACGCTCGTTCTCGATGCCGCGGAAGAGCACACTGCCCTCCCCCGGCTCGACGGTGTTCCAGCCGATGTGCGGGAGCACCGGCGCATCAAGCTCGGTCACGGTACCCGGCCATTCACCGAGACCCTCGACGTTCACGCCGCGCTCGACGCCGTGCTCGAACAGGATCTGCATGCCGACGCAGATGCCGAGCACCTTGCGTCCGCCTGCCAGGCGTCGCCCGATGATCTCCTCGCCACGATGCGCCGCAAGCGCTTCACGCACCGCCGCGAACGCACCGACCCCGGGAACCAGCAGGCCGTCGGCCTCCATCGCCGCCGTACGGTCGTTCGACAGCTCTGCATCCGCGCCCGCCGCGATCAGAGCCTTGACCGCCGAGTGGACGTTGCCGGAGCCGTAGTCGTAGACGACGACCTTGGGGCGCTCACTCACAGCGCACCCTTGGTGGAGGGGATTCCCTGAACCAGCGGGTCAATCGACTTCGCCTGCCGGAATGCGCGCGCGAACGCTTTGAACTCGGCTTCGGCGATGTGGTGCGGATCGCGTCCGCCGATCACACGCACGTGCACGGTGAGACCGGCGTTGAGCGTGATCGCCTCGAAGACGTGGCGAACGAGCGATCCGGTGAAGTGACCGCCGATCAGGTGGAACTCGAAGCCGGCGGGCTCGCCTTCGTGCACCAGGAACGGGCGACCCGAGATGTCGACGACGGCCTGAGCCAGCGCCTCGTCCAGCGGCACGAGGGCGTCGCCGTAGCGCGAGATGCCTGCCTTGTCGCCAAGCGCATCGCGAATCGCCTGGCCGAGCACGATGGAGATGTCTTCCACTGTGTGGTGGGCATCGATGTGGGTGTCACCCGTCGCGCGAACCGTGAGGTCGGTCAGCGAGTGCTTCGCGAAGGCGGTGAGCATGTGGTCGAAGAAGGGGACCGTCGTGTGGATGTCGCTGACACCGGTGCCGTCGAGGTTGAGCTCGAGCTCAACGGTCGACTCGGAGGTGGAACGGGTGCGGCGGGCGGTACGAGCGGTCATGCTGCTGATCCTATCGAGGCGAGAGCGTCCAGGAATGCGGTGGTCTCGGCCTCGGTCCCGGCCGTGACACGGAGGTGTCCGGGGATGCCCACATCGCGGATCAGAACGCCACGATCGTAGAGCGCACGCCAGGTTGCCGCGGGATCCGTCACGCCCCCGAAGAGAACGAAGTTCGACCAGGACTCGTGCGGCGTGTAACCCAGCGCTTCGAGTGTGGCGGAGATGCGATCACGCTGCTCGACGATCTCGTCGACCATCGACAGCATCGTTGGCGCGTTCCGCAGCGCGGCGACCGCTGCCGCCTGCGTCAGGGCGCTGAGGTGGTACGGCAGACGGACGAGGCGCAACGCGTCGATGAACGCCGGGTCGGCCGCGAGGTACCCGACCCGTGCACCCGCGAAGGCGAAGGCCTTGCTCATCGTGCGGGAGATCGCGAGGCGTGGGCGCCCCGGGAGCAGAGTCAGCGCGGAGGGCGACTCCCTCGGAGCGAACTCCTGGTACGCCTCATCGACGATCACAATGCCGCGGGCCGCCTCGTACACGGCTTCGACGACGTCGAGACCGAGGGGCGTGCCTGTTGGATTGTTCGGCGCGCAGAGGATGATGACATCGGCGTCCGCCGCTCGCACCTGCGCTGCAGCGTCGTCTGCGGTGAGCGAGTAGTCCGAGTCCCTGACGCCAGAGATCCAGCGCGCGCCGGTTCCCTGCGTGAGGAGCGGATACATGGAGTACGTCGGTCCGAATCCGAAAGCTGTCCGTCCCGGGCCCGCGAAAGCCTGAAGAATGTGCTGCAGAACCTCGTTCGAGCCGTTACCCGCCCAGATGTTCTCTGCCTGCAGATTGTGTCCGAGGTACGCGGCGAACCCTTCACGGAGCGTCGTGAACTCACGATCCGGATAGCGGTTCACGTCGCGCAGCGCGACGGCGATGTCGTCGAGGATGTCACTCGCCACCGACTCGGGCACCGGATGCGTGTTCTCGTTGACGTTGAGCGCCACAGGCAGTGGCGCCTGCGGCGCGCCGTAGGGACGCAGACCGCGAAGGTCGTCGCGAAGAGGGAGATCATCGAGTGAAACGGTCACCCTGCCATCGTAGGCCGCACCCATGGGCTGCTCCGCACTGTGTCAGCCCACGGATGCCGCACCTTCTACTTCGTGTACGCGGCAGGCAGCGCGAGCTCCTGCCCGACGGAGAGCGCACCGCTCTGCAGAAGGTTCAGCCGGCGGATCTCATCGATCACGTCGCGAGGATCAGCCTCTGGCGCGATCGTCGTCGCGATCGACCACAGCGTGTCACCGGGAACCACCGTGACCGTCTCGAAAGACACCCCACCGTTCGCCTCCGCAGAAGCCGTCGCACTGCCGCCGCTCAGAGCGGCGGCGGCGATCCCGATCGCGATCGGAAGCGCGATGAGAGCGGCCAGCACCCGACGACCTCGCGCCGTGATGCGCAGACGCGTCTGGACGGGCGTTGCCGGGGTGAGGGTCATGGTGGTCATGTCGCCTGCTCCTTAGAAGAGGTGTGACGCAGTGTTCGCATTCGACTCTCGGCCGAGAGAGCCGAATGCGAACCTACGTTCCGAAGATATCTTCGATTTCGAACGCATGTCAAGGTTTGTTCGAGAAAACTCCTCGAAACCATCTCGACACGCTCGAACAGATATTCCGTTTTCGTCCGAACATCGGCTACGGTTTCGATGAACACAGCCCACCACGGGCCTCAGACATTCGGCCCGCGAGGGCGTTTCCCGCCGAAATCACGGGTTCCGACCCCCACGACGCGACAATCACGACGAAGGAGCACTCATGAGCGACACCGCATCGTCCGACGCAGAGGTCGCGCGTACTCGGCGCCGCAAGAACCTCAGCGCCAAGCAGCTGGCGATCCTCGAAGTGATCCAGACGTCGATCGCGGTGAACGGCTATCCGCCGAGCATGCGAGAGATCGGCGACGCTGTGGGTCTCAAGTCGCTCTCGAGCGTGACGCACCAGCTCGGACAACTCGAACTGAGTGGATACCTGCGCCGCGACCCCGGCAAGACCCGTGCGATGGAGGTTCTCATCGACCTCCCCGGTACCGCCGGCGAGAACCCGGCAGACACCGCGCCGTCCGTGGGCGATGCGGCGCTCGTCCCCCTCGTCGGCCAGATCGCCGCAGGCGTGCCGATCACAGCCGATCAGCACGTCGAAGAGATCTTCCCTCTCCCCCGCCAGCTCGTGGGCAAGGGAGACCTCTTCATGCTCAAGGTGTCCGGCGAGTCGATGATCGACGCGGCGATCTGTGACGGCGACTGGGTTGTCGTGCGCGCACAGCACACGGCGGAGAACGGTGAGATCGTGGCGGCGATGCTCGACGGCGAAGCCACCGTCAAGACGTTCCGCCGCAGGGACGGCCACACCTGGCTGCTCCCCCGCAACTCTGCGTTCGAACCGATCCTCGGCGACGAAGCGACCATTCTCGGCAAGATCGTCGCGGTCCTGCGCGCCGTCTGAGATCCGCGTGGGGTGTTGCGAGCACCCCACGCCGGCTCTCGATGATGCGGCAACCACCGGGGCCGCCCCGAACGCCCGATCGCGAGGCCCGGAATGCGGAGCCCGCGTAGGCTCGAAGAATGCTTGACCGTTCCGCTCTGTCGTACACCGCTCCGTACGGTGCATGGGATTCTCCGTTCACCGCAGCAGATCTCGCGATCGCCGGCTCCCGCATCGACGGGGCGCGCTTCGTCGGGGATGACATCTGGTGGGGCGAGTCGGTCCCGGCGGAGCGTGGACGGGTGACGATCCGTCGGGGCGAGGCATCCGGAACCGTCGACCTGCTCCCTGCACCCTGGAGCGCTCGCTCCAAGGTCCACGAGTACGGCGGCGGTGCATGGACGGCGGATGCGACGGGCACGCTGTTCTTCGTCGAGGCGTCCGATCAGCGCGTGTATCGGCTGTCTCCGGGCGGCGCACCGGAACCGCTGACCCCCGCAGGTCCACGCCACGGTGGCCTGCGAGTGCAGTCCGGCCGACTGTTGGCGGTGCGTGAAGACCTTACAGTGCAGCCGCACCTGCGTGCGATCGTGGAGATCCCTCTCGACGGGCGGGCGGCCGAGGATGCGGAGCAGATCCGCGTGGTCATCGAGGGAACCGCGTTCTGGGCGCACCCGACGCTCTCGCCCGACGGCACACGTGTCGCGTTTGTGGAGTGGTCGGGGCGGCAGATGCCCTGGGACAGCGCGCATCTGCGCGTGCAGGAGATCGATGGCGGCGCTGTCGCCCAGACGCCGACACGGGCGGCTCTGCAGCCCGAGTGGCTCTCCGACACCTCCCTCCTCTATGCAGATGATCCCACCGGCCGCTGGAACCTCCAGCGCCTCGAACTCGACGGCCTCTCGGTCACGGCCGGGCCCACCCCCGTCTCTCCGGCGGACGCGGACACCGGCGGTGGCCTCTGGGTTCTCGGGCAGCGGTGGTACCAGCCGCTCGCCGACGGCAGCATCGTGGCGCTGCGCACGAACGGCACGGATGAGGTCGTGGTGATCACACCCGACGGCGCGACGCGCACGCTCACCGTGCCGATGAATGCCGGACTCAGCGTGGAGGACGCGGCGGGCACACGCGTCCTCATCACCGGTGCAGGCCCGTCGAGCGCGGCTGGTCTCTGGCTCGTGGACACCGCGGATGGGCGGGTCACCTCGGTGCGTGGCGGTGGCACGTTCGATCCGGCCTGGGTGCCGGTCGCACGTCCTCTCACGATCGATGGGACCCACGGGCCTGTGCACGCCTTCGACTACCCGCCTACGAATCCCTTGGCGACGGCGCCCGAGGGTGAGCGCCCTCCGTACATCGTGCTCGTGCACGGTGGTCCGACGGCGCACGTCGCCGGCGCAGCCTCGCCCGCGATCGCGTATCTCACCAGTCGCGGCATCGGCGTTCTGGATGTCAACTACGGAGGCTCGACCGGTTACGGCCGCGCCTATCGTGAACGCCTCAACGGGCAGTGGGGCGTGGTCGACGTCGATGACGTGCTCGCCGCGGCTGCCGGACTTGCGGCATCCGGCGCAGCTGATCCTGCGCGTCTCGCGATCCGTGGTGGATCCGCCGGCGGATGGACCGTGCTGTCAGCGCTCGTGCGTGGAGGTGTCTTCGGCGCGGGCGTCAGCCGATACGGCGTCGCAGACCTGCGCGCGCTGGTCGCCGAGTCCCATGACTTCGAAGCGCACTACATCGACGCTCTCGTGGGTCCGCTGCCCGAGACCGAGGCCGTCTACATCGAACGCTCGCCGCTCACGCACGCGGAGCGCATCGATGTTCCCGTTCTGCTGCTGCAGGGCGAGGACGACGCGGTGGTTCCCCCGTCGCAGTCGGAGGCGATCCGGGACGCGCTGGCTGCCCGTGGCATCCCCCATGAGTACCTGCTGTTCCCCGGCGAAGGACACGGCTTCCGCCAGGCGGAGACGATCATCACCGTCGCCGAGGCGGAGCTGCGGTTCCTCGGCGAGGCCTTCGGGTTCGCCCCGAAGATCTGACGGGCGCGGGCTACTCGCCCATCCGGTTGCGCAGACGCATGGCGCGCTCTGCTTCCCGGTTGTCCTGCCGCTCGCGCAGCGTCTGACGCTTGTCGTACTCCTTCTTGCCCTTGGCAAGTGCGATCTCGACCTTGGCGCGCCCATCGGAGAAGTACAGCCGCAGCGGCACGAGCGTGTACCCGCCGGCGGAGACCGCGTGCGACAGCTTCGCAATCTCTTCCCGGTGCAACAGGAGCTTGCGGATGCGCTTGGCCGAGTGGTTCGTCCAGTGCCCCTGGGAGTATTCCGGGATGTGCACGGCGTCGAGGAAGGCCTCGTTGCCCTTGATGAACGCATAGCCGTCACTGAGGTTCGCGCGCCCCTGGCGCAGCGACTTCACCTCGGTGCCGGTCAGCACGAGCCCCGCTTCGTACGACTTCTCGATGTTGTAGTCGTGACGTGCGCGACGATTGGTCGCGATGACCTTCTCCCCGCGTTCCCTGGGCATAGTGCTCTCCTCTGCAGCCATGCGGGCGCACGGCAGCCTGTCAGTCTAACAACACCGCGGGTGCCGCCGGCAACCGCGGTGCGGATGCTACGCGCGCAACCAGCGGCGGATCGCGAAACCGGCGGACAACGCAGCCAGCACGACTCCGATACCCACGATGATCGGCACGACAAGCAGCGCATCCTGCATCGTGACCCAGGTCGTGATGAAGGTGACCCGACCGCGCAGGTACTCCTGCACGCCGAAGTGCACTCCCAGCAGCACGGCGGTGCTCGCGAGCAGCGATCCGATGACCGCCGCGAACACGCCTTCCAGCACGAACGGCGTCTGGATGAAGCGGTTCGACGCGCCGACGAGTCGCATGATGCCGATCTCCTTGCGTCGTGCGTAGGCCGAGAGCCGGATCGTGGTGGCGATCAGCAGAACGGCGGCGATCAGCATGAGACCGGCGATTCCGACGGCGATGTAGGTCGCGATCGTCAGTGCCGAGAAGAGCGGATCGAGGTACTCGAGCTGGTCTTTGACCTCTTCAACGCCCTTCACCCCCTGGAACGCCTCCACGATGACCGTCGACTGGGTCTGATCCTTGAGATTGACCCAGAAAACCTCATTCATCTGCTCGGGGGTGATGACGCTCGCATAGTCGTCGCCGACGAGGTCGACGGTCTTCTGGTACGCCTCGTCGCGGTCCTCGAAGCGCACATCCGCGATGAGCGGCGCGAGCGTGTCGCTGGCGAGCTCCGACTCGACGAAGGCCAGCTGCTCCTCGTTCGCGACGCCGTCGACGCAGGTCTCGGTCTGCGAGACCTCGGAGCACATGTAGACCGCGATCTGCGCGCGGCCTTCCCAGTACTCGCGCATCGCCCCGATCTGCGACTGCATGAGGATCGCGGCACCGACGAAGGTCAGCGAGATGAAGGTCACCAGAACGACAGAGATGACCATGGAGGCGTTGCGGCGAAGACCGGTCAGCGCCTCGGAGAGGATGAGACCGAGCCTCATGAGGTGGGTCCTACTTCCTCGTCGTCGTTGGATTCGAGGCCGAGTCGGCCTGCGACGCCGATCTCGGCGATGTCCACCTCGGGCAGCACGATGGGCTGCTGTGCGCCCGTCGCGGTGTGATCTGCGGCCGGCTCCGCCGAATCGGATGCCTCCGCCGGCGCACTGTCGTCGGCGGCAGGCGCCACGGGTGCGGGGGCTGGAGCATCCGATGTCTCGATCGCGGCTGCGATCACGGCGGCTGCGGCGAGGCTGTCGCCCGAGATCGCCGCGGCGGTCTCGCGCTGGACCTCGAGAACAGCGGTGAGGGCGGCAGAGGCGGCCGCACCGCGAATCGCCTCCGGCGTGAGGATCGGGACGTGCGAGGTGTCGCCGTACCCGCCGCCGACCTCGTCACGCACCATCTCACCGTTGCGCAGCTCGATCACGCGACGCTGCATCTGGTCGACGAACGCCGCCTCGTGCGTGGCCATGAGCACGGTCGTACCACCGGCGTTGATACGCGCCAGCAGCTGCATGATGTCTGTCGAGGTCGCCGGGTCCAGGTTTCCTGTGGGCTCGTCGGCGAGGAGAACCTGCGGGCGGTTCACGATCGCTCGTGCGATCGCGACGCGCTGCTGCTCGCCGCCGGAGAGCTCGTGCGGAAGACGCTTCTCCTTGCCCTCCAGGCCGACGAGCGCGAGGGCCTCCGGCACCGCCTGCTGGATGAATCCGCGCGAGGCGCCGATGACCTGCAGCGAGAACGCCACGTTCTGGAAGACCGTCTTCGACGGCAGCAGACGGAAGTCCTGGAATACCGAGCCGATGTTGCGCCGGAAGTACGGCACCTTGCGGTTCGCGAGCGTGCGAAGGTCGCGTCCGAGCACGGCCACACGGCCGCTCGTCGGGATCTCTTCACGGAGGATCAGACGCAGACACGAGGACTTCCCCGACCCCGACGTGCCGACGAGGAAGACGAAGTCTCCTCGCTGCACCTCGAAATCGACGCCCGAGAGGGCGGGACGCTTCGTGCCGCGATAGCGCTTGGTGACGTTTTCGAACCGAATCATGGCGTCTTGAGCCTAAGCGGCAGGCACCCGCCTGCGGCGAGCGACACTCCCCTGGGCAGCATCCGCTGCCGTGTGAATCAGTCCTCGTCTTTGCGCTTGCGCCAGCGGATGCCCGCGGAGATGAATCCGTCGAGGTCGCCGTCGAAGACGTTGGCGGGGTTGCCCGATTCGAACCCGGTGCGCAGGTCTTTCACCAGCTGCTGGCCGTAGAGGAAGTAGGAGCGCATCTGATCGCCCCAGCTCGCGGTGATGTTGCCGGCGAGCTGCTTCTTCTTCGCGGCCTCTTCTTCCTTCTGCAGGAGCAGAAGGCGCGTCTGCAGCACGCGCATCGCGGCCGCGCGGTTCTGGATCTGCGACTTCTCGTTCTGCATCGACACGACGATGCCCGTCGGAAGGTGCGTGAGGCGCACGGCCGAGTCGGTCGTGTTGACCGACTGCCCGCCGGGGCCGGAAGAGCGGAAGACATCGACGCGGATGTCGTTCTCGGGGATCTCGACCTCGGTCGCCTCTTCCATGAGAGGAATCACCTCGACAGCCGCGAACGACGTCTGGCGCTTGTCGGCTGATCCGAAGGGGCTGATGCGCGCGAGACGGTGTGTGCCGGCCTCGACCGAGAGCGTACCGAACGCGTAGGGCGCGTCGACCTCGAAAGTGGCGGACTTGATTCCCGCGCCCTCGGCGTAGGACGTGTCCATGACCTTGACGGAGTAGCCGTGCTGCTCGGCCCACCGCAGGTACATGCGCATGAGCATCTCGGCGAAGTCGGTCGCGTCGTCGCCACCGGCACCCGAGCGGATCGTGATGATGGCGGAGCGCTCGTCGTACTCGCCGTCGAGCAGCGTCTGCACCTCGAGCTGGTTGATGACGGACGTCAGCGCGTCGAGCTCGGCGCGCGCCTCGGCCGCGGAGTCTTCGTCTTCCATCTCGTTCGCGAGCTCGATGAGCACCTCGAGGTCATCGAGACGCTGGCCGACCTCGAGGACGCGCTTCAGCTCGGCCTGCCGATGGCTGAGGGCGCTGGTGACCTTCTGCGCGCTTTCGGGGTCGTCCCAGAGGTCGGGGGCACCGGCCTCTTCACTGAGACGGGCGATATCGGCACGGAGCTTCTCGACGTCGACGACCTCGGCGATATCGCTGTAGGTCTGACGGAGGTCCGCGATCTGGGCGGAGAGATCAAGTTCGAGCATGACCTGCCCAGACTATCGCGCCCGAGCCGTGGACTCACCATCCCGCGCGATACCGTGGGGCAATGCGTACGCGAGCGTCGACGGTTCTCTGGCAGTACGGGCCCATGGTCTATCTCCCGACCGTGCTGTTCTCGCTCGGCGAGGGCGCCGTGCTGCCGCTCATCCCGGTCATCGCCGCGAACATGGGCGCGGATCTGGCCACGGCGGCACTCGTGGCATCCGCTCTCGTCGTCGGCCAGCTCTGCGGCAATTTGCCGGCGGGCTGGGCGGTGGCCCGTCTCGGTGAGCGCTACACGATGGTCATTGCCGGCATCATCGCGCTCCTGGGCGCCGTGGCCTGCGCGCTGGCTCCGTCACTCCCGCTCTTCACACTCGCGGTCTTCGTGATCGGCGTCTCGGCGTCGGCGTTCGGACTCGCGCGCCACGCGTTCATGACGACGCGTGTTCCGTTGGAGTTCCGCGCTCGAGCACTGTCGCTGCTCGGCGGATCGTTCCGCCTCGGCATGTTCGTCGGACCGTTCGTGTCGGCCGTGCTGCTGTCGGCGTTCCAGACGGAGTTCTCGACCCTTTGGTTCTTCGGTGCGTGCCTGGTCGTGCTGATCCTGCTCGTGCTGTTCGGGCCGGATCCGGAAGAGCAAGCGGCACTCGCGAACGGGCCCGAACTCGTGGAGGACTCGGGTGAGGCGGTCACGGGTTCCATCCCGTCGCAGGCCCGACGCGGCGTCTTCAGCACGATGTGGCAGAGCCGCGGGGTGCTGTCCCGACTCGGGCTCGCCGCTGCGGCACTGTCGGCCGTTCGTTCGGCGCGGCAGGTGGCGCTGCCGATCTGGGGCGTCTCGATCGGACTGGATGCTTCGACGATCGCGCTCGTCATGGGTGTGACCGGCGCGATCGACTTCGCCCTCTTCTACGCGAGCGGGCAGGTCATGGATCGCTTCGGCAGGCTCTGGGCCGCGCTGCCGGCGACGATCCTGATGGGGAGTGGATTCATCGCGCTGTCGTTCACGCACGACGGCGACATGGCTGTGCTGTGGTTCGGGCTCTTCGCGGCAGTGCTCGGAGTCGGCAACGGGCTCTCCAGCGGCATCCTGCTGACTCTGGGAGCGGACGTCGCACCTCAGGATGCCCCTGCCGCTTTCCTCGGGTCGTGGCGGACGCTGACGGATGTCGGCGGGGCGACCGCACCCCTGCTGTTTTCGGCCATCGCCGCCGCCTCGTCGATCATGGTCGCGACCGGTGCCATGGGCGTGATCGGACTACTGGGCGCGGCCGGATTCCTCCGGTGGATCCCGCGCTTCGCGCCGCGCCCGCCGGGGCGCGACTAGTCGGCGAACTCTGCCTGCGCTGCCGCGAGCTCGTCCGTGATCGCCTGTCGCAGCTCGTCATGCTGCGGGCCGAGGGCGTGCGCGGGGTCTGACCAGTTGGCGCCGTCGTACAGCCACACCGGATAACGGCGGCGCACTTCGTCTTCCCAGTCAAAGCGCGGCCAGACGTGCGCGTGAACGAAGGCGTCCTTGTTGCCGAGGATATCGATGTTGATGCGCGTAAATCCCTCGCCCACACGACGGCAGGCTCGCTCGACGGCGGTCGCGAGGAGGTCGGTGTCGGCGAGGAACTGCACGCGCTCGGGGCGCGGAAGCTCGGCGAGCGCCGTCGGCCCGGGCGTGCGCGAGAGCAGCACGCTGTATCCAGGCAGGAACTGCGTGTCGCCGATGACGGCGAAGCCCGCCTTCGTCTCGCCGAGCACGGTGGGGTTCTCGCCCCGCAGTGCAGAGCCGATACGGTCGTCCCGCCAGTCGTTCGTCATGGACGGAAGCCTAGAGCTGTGCTCGCCGTTGCTCCTGAAGATGACGTGCACGCTCAGCGCAGCGCGGTGCGACTCGTGGCGGTGGAGATGAGTTCGACCCCACCCGGAATGAACGGGCTGAGCATGGGCGGGTTCCACACCGCCCGCACACTGACCCGGGCGGAAACGCCGTCCGGCGTCGTCGCGGCGAGAACCTCGGCGTCGCTGTCGATCACCGCGACGATCGCGAGGGCCTGCTCCCGTACCCCGCCGTCGGTCAGCTCCGCGCGCGCACCGTCGGCGCCGACCGAGAGCACAAACCCGTCGGCACCGGCGAGGGCCGCCGAATCCGCCAGCGAGTCCAGCCGCTTCTGCGCGATGTAGAGATCCGTGGCGCAGACGCACACCAGGGTGACCGCGATCGCCAGGAGCAGATACCCGAGGATGAGCGGCAGCGTGCTGCCCTCCTCCTCACGCAGCAGCGTGAGTGCTCGTGTCATCGGTCTCTCCAGGTTCGCGAGACGCGTTGCACGGCGGAGGCTTCGATCGGGATGCTCGTGACCCGGTCGAGACCGAAGATCGGCGGGACGAAGGGCAGCTGCACGCGCGTGCTGACCTGGATGGCGATCGTCGTCCCGGCGGAGGGACATGTGACGCCAGCAGGGATGCAGCGCAGATCCACCGAGACGTCAGCTGCGGCCATGTCGTACTCGGCCAGCGTCGCCGCCATGGCCTGCTCTGCCCGAACTTCGGCGTCTGCGGGTCCGGCTGCGGCGCTGATCGCCCGCGCCGTGTGACGGGCGGCCGCTTCGGCGCCGAGCATCTGGTGCTGCACGGTTCCGAGGGCGATCACGAGATAGATGAAGGGCACGAGGAGGATCACGCCGACTGTGATGAACTCCAGCGCCGCAGAGCCGGTCTCGTCGCCCCAGAGGTGGCGATGCTCAGTCGTCGAAGGATTCGAGCGGCGCACGGCCGTTCACCTCCAACCCCTGCGGAACTCCCAGCAGCCCGAACACGGGAAGCATGGCGCGCACGCGGATCTCGATCGTGGGCGTCCCGAGCGCCCGTGAGCTCAACGCGGTCACGTCCTCGGCGTAGGCCGCCCCCACGGCTCGGGTGATCGCCTCCTGCGTCCGAGCGATGCCCTCGGCAGGTGTGGAGTCCGCGAGCGCCGCGTAGTGCGCGCCCTCGACCGCCGCGTCGTGCAGCACGTTGCGCACATACACCGCCACGGCGATCTGCAGCACGGCGAGCGTCAGAGCAGTGAGCAGGGTGCCGACGAGAACGAACTCGACCGGGCTCGAGCCCGCGTCGTCGCGCAGCATCCGCCGCGCCCGCCAACCGCGTCGTATCCGGTCACCCTGTGTCATCGGTCCGCGCTTCAGGACATGCCGCTCACGCGACTCAGCGCGTCCTCGAACATCGCGGTCAGCGCCGGCCCGGCGACCGCCCAGATGAGAACCACGAGTCCCGCAGTCATCAGGGTGATCAGGACCCAGCCGGGCACATCACCGCGGTCTTCATCGAGGATGACGTTCAGGCGGCGCATCGCGCGCACGGACAGGGCATTCATGAGAGTCCTTTCTGGTGCGGCTCAGGACAGTCCGAGTCGCAGGATGAACATTCCGGGGAAGACGGCGAAGATGACGCTGAGCGGGAGGATGAGGAACACGAGCGGGAGGAGCATGAGGATCTCTTTGCGACCCGCGCTCTCGATGAGCCCACGCTTCGATTCCTCTCGGGCGTCGGAGGCCTGAGCCTGCAGCACCGCAGCGAGCGGGGCACCCCGCTCCAGTGCTGCCACCAGCTGATCGACGACGCGGGAGTAGGCGGGAATCTGGAGACGCTGCGCGCTCTCGCCGAACGCCTCACCCAGGCCCGACCCCGTGTGCACAGCGAGCACCACGAGTCGCAGCTCCTGGCTCAGTTCGCCTGATCCCGTGGAGGCGACCCGACGCAGCGCGTCGAGGGGCGTCTCGCGCGCCGACAGACAGAGGGCGAAGAACTCCAGGACCGTCGGCAGCTCCTCGCTGAGACGAGCGACGCGGGCTTTGGCGCGCATCGAGAGCAGATAGTCGTAGATGACGCCCGCGACAGCACCGGTGACGACGGGCAGCAGGACGGCGGGCAGACTCATCCGGCCGGCGAGGGCGAGCACGATGGTGCCGATCGCCCCGACGGCGACGCCCGCGACGGCCCAGCCGAGTTGCCGCCCACGGAAGGAGGCCAGCGTGCGGTCGACGCCCGCTTGAGAGAGCCGCAGCGGAACCGTGCCACCACCTGCGCCGATCACGTCCAGGAGGCGGTGAGCGATATCCGCCCAGCGTGCTCCCGCAGTGGTGGGCATGCGGGCGCTCCAGAGCCGCGGCTGGTCGGTCTCTCCGGTGACGTCACGCAGGTGCGGTGCAATGCGCACCGTGAGCGGCAGCGCGCGCCACCGAGGAAGCGCGGACAGCAGCAGAAAGGCGCCGGCGCCGAGAAGACCCCCGAGCAAAGTCGACACGGCGAGCGCAGATGTGGGATTCATCGGAACCACCGTCGCTGCTCAGGAAGGCGCCCGATGCGCAGCATGAGACGGAAGGCGAGAACGGACACCCCCGCTCCCACGAGGATCACGAGCACGCCCTCGGCGCTCGCATAGGCGCTGGCTCCTTCGGGGCGCAGCAGCAGAAGAATGAGGATCACCCAGGGAGCGACCGCACCGAGCACCGCCGCACCGCGAATCCAGGATTGGCGGGCTTCCACCTCGGCCCGCAGCGCTGCTTCCGCGCGCACCGACGCGGAGAGCGCACGCAGCACGGTCGTGAGTTCTGTGCCTCCGACCTCGCGCGCCATGCGGAGCGTCTCGACGATCCGATCGGCGACCGGATCAGCGAGCGCTTCTTTGAGCTTCTCGGCGCTGGTGTCGAAGCGCCCGGTGGCGTGCAGGTCACGAGCGAAGCGTGCGAACGCGGGCCGAAGCGGCGCGGGTGCGGAATCCGCCAGCGCGCTCACCGAATCGGGAAGCGACATGCCGACACGGATCGAGGCGACGAGCAGGTCGCAGATGTCCGGCCAGAGAGCGCGGCGAAGCCGCAGCAGCGCGAGGCGACGCGAGCGCAGATAGACCATCGGAGCGCTCGCCGCGGCGACTGCTCCCACCAAGGCGAGCGTCGCCGAGGCCGTCGCCAACCACAGCACGGAGGCCGTCACCAGCGCGCCCGCGACCATCACGGTGATCACCACGCGGGGCGTGCCGCTGAATCCTGCCTCACGAACCAGACGGATCAGAACTGTGTCGCGGGGCTCCTTCGGCACGCTCGCGCGCGGCGGCCACAGCCACGGCGACGCCGTGAGCAGCAGTCCTGCCGCCAGCAGGGCTCCGAGAAGCAGAGTCATCCGGCGACCTCGAGGAACGGATCGACCGGCATCGGAGACTCGTCGACGTGGTAGATGAGCCGCGAGCGGATCCGCCCGTCCGCGTCAGCGCTGAGCGGCTCTCGCACCTCGACAATCTGCCTGCGTCCGGCGGCATCCCGCGCGCAGTGGACGACGAGGTCGACGGACGCGGCGAGCGCCGGCGCGATGAACGCCCTGTCGATGTTGCGCCCCGCGAGCAGCGGAAGCATCGCGAGCTTCTCGAGAGCGTCGGCGGCCGAGTTGGCGTGAACGGTCGCAGCCCCGGGCACCCCGGTGTTGAGCGCCAGCACGAGATCGAGAGCCTCAGCGTCGCGCACCTCACCGATCACGAGGCGGTCCGGGCGCATGCGCAGCGCCTCTTTCACGAGGCGGCGCAGCGTGATCTCGCCCGTTCCTTCGAGGCTGGCCTGACGGCCCTGCAGAGCGACCAGATCGGGGGCGTCCACGGCGAGCTCGAACGTCTCCTCCACCGTGATGATCCGCTGGTCCTGGCATTCTCCGATGAGAGCGGCGAGCAGTGTGGTCTTGCCGGCGTGCGTCGCGCCGGAGACGACGACGCTGAGCCCTTCGCGCATCGCATGGCTGAGCAGTTCGGCGATGTCCGGCGTGACGGCGCCCTGGCGCACGAGCGAATCGAGCGTGCGGAACCTTGGCAAGAACTTTCTGATGTTAACCGCCCACGAGCCGCGGACGACATCCGCGATCGCGACGTGCAGACGCGAGCCGTCCGGCAGGGAGGCATCCACGAATGGCTGGCTGATGTCGACCCGGCGGCCACTGGTGTGCAGCATCCGCTCGACGAGATCGCGCAGCTGCGCCTCGGTCAGCTGCACGGGCACGCACTGGGTCGTGCCGCCCTTTGCGATGAACACCCGCTCCGGACCGTTCAACCAGATCTCTTCGATCTCGGGATCATCCAGCAGCGCCTGCAGCGCGCCGAATCCGCTCACTCCCGCGAGGATGTCCCGCACGCAGGCCGCCTCGTCGTCGATCGTCGCCGTGCCGCGGGCGAGCGCGAGGTCGTTGTGCCGACGCACCTCGAGCTGCGCGATGCGCCGAACCTCATCCGGATCGACGGACGGATCGCGCCGCTCAGCTCGCAGACGAGCGCGCACGCGCTCGGCGACGACGGCGGTGGGCTGATTCACGCGAAGCATCGTCGCAAGAACGGCGACACGCCCGCAGAAGTTATCCACAGGAGGGTTTCGGGTTAACCCCACGTCAGAACGAGCCTGCGCATCAGTAGAATGAACCGACCGCGCGGGAGTGGTGAAATTGGTAGACACGCAGGATTTAGGTTCCTGTGCCTTCGGGCGTGGGGGTTCAAGTCCCCCCTTCCGCACAAGACGGGCTCAGGCTCCGTCGATTCCGGATGCTGCGGCATCCCTCCTCTGGCCGCCGAAAGTCACATCTGACGGGACCTCACTTGCATAACGCAGCACTCATCCCCTGGCTCGACCCGCAGCTGATCATCTCCAGCGCGGGCCCCTGGGCGCTCCTGGTCGTGTGCTTCATCGTGTTCGCCGAGACGGGACTCCTCGTGGGCTTCCTGCTTCCCGGTGACACGCTGCTGATCATCGCGGGTCTGCTCACCCACACCAACGACGTGTTCGGTCTGAACATCTGGGCGGTCTCGCTGCTCATCGCGCTCGCGGCCTTCGTCGGCGGTGAAGTCGGGTATCTCATCGGCCACAAGGGCGGACCCGCGGTCTTCGAACGCAAGGAATCCGGGCTGTTCAGTCGCAAGAACGTCGAACGTACGAACGCGTTCTTCGAGCGCTTCGGCGGGCTGACGGTCATCCTCGCGCGCTTCGTCCCGATCGTACGTACCTTCGCGCCCGTCGCCGCCGGTGTCGGCCACATGCCGTGGCGCCGCTACTCGCTGTACAACTTCATCGGCGCGATGATCTGGGGCTTCGGCCTCACGATGGTCGGCTACCTGATCGCCTACATCCCGTGGATCCGCGACCTCGTCACCGAGTACATCGATGTGATCCTGCTGATCGCCGTGGGCGGCACTGCCCTCGTCACGCTGTGGCACTACCTCGTCGAGCGCCACAAGGCGAAGAAGGCGGCAGCGGCCGGCGAAGACGTCGTCACGGATGCTGCGGAAGCCGAGGAGCTCGTCCTCGACAGCGACGTGTTCGACCGCGCACCCGACCTCGACGGAGACGGCAAGCACTGACGTCCCCTCGCGTGAAGCGCGTGTCCGCCGATCCGGCGGGCACGCGCTTCTGCGTTATCCGGCGTCCTTCGCCCTCGCGGCACGGGAGCGTTCGACGCTCGCCCGCAGCGCCTCCATGAGATCGATGACTTCGCCGCCCTTCTCCGCACCGTCCGACGCCGCGAAGGTCTCGGACACCTCGAACCCCTCGCCCTTCTCGATCTTCGCGTCGATGAGGGTGCGCAGTTCCGCCTGGTACTCGTCGACGAACGTCTCGGGGTCGAAGTCTCCCGAGAAGCTCTCGACCAGACTCGCCGAGAGCTCCAGCTCCTTGTCCGAGATCTTCACCGGTTCGTCCAGCGCCGGGAAGGCGGGCTCGCGCACTTCATCGGCCCAGAGCAGCGTCTGCAGCACGAGCACGTCGCCGCGCACGCGCAACGCCGCCAGCCGCGTCTTCTGCCGCAGGGTGAAGCGCACGATCGCCGTGCGATCCGTGGCCTCCAGCGTGCGGCGCAGCAGAACGTAGGCCTTGGGCGACGAGGAGTCCGGCTCGAGATAGTACGCCTTGTCGAGGGTCAGCAGATCGACCTGGTCGCTCGGGACGAACTCGACGACATCGATCTCGCGGCTGCGCTCGGCGGGAAGAGCCGCGAGGTCATCCTTCGTCAGCAGGATGGTCTGCCCGTCATCGACGTAGGCCCTGTCGATGTCGGCGAAGGGAACCACCTGCCCGCACACCTCGCAGGTGCGCTGGTAGCGGATGCGTCCGCCGTCCTCACCGTGCACCTGGTGCAGGGGCACATCATGGTCTTCCGTCGCCGAATACACCTTGACGGGCACGTTGACCAGGCCGAAGGTGAGCGCGCCCTTCCAGATCGTCCTCATGGCACCAGTACACACCAGCGCCGCGCTTCCCACCAGAGATGTCCCCGCGGCGTACTCTGACGGCATGGCGAAGGACGGTCAGATCGTGCAGATCGATGGCCGCCGCCTGCGCGTGACCAATCTCGACAAGATCGTCTACCCCGACGCGGGCACCACCAAAGGCGACGTGATCAGCTACTACACGCGCATCGCGCCGCTCCTGCTCCCCCAGCTCGCCGGTCGCCCCGTCACCCGCAAACGCTGGGTCGAAGGCGTCGGGACGGCGCAGCACCCGGGCGACTCGTTCTTCACGAAGCAGCTTGAGCGCGGCGCTCCCGACTGGATCCGCCGCGTTCCGATCGAGCACTCCGGCGGGGCAAAGGAGTATCCGGTGATCGAGGAGGTCGCCGCTCTCGCCTGGCTCGCCCAGGTGGCGAGCATCGAGCTGCACACCCCCCAGTGGCGCTTCGACGCCGATGGCACCCGTCTGCGACCCGACCGCATGGTGCTCGATCTCGACCCGGGCCCGGGGGCATCGCTCGCGCAGTGCGCCGAGGTGGCGCGCCTCGCCCGGGGCATCCTGACCGGCATGGGTCTGGATGCGGTGCCCGTCACAAGCGGCAGCAAGGGAATCCACCTCTACGTCGCGCTGCCCGGAGAGCAGACGAGCGACGAGATCTCGGCCGTCGCGAAGGCTCTGGCACAGGCGATCGAGAGCGACCATCCTGACCTCGTGACGAGCACGATGGCGAAGGTCATGCGCCCGGGGAAGGTGTTCATCGACTGGAGCCAGAACAACGGCGCGAAGACGACGATCACCCCCTACTCGCTGCGCGGGCGCGCGCAGCCCTGGGTCGCGGCTCCTCGCACCTGGGAGGAACTCGAGGATCCGCATCTCACCCAGCTGACGGCGGACGAGGTCCTCGATCGCGCCGCCCAGGGCATCGACCCTTTCGCCTTGGCACAGGCTCCCGCTGACCCGACGCCCATGCCGATACCGTCACGCATGAGCCCGCGGCGGGACACACCGAGACCGCGAACGCCGCCGACCGCGATCGACCCGGATGCCGCATCGGCGGCTCCCCTCAACGCGCCGCGGCCGATGCTCGCCACTCGGGGTACGCCGGGACTCGCACGGTCACTGGGCTCGTCGGGCGCCGGCGCGTCGTCGCATCCGTCCCGGTGGGCAGAGATCAAGTGGGACGGCATTCGCGCGATCGGCACCTGGCGTCACGGGCGCTTCCGGCTCTTCGCCCGCAGCGGCATAGAGATCACGGACCGCTACCCGGAACTGACCGCGGACGGCGCGCCTCACCTCAGTGCACAGGAGGCCATCGTTGACGGCGAGATCGTCGCGCTGGATGCCACAGGACGCCCCAGTTTCGCGCTGCTGCAGAACCGCATGCACCTCACCTCGGCGCGCGAGATCGAGAGAGAGGTCGTGCGCACCCCCATCCGTTACCACCTCTTCGACCTGATGCATCTCGACGGGCACGACATCACCGCACTTCCGCTGCGCGATCGCAGAGAGCTCCTGGAACGGGTGTCCGAGGATGCCGACGCCCGTGTCGTCGTTCCTCCGGTGTTCGAGGATGTCGACGCGGCATTGGATCTCAGTGCCGAGCTCGGACTCGAGGGGGTCGTCGTGAAAGACGCCGCCTCTCACTACCGACCCGGCGAGCGCTCGGCATCGTGGCTGAAACTCGCCCACACCCGCACGCAGGAGGTCGTGATCGGGGGCATCCGCCCCGGGCAGGGAGATCGCACGGGGCGCATCGGCTCCCTGCTGCTGGGGGTTCCCGACTCCGAAGGGCTGCGGTACGTGGGTCGCGTGGGCACCGGATTCACCGATCGGATGCTGCGGGACCTCGCCGCCCAGCTCGCGCCGCTCGCCTCCGAAAGGTCCGGCCTCGTCGGCGTGCCGCCGCTTGACGCCTCCGACGCGCAGTGGGTCGAGCCCGTGCTCGTCGCTGAGGTGGAGTTCGCGAACTGGACGCCCGGTGGACACCTGCGGCATCCCCGCTGGCGTGGCCTGCGCCCCGACAAGAGCGTCGACGAGATCATCGTCGAACGCTGAGGATCGCTCACGTCCTCAGGCGTGCGAGGGCTCGCACTCCGCGTGGTCGTCGGGTTCGAGCTGGAAGGTCGAGTGTGCGACGTCGAAGTGGTCGGCGAGGCACTCCTGCATCTCCGCCAGAAGCGCACCGGAGCGACCGGAGGAGAACACCTCCGGTGCCACCGTGACGTGTGCGGTGAAGACGGGCGCGCCGCGCGTCAGCTGCCACACGTGAACATCGTGCACGCCCGTGACTCCTTCGAAGCCCTGCAGGTGCGTGCGGATCTCGCTGACGGCTGTGCCCTTCGGAGCCGACTCCGCGAGGACGGAGAACACCTCCCGCAGCAGGCTGATCGCCCGCGGGATGATCATCGCCGCGATGAACAGCGAGGCGATCGCATCCGCCGGCATCCATCCCGTGACGATGATGACGACCGCGGCGACGATCACGCCGACCGATCCGATCAGGTCGCCCATGACCTCCAGGTAGGCGCCTCGCACGTTGATGCTCGTCTTCTGCGCGCGGCTGAGGATCCACATCGACGTCGCATTCGCGATGAGGCCGGCCGCCGCGACGATGAGCATCAGTGTGCCGGCGACCTCGACCTCGCCCGGATTGATCAGGCGGCTCACGCCCTCGATCGCGACCCACCCGGCGAGGAGGATCAGGATGATCGCGTTGATCAGCGCTCCGAACACCTCGGCACGCTGATAGCCGAAGGTGCGACGGTCGTCGGCGGGGCGGGCGGCGACCGTGCTCGCGATGAGCGCGATGACGAGCGCCGAGGCATCCGTGAACATGTGCGCGGCGTCCGCGAGCAGGGCGAGTGAACCGCTGAGCAGCGCGCCGACGATCTGCACGACCATGACCGTCGCGGTGAGCGACAGTGAGATCGTCAGCAGGCGTCGGTGACTGGCCGAGCGGATGCCGCCGGCGGCGGGAGCGTGATCGTGCATGTCTTCAGGCTAGGCCGCATTCGCAGGCGTCACGGGCGAAAAGACCTAGTCGGGAACGGTAACGGTTCTCACTCGCGATACCGGCCCTCCCCAGGCGATATCCAGGTCATGCCTGTGGTCGCGTGGCACGATGGACACGGCGCGACGAGCGTCGACGAGGGAGGACGCCGACGATGATCACCAGCGCGCTCACAGTGGCGATGACCGCCGATCCGCAGTACGAAGGATTCATCGGCTGGGTGCTCTCGCTCATGCAGTCCCTCGGCGAGATCGGCGTCGGCGTCGCCGTGCTCATTGAGACGTTCGTGCCCCCGATCCCCTCCGAGGCGCTGCTTCCCGGAGCCGGGTTCCTCGCATACGAAGGACGAATGAGCTTCTGGGGCGCGTGGCTCGCTGCGACCCTGGGCGTCGTGCTCGGCGCACTCGCCTGGTATGGGATCGGCGCCGCGCTGGGCCGGGATCGCACGCGACGTCTTGTCGGGCGCATCCCCCTCATGGACACGGACGACTTCGACAAGGCGGAGGCGTTCTTCCTCCGCTGGGGCGGGATCGCCGTGCTCTTCGGACGTTGCGTGCCCCTGGTGCGCTCGTTCATCTCCATCCCCGCAGGCATCGAGCGGATGCCGCTGCTGAAGTTCACCGGCTACACGTTCCTCGGATCCGGCGTGTGGAACGGTATCTGGATCGGATTGGGCTTCGCCTTCGGCCCCGCGATCGCGCCCGTGCTGGAGCAGTGGAGCGGCGTGCTGTCGAAGGCCGTGATCGCTGTGATCGCGGCGCTGCTTCTCTGGTTCGTCGTGGCGCGTCTGCTGCGCATTCGACGCCGCGTCCGTGAAACGGCAGAGGCCGTCGAGGCTATCGCCGACGGCACGCCGACGTCGGGAATTCCGACGTCGCGCTGACCATCGGCGTGAGCGCGCTCAGAGCTGGGCGAGGAGGGGGCCGAGTGCCTCGAACGCTCGGCTGCGGTGTGAATGCGCCTGCTTCTCCGCCGCGGAGAACTCTCCCACGGAACGTTCCACGTCCGTCGGCTGCTCGTCCGGGATGAAGATCGGGTCATAGCCGAATCCGCCCTGCCCGGACGCCGCGTGTGCGAGGCGCCCCGGCCACACTCCCTCGACGGTGAATTCGCGACCGTCCGGCAGCACAAGCGCGATCGTCGACAGGAAGTGCGCGGTGCGGTGCGGATCGGCGATGTCGTGCAGCTGGTCGAGCAGCAGTTCGAGGTTGGCGACCGCGTCCTTCTTCTGCCCTGCCCAGTACGCAGAGAAAATCCCGGGCGCCCCGCCGAGAACATCGACGCAGATGCCCGAATCGTCTGCGAGAGCGGCAAGCCCTGTGTGGGCTGACGCCGCGCGCGCCTTGATCAGTGCGTTCTGTGCGAACGTGACGCCGTCCTCGACCGGCTCGGGACCGTCGTATCCGATGACTTCGAGGTCAGGACGGGTATCGCGCACAATGCCGTGGAACTCGGCGACCTTGTGCGGATTGTGCGTGGCGAGGACGATCTGCATCGTCACTCCGCGCCGAGTGCGGCGAGCTGGTGCGTGCGCAGGTCGGCGCAGCCAGCGACGCCGAGGTCGAGCAACGCGTCGAGTTCGCGCTTGTCGAAGGGCGCTCCCTCGGCGGTGCCCTGCACCTCGACGAAGAGGCCGCGACCGGTGACGACGACGTTCATGTCGGTCTCGGCGCGTACGTCCTCGACGTAGGCGAGATCGAGCATCGGCTCACCGTCGATGATTCCCACGGAGACGGCGGCGACCGAGTCGATCAGCACCTGGGACTTCTGCCCGATGAACTTCTTCGTGCGACCCCACTCGATCGCGTCGGCGAGGGCGACGTAGGCACCGGTGATCGCTGCCGTGCGCGTGCCCCCATCAGCCTGCAGCACGTCGCAGTCGATCACGATCGTGTTCTCACCGAGCGCCTTCGTGTCGACGACCGCACGCAGCGCGCGCCCGATGAGACGGGAGATCTCGTGTGTGCGTCCGCCCACGCGCCCCTTGATGCTCTCGCGGTCGTTGCGGCTGTTCGTCGCCCGGGGCAGCATCGCGTACTCGGCGGTGACCCAGCCCTTGCCCTTGCCTGTCAGCCAGCGGGGCACCCCGTTGGTGAACGACGCGGTGCACAGCACCTTCGTGCCGCCGAAGCTGATGAGCGCGGAGCCCTCGGCATGGGCGCTCCAGCCGCGTTCGATCGTGATCTCACGGAGCTGGTCGATGCTGCGGCCGTCGGCGCGGACGATGTCGGACATGCGGTTCTCTTCTCTGTTCGCGTCGGAGCGGATGCTGCGCGGGATGGTCAGTCGGTGATGCGGTCGAGCTCGGCGAACTCTTCCGGAAGGGTGATGACGCCCGTCTGCACGAGCTGCACGTCGCGCACCTCATGGCCCATGAGCCGGTTCGCGAGCGCCGTGAACTCCTCAGCGGAGGCGCCCGTGGCTTCGTAGGTGTAGCGCGGGCGGGCGTTCTGCGGGGCGAGCAGGTCGCCGCGGACGAGCTGACGGTAGACGTCGCCGGCGGTCTCGTCATCGCTGGACACGAGCGTGACGCCCTCTCCCATGACGTAGCCGATCGCGCCGCGCAGGAACGGATAGTGCGTGCATCCGAGCACAAGGGTGTCGACCCCGGCTTCGCGCAGCGGAGCCAGATACTCCTCCGCGACGGCCAGGACCTCGGGACTGTCTGTGATCCCGGCCTCGACGAACTCGACGAAGCGCGGGCACGCCGCCGTGAAGACCTCGAGCTTCTCGTTGACCTCGAGCATGTCCTGATAGGCACGCGACGCGATCGTCCCCGCCGTGCCGATCACACCGATCTTGCCGTTGCGCGTCGTCGAGACCGCACGACGAACCGCGGGGCCGATGACCTCGACGACCGGGACGCTGTAGCGCTCACGAGCGTCGCGGAGCATCGCGGCGGATGCCGTGTTGCAGGCGATCACGAGCATCTTCACGCCCTGATCGACGAGGGTGTCCAGCACTTCGAGCGCGTAGCGCCGCACATCGGCGATCGGCTTCGGGCCATAGGGCGAATGCGCCGTGTCTCCGATGTAGACGAACGACTCTCGCGGCAGCTGTGCGCGGATCGCTCGTGCCACGGTGAGCCCGCCGACACCAGAGTCGAAGATGCCGATAGGCGCGTCGTTCATGATCTCAAAGCCTAGTCGCGTCGCCGGAGGGTTGGGTCCGCGACTCGGCCGAATCATGCTCTCACTACACTGAACGCATGACCGGTTCCACCGCTTTCAAGACCGACCAGTACGAACTCACCATGCTGGATGCGGCTCTGCGAGATGGCACAGGGTCCCGTCCCTGCGTCTTCGAACTGTTCTCCCGCCGACTCTCCGGCGGCCGTCGCTTCGGCGTCGTCGCAGGAACCGGTCGTCTGCTGTCCCTGCTGCGGGACTTCCACTTCGGCGAGGAGGAGCTGCGCTTCCTGCGCGACAACCGAATCGTCGATGATCAGGCGCTGCGCTACCTGGAGAACTACCGCTTCACCGGAACGATCCGCGGTTACCGCGAGGGCGAACTGTATTTCCCGGGATCGCCGATCCTCACGGTCGAGGGCACCTTCGCCGACGCGGTCATCCTCGAGACGCTCGCGCTCAGCGTGCTCAACCACGACTCCGCCGTCGCGACCGCCGCCTCGCGGATGAGCATCGCCTCCGGAGAGCGCCCCCTGGCCGAGATGGGTTCACGTCGCGCCGCGGAGGAATCGGCCGTCGCCGCCGCGCGCGCCGCGTACATCGCCGGGTTCAGCGCGACGAGCAACCTGGAAGCGGGACTCCGTTGGGGCATCCCCACGATGGGCACCGCCGCGCACTCCTGGACGCTCCTCCACGACAGCGAAGAAGACGCGTTCCGCTCTCAGGTCAATGCGCTGGGCACCTCGACCACGCTCCTGATCGACACCTATGACATCCGCCGCGGCGTCGAGACCGCGATCCGGGTCGCCGGCACCGACCTCGGCGGTGTGCGCATCGACTCCGGCGACCTGCCGCTTGTGGCGGCGAGCGTGCGCGAGCAGCTCGATGAGCTCGGCGCGACCGGTACCCGCATCACTGTGACGAGCGACCTCGACGAGTATGCGATCGCCGCGCTCGCCGCCTCCCCCGTCGACGCCTACGGCGTCGGTACCTCAGTGGTCACCGGCTCCGGCTATCCGACTGCAAGCATGGTCTACAAGCTGGTCGCCCGACAGGACGCCACCGGGAGCTGGGTCAGTGTCGCCAAGGCCTCGCAGGACAAAGGCTCCCAGGGCGGACGCAAGGCGGCCTTCCGCACGCTCGAGAACGGCGTCGCCGTCGCCGAGACCATCGCCGTCTCCTCCGGCTTCGACGAGATCGACACCGCCGAGGAGCACCCAGGAGGTCGCCCGCTGCAGGTGACGCTCGTCGAGAGCGGCGAGATCGATTCCTCGTACGAGGGCCCGCAGGGCACCGAATCCGCCCGCGCACACCACCTGCGCGTGCGCGAGGAGATGCCGGTGCGCGCACTCGCGCTCAGCAAGTCGGACCCGGCCATCCCGACCGTGTACGTCGACGCGCGCTGACGCCTACTTCGTCAGCGACTCGTAGATCTCTTTGCAGGTCGGGCAGACCGGGAACTTCTCGGGGTCGCGACCCGGAGTCCACTTCTTGCCGCACAGCGCACGTACGGGCTTGCCCGTCAGCGCCGACTCGAGGATCTTCTCTTTCTTGACATAGTGCGAGAAGCGCTCGTGGTCTCCCGGCTCCTGCAGCTCTTCTTCGAGAAGGCGTTCGAGGTCACGGTCGAGTGTGGCCACGCCTCCGGCGTCAGGGGCATCCAGCGGAGTACTCATAGCGGCGATTCTAGCCGCGATCGTCAGCGGATGGGCGGCGTCAGACCGTCTCGATGAACTCCATGACGCGCTCTTCGCGGCGTTCGTAGAACCGCGCGCCGACGAGAACGCCGACAGCCAGCACAAGAATGCCGGTGCCGAGGCCGACCCACAGCGGTACCTGGACGGACGCCGTCGGGTCGCTCAGCGCGAGCCAGGCGAGCCAGATCGTGGGAGCGGAGACCGCAACCGCGCCGATGAGCGCGCCCGCCTGCCCGAACGCACCGCGGGAGGTTGCGCGCTGCGGCTGCTGGAACGGGCTGTCGCCGGGGCGGGAGACGGCGTAGGGAGCCACGACAGAGGCGATGCTCGACAGGCCGAATCCGGACAGAAGCAGACTCATCGTAAGCCCGATGAACACCGGCAGCAGGGACCATCGGCCGATCACGGCGAGGGTGAGCGGCACGGCGACGGCGAGGATCGGCAGGGAGATGAGGGCGATAGGCACAAGGCGCCCCAGACGATCCGCGATGCCGCGCACGTCACTCACGACGTGCGTCCAGAACGCGGTGGAGTCATAGGCGATGTCGTTGTGCGGCAACCAGCCGAAGAAGAGCGCCATCACGGCAACCGGCAGCGCCGCCGCATAGGTGAGCGGTACACCGGCGACCAGGAGGGGAACCGCCGAGAGAACGCCCGCGATCGGGACGATCGCCACGTTCACGAGATAGCGACGGTCGCGCAGCCAGTACACGAGGCTTCGCGCGGCGATCGCGCCGAAGGGCGTCGACGGCAGGAGCGCGAACCATCCGAGGCCGGGACGTTCTCGCGATGCGGCACGGCGCCCCGTCGTCGTGAGCGCGCGGCGCACGAGCCAGCCCCAAAGTGCCGCGAGAAGTCCGGTGGTCACAACGGCGATGACACCGATGACCCACACGGCATCCCATTCCTCGGCGACAGCGGCGAAGGGCAGCGCGAAGGCCGCACCGAATGGCGTGTAGCTGAGGACGGAGGCCGCGGTCTCCAGAGCCGGCGGAACATCACCGTTCCAGCTCATCGATGCGACGAAGACGCCGACGGGGACAGCGACGACGACAAGCGCCAGAGTGAACAGGGCCGTGAGTTCGCGGGAACGCCGCTCGGGAAGGGCGAGCGCGATCAGCAGCATCCCGATGCGTGCAGCGAGCACAGCTGTGATCAGTGCCAGCACGCCGCCGAGAACGGCCAGCACGAGTGGCGCACCGAAAGCGCTCGCCACGATGCCGACAGCGATGATCACAGCGGCCAAGGCGAGCGTGGGCATGCTGATCAGAGCCGCGAGCGCGAGAACCCAGGGCAGACCGCGCAGGCTGAGCCCGAAGACGGCGAAGCGCCGCGGGTCGAGCTGGTCGACCGTGCCGGCGAGGATCGGCGCGAGGAAGAAGCCGAGCATGAACAGTGCGCCGCCGACGATGATCACCGTGGTGGCGGTGCCCGAGGTCGCCGTCTGCAGGCTCAGCACTGCGGCAACGGTGGCGGCGGTCGCGACCAGCAGCACGATCAGCTCGATCGCCGTGCGCGAGACGCGTCGCCGGTCCCCGCGCAGGGCACCGAACATCAGCGCCAGTCTCAGGCGGAGAACGTGTGCAACCACTCGAGTCCCTCCACCTCGCCAGCGCCGCGGGTGAGCTCCGTGAAGCGCTCTTCGAGCGACTGTTCACCGCGCACCTCGTCCACCGTGCCTTCGGCGAGGACCTTCCCGCCCACGATCACGGCGATCCGCGAGCAGACGCGCTCGACGAGATCCATGCCGTGGCTGGAGAGGACGACCGTGCCTCCGTGTGCGACGTAGGCACGCAGGATGTCGAGAATGATTCCCGAAGAGACCGGGTCCACCGATTCGAAGGGCTCATCGAGGATGAGAACCCGCGGAGAGTGGATCATGGCGCCGGCGAGCATGATCTTCTTCGTCATTCCCGCCGAGTAGTCGGAGACGACGCGCCCCAGTGCACCGGTGAGGTCGAAGGCGCGGGCGAGATCTGCTGTGCGCTTCTCGACCACGTCGGCAGAGAGGCCGCGCAGGAGTCCGTAGTAGTGCAGCAGCTGACGGCCGGTCAGTCGGTCGAAGGTGCGCAGCCGATCGGGCAGCACCCCGAGGATGCGCTTGGCTCCGCCGGTGGAGTGGTCGAGTCCGGTGACCTTGACGGTGCCGGAGTCCGGTCGCAGGAGTCCGGCCACGATCGACAGGGTCGTCGTCTTGCCGGCACCGTTGGGCCCGACGATGCCGTAGAAGGCGCCGGTCGGAACGCTCAGTGAGATGGCTTCGACGGCGCGGGTGTCGCCGTAGGACTTGCTGAGGTCGCGCACTTCCAGCGCGTACTCACCGCTGCCTTCCACGTCGGCGACGACGGGCGCCGCGAGAATCGTCGTCGCGGATGATTCTTCTGTCGAGTCTTCGGCGGGGGCACCGTCGCTCGTGGGTTCCGGCTCGTCCGATGTCTCGGACGCAGGGCGAGCGTCGGCCTCGTCTGTGGGCGCGTCGAGGACCGACTCAGCAGCATCCTCCGGAGCGGCGGCCTCGATCGACTCGACGTCGGCTTCCACGGCTTGCACCGTTTCGATGGCATCGATCGGCGCGACCGTCTCGACGGTGTCGATCGGGACAACGTGAGACTCGGGAGCGTCCGCCTCAGTGGCGGGCGATACGGGCGCGGTGGGAGCCGTGCGAGCAGCCACCTCCGCGGGAGCAGCGGAGTCTGTCTCGGCGCGCACGAGCGCAGCCTTGCTCTCTTTCGCTGCCGCGGCCTCGGCCGCTCGTGCCGCCTCGCGTGCGCGTGCCGCACGTGTTGCGGCCGCCTTCTTCGCCGCAGCCGAACGGGCGGCGGCCTTCTTCGCAGCATCCGCGTCGGACGCGGAGGCCTTGACGGCCTGGACTTTGGCGGCAGTGGCCTTCTTCGCCGCAGCCGTGGCCGACGACTTCGCGGCGGCGGACTTTGCTGCGGTGGCTTTCACCGCCGCAGTCTTCGCGGCCGTGGTCTTGGCAGCGGTGGCTTTGGCAGTGCTCGGTGTGGCTGCCCTTCCGATGGTAGCCGTGGTCTTGGCGGCCGGACGCGCGGTCGTCGACGTCTTCGCGGCGTTGGCAGCGGCGGACTTCGTCGGCGTCTTCTTCGCCGCGGGGCGTTTCGCCGACCCGCTCCCCTTCTTCGCGCCCTGTGCAGAGCCAGGTGCTGATGTGGCCGACGACGCCGAAACGGCATCCGTCGACGACGAGGCGGTGGGCGCGCCCCCCGGGGCACCCCCGTGATCTTCAGTCGCGGCGGCAGTCACGCACTCACGCTATCAATCTCGTCTGTGATTGGCCTCGGCGCGCGCGAAGAACGACACAGTTTGCGCCGTTTCCGCGCGATCTGCGGGAAATCCTTCCCTGAGCAATGCCCGTGGACTCGATCACGAAATGACAACGCCCGCCACTTTTCCCGAGGCTTCCCAGGCGCGATCGCTAGCATGAATCCCGGCACGAAGGAGTGTCTCGTCGGTAAATCGACAGTGAACACACTTAACAGGAGCTTTTCTGTGACTCTTCAGACCGTAATTCTCGCCGCTGGCATGGGCTCGCGCCTCGGTCGCGCCCTCCCCAAGCCGCTGACCGAGCTCAATGACGGCCGCAGCATCATGCAGCAGCAGCACGACAACATCCGTGCCGCCTTCGGATCAGACGCCCGCATCACGACGGTCGTCGGATACCGGGCCGAGACCATCATCGAGGCGTTCCCGCGCGTCAACTACGTGCACAACGAGCGCTACGACCAGACCAACACCTCCAAGAGCCTGCTGCGCGCCCTCGCCGCGACCGGCAAGTCGGGTGTGCTGTGGATGAACGGCGACGTCGTCTTCGACCCGCGCATCCTCGGCCGCGCGATCGCCTATATCGAGCGCGACCAGTCCTTCGTGACCGTCAACACCGCGAAGGTCAGCGACGAAGAGGTCAAGTACACCGTCACGGCCGAGGGCTTCATCGACAAGCTCTCGAAGGTCGTCAAGGGCGGCATCGGCGAGGCTGTCGGCATCAACTACATCTCCTCCGCCGACAAGCAGGCGTTCATGCGTCAGCTGCAGCGCGTCGACGACCAGGACTACTTCGAACGCGGTCTTGAGCTCGCGATCGCCGAGAACGGTCTGCTGCTCGAGCCCATGGACATCTCCGACCTCTACGCCGTCGAGGTGGACTTCGCCGAAGACCTCGAGCGCGCCAACCTCTTCGTCTGAGCCTCGCTCGACGAGACAGAAGGGCCGTCCCCGCGGGGACGGCCCTTCTTCGTTCCCGGACGCGCCCACGGACTGCTCACGGGGTCTTCGCGGCTGCACTGCTTAGGATTCGAGCATGGCCCCGAAGGTGCACAAGATTCACTCGCTCCCGGACGACAGCCCGTGGGACACGGGACTGCCTCCCGAAGGCTCGAAAGAGCACCCGCTCATGGTGCGCGGCCTGGACCGCGTGCTGGCGATCCAGCGCCCGCTCGTTCTCGCGCACATCCGCAGCATTCGCCTGCGCCATCCGGATGCCTCGACAAGCGAGATCGTCCGTCTTCTGGAGCGCCGCTACCTGGCCGCCGTGACCACAGGCGGAGCAGCGGTCGGAGCCACGGCGGTGATCCCGGGCATCTCGACGGGCATCACGCTTGCGCTCTCCGGCGTCGAGACCGTGGGCTTCGTGGAGTCGACGGCCTTGTTCGCGCAGTCCATCGCGGAGGTGCACGGCATCACGGTCGAGAACCCGGACCGCGCACGGGCGCTCGTGATGACACTCATGCTCGGCAAAGAAGGCGTCGATCTCGTCGCGCAGCTCGCGGGCCAGGCCGCGGGGAAGACGGGCACCCGATCGTCCTACTGGGGCGAACTCGTCACCAAGACCCTCCCCCGCGCAGCGGTGGGGCCACTTGCGGATCGTCTGAAGAGCGCGTTCATCAAGCAGTTCGCTGCACGCGGCGGCGCATCCTTCATCGGCAAGGCGCTGCCCTTCGGCGTCGGCGCTGCGGTCGGCGGCGCCGGCAACAACATCCTCGGCCGTCGAGTGCTGGTCAACTCTCGCAAGGCGTTCGGTGTGCCGCCCGTCATGCTTCCGGCTGAGCTCGAGCCGGTGCCCGGGGCCGAGAGGCTGGAGAATCGGATGCTGCGCGGAGCCACTTACGCCGGAACCGCCATCGCCGGAGCCGCGGGGACCGCCGCCCGCGGCGTCAGCTGGGCAGGCCGCAAGGCCGCCGCCATCGTACGGCGCAGCCCGCAGGCAGACGCTGCCGCCGCCGTGGAATCGGCCGAGACCGCCTCTCCGCCGGAACAGTGATCCGATAGAAAGTCCCCATGCATCTCACCACCTCCCCGAAGACCAGCCGTCTGGCGATCATCGTCGGCATCGCCGCAGCCACCGTCGGAGTGATCTACGGCTACGACTCCTCGAACATCGGCGGTGCGATGCTCTACATCGCCGCCGAGTTCTCCCTCACGGTCGAGCAGCAGCAGCTCGTGACGACGACGGTCGTCGTCGGTGAGATCGTCGGAGCGCTGGCCGGTGGCACGATCGCCAACCGCTTCGGCCGCAAACCCACGATGGTCGCCGTCGCCGTGACCTTCACGCTCTTCTCGCTGCTCTGCGGCCTGGCGCCCTCGCTCGTCGTTCTGATCATCGCGCGCTTCCTGCTCGGCCTCACAATCGGCGTATCGGTGGTGGTCGTGCCGGTCTTCGTCGCCGAGTCTGCTCCGACGCACGCGCGCGGGGCCTTCCTGGTGATGTACCAGGTCGCAACGGTCTCGGGCATCATCCTCGGCTACCTCGCCGCCATGGCGCTGGCGCCGAGCGAGAGCTGGCGATGGATGCTCGCGCTCGCGGCGATTCCCGGAATCATCGTCACGCTGCTGCTGCTGAGGCTGCCCGACACCGCGCGCTGGTACGTCATGAAGGGGCGTCCCGATGACGCGCGACGCACCCTCGAGCGCATCGAAGGCACGAACGTCGACGTCGACAAGGAACTGGAATCGATCACGGCGAGCTTCCGCACGGGTCGAAAGGGCGGGTGGCGTGACCTGGTGCGCGGGCCCTACCTGCGCGCGACGATCTTCGTCGTGGGCCTGGGCTTCTTCGTGCAGATCACCGGCATCAACGCGATCGTGTACTACAGCCCCCGCATCTTCGAAGCGATGGGCTTCACCGAGGACACTGTGAAGCTCGGTCTGTCCGCGCTGGTGCAGTTCGCAAGCCTTATCGCCGTGGTCATCGCACTGCTGGTGATCGATCGGATGGGTCGGCGCCCAGTGCTTCTGACCGGTATCGGGATCATGGTGCTCGCGAACGCGCTTCTCGTCACGGTGTTCCTCATCGGCGGCGGGGAGTTCGCCGGCGTGCTCACCGCGCTGGGCTTCGCGGGGCTCGTCCTCTTCACGGCCGGTTTCGCATTCGGCTTCGGCTCGCTCGTCTGGGTCTACGCCGGCGAGGCGATGCCTGCGCATCTGCGTTCGATCGGCGCAAGCGTCATGCTCACCTCGAACCTCATCGCGAACGTGATCGTCGGTGGGGTCTTCCTCACGCTGCTCACCCAGCTGGGCGGCAGCGGCACGTTCATCGTCTTCGGTATCCTTGCCGTCGCGGCATTCGCCTTCGTATTCACCCTCGCGCCCGAGACCAAGGGACGCCCGCTCGAAGACATCGAGACGTACTGGCAGAACGGCGGCCGATGGGAGCCGATCGAGCGCTGAGCACACCTCGGCCGAAGAGGAGTTCGTCGGCGAGGGGAAGGATTCGCGGTCAGAGACTCATCTCGTCGTCGTCCTGGTCGTCGCTCTCGTCCTCGGAGGCGAGGTCGCGCAGGTGCCGCTCGTGTTCCACGTCCCAGCGCTCCATAAGCGTCTCGATCGCCGCATGGAACTTCTCCGTCGCGACGCCCGGCGTCGTGTCACCGAAGTAATGCTGCACCCACGTCCGCAGGCGTGCGGTCGCGTCGTCGTCGCCCTGCACACGCGCGACCTCGGAGACGATCTTCGGTGCCGCGTGTGCGAACAGCCACTCGCACGACGACAGGTAACCGCTCTCGTCGACGGAGGCGCGCTCATCCACAGGTCGCGTGATCAGCAGCGGCTTGCCCGCGGCGAGACGGTCGTAGACCATCGCAGAGATGTCGACGATCGCGACATCCGCCGCCGCGAGCTGCCAACCGAGCTCCGGACCGTCATCGAAGACGTGGTGCGCGGCAGGATCCGCCGCGTTCGCGGCGGCGATCGCGGCGATGATGCGCTGATTCGCGGCGCCGTACTCACTGTCGACGACGCCGCTGCGGGGGTGCGGCCGGTAGATCACGCGATGCTCGCCCGTGGCGAGGAGCGCCGAGACGAGGGTTTCCCCGTGGCTCGCGATCGAGCCGTAGTGCGCCGAGGGGCGGTCGCCTTCCCAGGTGGGCGCGTACAGGACGACCGTGCGCTCGTCCGGCGTGTACGGCAGCGTGCCCGAGTAGTGGTCGGCCTGCGGACGGCCGATCTCGATCGTGCGTCGATCGATGTCGTAGTCCCAGAGCACGCGGGAGAGGCGGTCTCGCGCGGCCTGCCCGGCCACCAGTGCGTAGTCGTACGCCTTGTACTGGTTCGTGGTCATGTACATCTTGTCGGACTCGCCGTGGTTGATGAAAACGTGCCAGCGGCGCCCGTAGCGGAACATCTGGAAGTTGCGGGTGTTCTGGTTCACGTACAGCACGATGCGGATGTCCTGCTGCGCGATGAAGCGCTCCATGTCACGCACCGTCGGCACGAACGCCACGGGCGGAGCGTCTTCCCCGAGCATGGCCTGCGCCCCTGTCGCGGCGCGGGAGATCACCACGACCGGCCAGCGCTTCGCGAGTTCGGCGAGGGGCCGGTACCACTGACGCATCTGATACATGTTCACGGCGCCGTCCGCGAAGTACACCGCGATCTTGAAGTGCTTGCGCGGGTGCGGCTCCCGTGCGGCGAGCGTACGACGCACACTCTGCACGGCGGATCGAGAGGCCAACGCACGACGAAGCAGGCGATACGACTTCTGCGCATCTGACACAACACCCATCCCTCCAGCCTACCCAGCCGCCCTGAGGGTCACCCGTGACATGATCGTTCAGTGACAGCGAACGACCGCGCCCGCGAGACAGCAGCCATCGGCCCTGGTGTCTCCTTCGTGATGCCCGTGCTCAACGAGCGCGCCTATCTCGAGCACGCCGTCGCGTCTGTGCTCGCCCAGGACCTCGATGAGCCGGCCGAGCTCGTGCTCGCACTCGGTCCGTCGTCCGACGGCACGACCGAGTTGGCCGAGCGCATCGCCGCCGCCGACCCGCGTGTGTCGATCGTGCACAATCCGGCGGCGCACATCCCGGTCGGTCTCAATGCAGCCATCCGCGCGAGCTCCTACCCCACGATCGTGCGCGTCGACGCGCACTCCGAACTCTCCCCCGGCTATGCGCGCCGGGCGATCGCGACGCTGCGGCGCACCGGCGCGGCGAACGTCGGTGGCATCATGCGCGCGGACGGCCGCACGCCCTTCCAGGCGGCCGTGGCACGCGCCTACAACTCCCCCGCGGGCTTGGGCGGCGGAGCGTACCACGTGGGTGCGGGCGAAGGCGAGGCCGAGTCCGCCTACCTCGGCGTCATGCGTCGTGACGTCCTGGATGCCGTCGGTCTGTTCGACGAGAGTGTGCGCCGAGGCGAGGACTGGGAACTCAATCTTCGGATCCGCCAGGCGGGTCACCTCGTGTGGTTCGATCCCGAACTCGCCGTGACGTACTGGCCACGCGAGAGCTGGATTCGCCTGGCGCGCCAGTTCCGTGCCACCGGCGCCTGGCGCGGCGAGCTCGTTCGACGGTACGGCCGACGCAACGGCATCCGGTTCTTCGCGCCCCCTGCGCTGGCGCTCAACGTCGCGCTCGCACTCGTCGTCGGCGTGCTGCAGCTGACCGGCGTGCTCAGCGGTCTCGCCTCGCTCATCGCGTCTGCCGTCTATCTCCCGCTCGTGGCGTACGCGCTGCTCGTCATCGTCATGGCGCTGCTGCCTGCGAAGCCGTCGGATCCGCCGCGCAGCATCCGCGAACGCCTGTGGACGCTCGCAGTTCTCCCCACGATGCACCTCGCGTGGGGCCTGGGATTTCTCACCGGTGTCGTGCGCGGCGCGGGTGACACCGTGGATGCCTCCCGCCTGGGCACACAGAACACTCCGTTGCCCTAGCGGACGCCCTCAGACCTGGACGAACCCGAGATCGAGGATCCGGGAGACCACTCGTGCGGATGCCGCACCATCGTCACGACCGTTGAACTGCTCCTGCCAGGCCACGTAGCGCTCCGCATAGCGCGCGATGGCCCCCGCGTCCTGGAGCGCCTCCAGCAGCTCCGCCTGCGACCGCACGAGGGGCCCAGGGGCGCGTTCGCCGAGATCGAAGTAGAACCCTCGCAGCTCGCCGCGATAGTGCTCGAGGTCCGGCACGAGGAAGTACATGGGCTTTCCCGTGACGCTGAAGTCGAACATGACCGAGGAATAGTCGGTGATGAGCGCATCGGCCGCGAGCATGAGCTCCGCAGTATCCGGATATCCGGTCACGTCGATCACGCGGGCGCCGGACTGATCCCGACCGTACGTGATCGTGCGCGAGTGTCCGCGCACGAGCACGACCGCATCCGCCTGCTGAGCGAGAGACTCCGGATCGACGAAGTCCACCATCTCGGCGCGGTCGTCGCGCCAGGTCGGTGCGTACAGCAGCACGGTCTCGTCCGGCGCGATGCCGAGGCGCGCACGGACGGCCGAGGAATCGCCCGTCGTCAGCACGTCGTTGCGCGGGTATCCGTCGACCCAGATCGGGCGGTTCAGGAACGCGTAGGCCTTGCGCAGCACCCGCTCGGCGTAGGGGTTCTGCGCGAGCAGCACATCCCAGCGGCGAGACTCTCGGAAGACGGCGAGCATGCGACGCGGATCGAATCCCGGCCGGTGCAGGGCGAGGCGCTTCAGCGGTGTGCCGTGCCAGGTCTGGATCACGCGCTGCCCCTGCTTGCGCACGAAGCGCCGACGCAGCCAGTCGTTGACGACCAGCAGACGTGCAGCGCCGCGAGCGCGCCACCACTCCGGCGAGCCCTCGACGACCGCGATCGCGCCGTCAGGAACGGCCACGGAGAGGTCGGTCACGCTCCAGTAGCGGGTCACGCCGGGTGCCCGCACCGCGAGCTCGCGGTCGATCGCGCCCGGGTTACATCCGGTGCTGCGGCCATAGAAGCTCTCGAAGAACACCGCGTTCTCGGTCCCGCCCGACTGCGCGGCGTAGCGACCCTCGAGCGTGGCCTGACCTTCCGGTGTGCTGTGCACCGGATCCAACGGCGGGCCGATCTCGACGTCCGTCCCGCTGACGGCCGCCCGCAGAATCGGCAGGAGCGTCATCGGCAGCGTCAGCGCGGAGAGATCCTGCCCGTCGACGATGAGCGTGTAGTGACCGCTGGGCAGCGGCAGCGCCTGACCACCCCAGCGGGCCAGCCGCAGAGGAAAGGTCGCCTTCCAGGTGGTTCCCCCACCGGTGAGACGGGCCTCGACACAGGCGCGCGCCCCCTGCAGGACGGCAGAGACCGGCTTCGCCCCCTCACCCGCGACGACGAGCGTCTCTTTCTGCTCGTCGATCCGAACGCTGATCATGCTGAACCCTTCGCTGCGGGGACCCCGCGTGCGCGGATTGCCCGATACACCCGCGCGGTGTTCTCACCGTCGCGGAACGCGTGCATCTCGGCGCTCAGAGTACTGGATTCCTGGGCTCGTTCGGTGAACGCGGTCTCGTCGGCGAGGGTGCGTCGCACCTGATCGAGGGTCGTGGCCCAGTCCCGTGCGAAATCAGGGCCGGCGATCTCCGCGTAGCGTCCGTAGAAGCCCCGCAGGCGCGCATAGTCCTCCGCGTCCGGGGCGAAGTAGATGACGGGCATCGCGAGGAGTCCGACATCGTAGGCGAGCGAGGAGTAGTCGGTGATGAGCAGGTCGACGGCGGGGAGCAGCGGAGTGACATCGGTGACGACGGATGCGCCGAGCATGCGCACCCGCGGCATGTCGGCCGGCGGCGTGTAATCGCCCTCGCCCATCGGGTGCGACCGGATGAGCAGAACCGCGTTCTGCGATTCGAGGACCTCGCCGATCGCCTCCCACTCGGCGGGGCTGGGAACGGCGGGGTCCGCGGCACCGTCACGCCAGGTCGGGGCGTACAGCACGACGCGCGCGCTTTCGGGCAACGGCCCGACTGCCGCATTCCTCCGGGTAATCGCAGCGGCCCGCCGCGTCTGTGCGTCGCCCGCCGACAGCACGTCGACGCGCGGCTCGCCGGTCACCAGCACCTGATGCACGCCGAGCCCGAAGGCGGACTCCAGGCGGGCACGAGACCGGTCCGATGCCGCAGGCAGGATGCGGATGCGCTGCGCCGCACCTCGGTAGAGGGCCGACAGCAGCCACCGCAGCGGTGCGAACCCCGACAGGAAGGAACTCTGCACCGTCACGGGCGAGTCCAATCCGAGACGTTTCAGGGGAATCCCGTGCCAGAGCTGCACGACGAAGGCGCCGGAGATGGCGTAGCGGTTGACATCGCCGAAGCCGTGCGTGATCACGATGACGCCCGCGCGGGTGGTCGCCCACCAGCCGCGCACGCTGTGCTTCGGCAGCGTCGGGATGCCCAGAGCGGCAGCATCCGCCTCTTCACGGGCGGATCCGGTCAGCCAGACCATCTCGTGGCCCTCCGCCTGGACATGCCGCCAGAGGGCGAGTGCGCCGTCGCCGATGCCGGCGCCGCAGCCGAAGACCCATCGGCGACCGCGCGGGATCAGAAGGGTGGCCAGTCGCCCGGCGACGAAGAGGGGCAGGCGCAGCAGCTTGCCCGCGTTGCCTGTGCGAAAAGAGAACGACGCCACCCCGCGAGCCTATCGCGGGGTGGCGTCGTGACCGTGGGAGCGCACTCGGCGAGCGCAGCATCCCCTGGTGTCATTCGGCCAGGGAGTTCAGGTCTCCGAGTGTGACCGTGGCGGTCTGCGTACGGCCGTCGCGGACGAAGGTGACCTCCGCCTCGGCGCCCGCGGCGACCGAGCGCACCTGGGCAGTGAGGTCACGCGCGTTGCTGATCGGGGTGCCGTTGAACGCGGTGACGATGTCACCCTCGCGGAGCCCTGCAGCATCTGCCGCGCCGCCCGGCGTCGCGTTCGCGATGTAGGCGCCAAGCACCGTCGCGTCCTCGACGGAGCTGGCCGGCGAGACACTCGCACCGAGGAGGCCGTGGGTGGCTTCCCCGTTCTCGATGAGCTCATCGGCGATGCGCTGAGCGATGTTCGAGGGAATGGCGAATCCGACGCCGATGGAGCCGGCTGCATCCGAGCTGCCGCTCGCGGTGGCGATCGCGACATTGATGCCGATGAGGCGTCCGTCGCCGTCGACGAGCGCGCCGCCGGAGTTGCCCGGGTTGATCGCGGCATCCGTCTGGATGACCGAGATCGAGATGGACTCACGCTGACCCTGCGACGGTGTGGCTCCCGGAAGATCGAACTGGAAGGGCTGGTCACCCTGCGAGTCTTCGCCGTCCGGGGCGCCCTGCACCTCGGGAAGCGCCGAGGACTGCACCGAGATGCTGCGGTTCAGTGCACTCACGATGCCGGTCGTGACCGAGTTCGCAAGGCCGAGGGGCGCGCCCACCGCCGCGGCGACGGAGCCGACGTTGACTTCGGACGAGTCCGCGAACTCGATCGGGGTGAGCCCGGAGGCATCCGACACCTTGATGACCGCGAGGTCGTACAGCGGGTCGATCCCGACGACCTCAGCATCGAGCAGACGCCCGTCGGATGTCGTGACGCGGATCGCCGGCTCTGTCGCCTGCCCGTCGAGGGTGACGACGTGGGCGTTCGTGAGGATGTGTCCCTGCTCGTCGAGGATGACGCCCGAGCCGCTGCCGCCGCTCGAGCTGCCGGCGACCTCGATCGTCACGACCGAGGGCAGCGCCTTGGCGGCGATCGCCGTGGCGGACGTGACCTCGTCGGGGTTGTTGACCGTCACGGTCGATGGTCCTGCCACCGGGCCGGTGGAGGATCCGCCGTTGAGCCCGGCGTACAGTGCACTGCCTCCGACACCCGCAGCGCCGCCGACGAGGGCGGCGGCGAGGATGATGGCGGCGACCTTCGTGCCGCCGAGCGACTTCTTCTGCGCCGAGGGTGCGGATTCGATCGGGGTCGGAATCTGCGCAGCGGCGCCGAACGCGGCACCCGATGCGGCGGCCCCCGGGGCGACCGGTGCGGTGGCGCCGAGCGGCAGCGTCGCACCGTCCGGGGCGGCGAAGGTCGGCGCCTGCGGCACCGCCGTGGGCAGCGCGGGCCGCTCCGGGATGCTGGCTGCGGGCACGGACGGGGCCTCGGGGACGACCGGAGCGGGAGTCGCGGGCGTGGAATCGGACGAGAACGTGGCGGGAAGGTCGTGGCCGGATGCGTCCGACGACTCCGGGATCTCGGGGCGAGGGTTCTGGTCGTTCATGATGTACTCCCTTTCATAACAACGCCCTCTCAGAGTGACTCCCTGACCTGTGCGTTTCTTATGTCAGGGATGAGATTCCGCTATGCCAGTACCCTGAGCCACATGGGAATTGTGTCCGGAGCCTGGCGCCGCACCGCCGCAGGAGCAGGCCTGCTGTCTGCCAGCGGAGAGGTGGCGCCCACCATCTTCGCAGAGATGTCGGCCCTCGCGGCCCGAACCGGTGCGATCAATCTGGGTCAGGGCTTCCCCGACCAGGACGGCCCGGATGTCGTCCTGGAGGCCGCCCGCGAAGCGATCGCACGCGGCGCGAATCAGTACCCGCCCGGGCGCGGCATCCCGGATCTCCTCGCTGCGATCAGTGAGCACCAACAGCGCTTCTACGGCCTCTCCGTCGATCCGGATCGTGAGGTCATCGTCACCGCCGGCGCGACCGAGGCGCTGGCTGCAACGCTCCTTGCTCTGATCGACTCCCCCGACGACGAGGTCGTCGTCTTCGAGCCGTTCTACGACTCCTATGCGGCCATCATCGCGCTGTCCGGGGCGCGACTGCGGACCGTTCCGCTGCGGCGTCCGGATTTCCAACCCGATCTTGCGGAGCTCGCCGCTGCTGTCAGCGATCGCACCCGCATCATCCTCGTCAACGATCCGCACAACCCGACAGGGACGGTGTTCAGCGCGCAGGTGCAGCAGGAGATCGTCCGGCTCGCAGACCGCCACGACGCGATCATCGTGACGGATGAGGTGTATGAGCATCTGACCTTCGACAGCGCGCACGTCCCGATCGCGACGCTCCCGGGTGCCGCCGAGCGCACACTCACGATCTCCTCGGCGGGCAAGACCTTCTCGGTGACCGGCTGGAAGATCGGTTGGGTGCACGGGCCTGCCGCACTCATCACTGCGGCCCTCACGGTCAAGCAGTTCCTCACATACGTCAACGGCAGCCCGTTCCAGCCTGCCGTCGCCGTGGGACTGCGCCTCGGCGAGGACTATTTCCGCGGCGCAGCATCCGCCTTCGCCGACAAGCACGCGCTCCTCGGCGACGGCCTCCGAGCTGCGGGCTTCACCGTGAGCCCACCCCAGGGCGGATACTTCACGGTGGCGGATGCCACGGCGCTCGGCGGTGCGGATGCGGCGGCCTTCTGCCGAGAACTCCCCGAGCGTGCCGGTGTGGTGGCCATCCCGCTCTCGGCTTTCGTCCTCCCGGAGCACCGCGACGACTATGCGGGACTCGTCCGTTTCGCCGCCTGCAAAAAGCGCGAGGTGCTGGAAGAGGCCGTCGAGCGCCTAGGCTCCCTCTGAGCTACTCGGCGGGCACGACGCGATAGCGACGCACGCGCAGCACCGGGTTGATCTCTCGGGTGCGCGCGATCAACTCGGCGTCGAGTTCTGCGATCGCCACGCCCTCTTCGCTACCTATTCCGGCGATGCGCACCCCCTGCGGATCGATCACCGCGGAGTGTCCGACGCCGACCGGTGCGGGATGGTCCGCGGCGATCACGTAGGCGGTGTTCTCGATCGCCCTGGCTTCGAGAAGAGTCACCCAGTGGTGCTCCTTGAGCGGACCGCGGACCCACTCCGCCGGCACGATCAATGCGTCTGCCCCGGCGTCGACGAGGGTGCGCCCCACCTCGGGGAAGCGCAGGTCGTAGCAGGTCATGAGTCCGAAGCGGATGCCGCCGACCTCGAACGTCTCGGGGGCGCCGATGTCTCCCGCGCTCAGCCACTCCGATTCGCGTGCGCCGAAGGCGTCGTACAGGTGCTGCTTGCGGTACCGCGCCCGGATGCCGGTGGCGTCGACCGCGACCAGGGCGTTGCGGACGAGCGCGGCGTCGCCGCCCCGTTCGACGAGGCCCGCGACGATCGTCACATCGTGCTCGTAGGCGATCGCGCGAAGACTCTGCACGAAAGGCCCGTCCAGTTCTTCGGCGTTCTCACGCAGCGTGACATCGAAAGGGGCGACGAAGTAGCTGGCGTACTCGGGAAACACGATGAGCCGCGCGCCTCGGGCCGCGGCGGTGCGCGTCTGCTCGGCGATACGCAGCAGATTGTCCTCTCGGTCGGCTGTGGGCGCGAACTGGCAGACGGCGACGGTGACGAGAGACGCAGCAGACATGCCCTCATCCTCTCGTACGACGCGCCCGGGCCGCACCTGCATGCCCCTCGATTCGCCACCCCTCCAGGGCCGTGTTAGGCTATCTCTTGTGACGCGGGGTGGAGCAGTTCGGTAGCTCGCCGGGCTCATAACCCGGAGGTCGCAGGTTCAAATCCTGTCCCCGCAACGAGAAGAAGGCCCCTGATCAGGAGAAATCCAGATCAGGGGCCTTTTGCTATGCCCTGACATCTTTAGCCTCTGGAAACAGATCATTTTGCGCGGGGAGCACTCAATCTGCGTGCCAATCTCCCTTCATGTGCTCTTCGCCCGACGCAACGCGTCATACGCTCGGTCAGCCTCTCCCCGCCCCCGCGCCCGCGCCGGTGCACGGAGAACATCGATTCGAAGCGAGAACACTGTGACCAACGAACTAGCCCAGATACCCACGCGCACCCTCACCCGTCGTACAGTCGTGAAAGGCGCGGCCTGGTCTGTGCCGATCCTCGCGGCAGCGGTCGCCACTCCCCTCGCGGCCGCCTCCACCGTCGCCCCGTTCTCCACGGTGGTCACATCGAACTTTGTCAACAACTACCTGGATGCCGAGCTGCGCACCATGGTGCGCCAGTACCTGAACACCGTTGACGCGGTCGACGGCGAATACAATCTGATCCAGCTGCTCGCCGCATGGCGCTTGCACCGCGACACGTGGGTCGAGTTCATCCCCTGGGGCAGCACGTTCATGAACGCGGAGAGCTCGATCTATCACCAGCTCACCCGAGGTTTCACGTTCGGTGCCACCGACGGCATCATCCCCGCCGGCGCCGCATTCCACATGAGCTATCCAGCTGGCCTGTTGAACGTCGGCACGCTCTCGTCTGAGCTGACCTACCAACTCGCGAACACGGGTCTCATCGTCGGCTCAATCACCGACACAGCAACCTCGATCATGGTCGGCCCGACGGGTCTGAATCAGCAGGTGACAGTGAATCTCGCCGCTGCGTGGAGCTTCGCCACTCGCTCGATCGGCGCCCTGACCATGACGTACACAGGCCCTGCCCCCGCTTCGGGTAGCAACACCGCATCGCTCAGCGCAGTCGTGCAGGCCGTCACGCTTCGTCAGCTTCTCGATAACATCGCGCACGCGCCCGACCGGTGGCAGATCGACAGCGGCCTCCGGAGCAAGCTCGAGGTACTCGCGACCCGTGTCCATGGAACAGTCAACGTGCAGGTCGCCCCGGGCAACGCACCGGTCCCCACTACCTGAGCGATCTCACTGCACCGAAATCGGCGCAACTGACAGCAAGAGGGCGCCTCCGCAGGAGGCGCCCTCTTGTGTGCTCTGACTACTCAGCGTCGTCGGCAGCCGGTGCGGCCGAGTTCGCCGCGTCCAGCTCCAGCAGCTTGTTGATCGCGTCGGTGAGCTTCTTGTCTTCCTCGGCGAACTTCGCAAGATCGCCCGCCTTGAGCGCGGCATCACGAGCCGTCATCGCGGTGCGTGCGTCTTCGAGCGCGGCCTTCATGGCCGCATCGGCGGTCACCGGCACCTCCGGAGTCGGCTCCGTCGGGTCCGTCGGCTCAGCAGGCTCGACGTTGTCGTCGCCGCCGGTCGCGCCGGCGTCACCGCCGAAGAGCTCGTCGAGCGCCTCGGTCAGGGTGTCTGCGAAGGCGATTCGGTCACCGAAGGCCACCAGGATCTTCTGCAGACGAGGCAGCTTCGTTCCCTTGGACGCCTCGACGTAGACCGGCTGCACGTAGAGCAGACCGCCACCCACCGGAAGCGTGAGCAGGTTGCCGGGGAGAACTTCAGACTGCCCCTGCTTGAGCAGGTTGAGCTGCTGCGCGACCTGCGGATCTGTGTCGAAGGTGTTCTGGACCTGACCGGGACCGGGCACCGTGGTGTCGGCGTCGATCTCGAGCATCCGCAGCTCGCCGTAGGTGTCGGACTTCTTGCCTGCCGTGGACCCGGCATCCGAATCCACCGCGAGGTAGCCCATGAGCACCTCACGCGAGTTCTCACCCTGGGAGGCCGGGATGAACGTCGTGAACATCGAGAAGCGCGGCGACTCCTGGCCCGGCATCTTCATCGTCATGTAGTACGGCGACTGCAGGTTGTCGGCCGACTGCGGATCGTTCGGCGTCTGCCACGCGTTGTCACGCTGCGCGAAGGACTGCGCGTCATCGATGTGGTAGACCCCGAGCATGGTGCGCTGCACCTTGAACAGATCGGTCGGGTAGCGCACGTGACTCATGAGATCGCCCGACATCTCGCTGATCGGCTCGACCGAGGTCGGATAGATGTTGGACCATGCCTGGAGCAGCGGGTCTTCGTCATCCCAGGCGTAGAGCGTGACGGAACCGTCGTACGCGTCAACCGTCGCCTTGACCGAGTTGCGGATGTAGTTGATCTCGTCGGTCACGAAGCTGGGAGCAGCGTTGTTCGCGTCGCTGATCGCGCTCGACAGAGCGACACTCGACGAATACGGGTAGGTCGAGCTCGTCGTGTAGCCGTCGACGATCCAGACGATACGGCCGTCGACGACGCTCGGGTACGGGTCGCTGTCGAGCGTCAGGTACGGCGCGACCTTCTGCACACGCGTCTTCGGGTCACGGTCGTAGAGGATCTGCGACTCTTCGTTGACGAGGTTCGAGAACAGGATCTGCTCGGACTGGAACTTGAGCGCATAGAGAATCTTCGTGAAGAGGTTACCGATCGCCGGGCCGCCCGAGCCTTCGAAGGTGGTCTTCGTGTCGGTCGCTCCCTCCTTGCCGCGCGGGTAGTCGATCTCGACCGGCGCTGTGCCCTCGGGGGCGCCGACGATCGAGTACTCCGGAGACTTCTCGCCGAAGTAGACACGGGGCTCGAACTTCTCGCCATCCGTGAGGAAGCCCGCCGAGGGGATGCCCCGCTCGAGGAAGACCGGCTCGCCCTCGATCGTGCGCTGGTTTCCGGCGGCGGCGACCAGACCGTAGCCGTGCGTGTACACCGCGGCCCGGTTGTTCCAGTTGCCGGCGTCGCCGAGCTCGTCGACGTCGAGCTCACGCACGGCGACGACGGTGTCCTGCATCTCGCCGTCGATCTCGTAGCGGTCGACGTCGAGTTCGGAGTTGAACTGGTAGTAGCCGCGGTACTGCTCGAGCTGCTGCACCGTGGGACTCACGATCATCGGGTCCAAGATGCGGATGGACCCCGTCGTGTCTGCGTCTTCGCGCAGCTGACCTGCCTCGGCATCCGTCTGAGCCTTGAACGGGGTGACGTTGAGGTCGCCGATGCCGTAGGCCTCGTGCGTCGCGTCGATGTTGCGCTGGTAGTACTCGGCCTGGAAGGCGTTCTGGTTCGGCTTCACCTGGAAGGTGTTGACCGCCCACGGGTAGCCGACCCCGACGACGAGGGATGCGACGAGCAGCAGGCCCGTCGCCACGAGCGGGAAGCGCCAGCGGCCGATGATGGCGGTGACGAAGAAGAGCACCGCCACGAGCGCGGCGATGATCGAGAGAATCGCAAGACCCGGGATCGTCGCGTTGGCGCCGGTGTAGGCGGCACCCGTGATCCGGTCTTCCGGCGTGACGAGCGTGACGTAGCGGTCAAGCCACAGGCTCGCGGCCTGCGTGAGCAGATAAAGGCCCGCGATGATGGCGAGCTGGATCCGCGCAGACTTCGAGATGCGCAGCTCCCCCTGGCCGATGCGCACCGCGCCGTAGAGGTACGAGACGAGCGCCGTGACGAGCAGGCACAGGATCAGCACGGCGGAGATGAAGCCGGCAAGAGCCTGGTAGAACGGCATGGCGAAGAGGTAGAAGCCGGTGTCGACGCCGAACTGCGGGTCTGTGGTCGACGTCGCGACGCCGTTGGCCCAGAGCCAGACAGTCTCCCAGGAACCCGCCGCAGCGAAACCAGCGAACAGGCCGAAGAAAATCGGCATGCCCCACATCGCCAGGCGTCGCAGCGGCTCAATGACCTCCTGGTAGCGGTCGAGCTGTGAGCTCAGACGCACGTAGACAGGGCGCATCCGGTATGCGAGTTGGATCGTGACGAACAGCGGCACGGCCATGCCGATGAACCCGACGAGGAACATCACCACCGTCGCGATCCACTTCGTGGTCAGCACCTCGGTGTATCCCAGCTGGTCGAACCAGAGGAAGTCCGTGAAGAGCGAGGAGAACGCGAAGAACGCGGCGATGAGCGCCGCGATGATCGTCACGACGACAGTCAGAATGCGTCGTGAAGGGGATGGTGTGGCCGCTTGCGGCTCTGAAGTCGAGGTCACCCTTCCATCCTAGGGAAGGAATATGAGCGCAGGCTGTGCTCTCCAGAGTCCTTTTTCGCCGAAAGTGAACCTACTTCGCCGCTGCCGTGCAGGTCGGCAGGTCGGCGACGTCGCCACCCTCGGCGATGACCTCCAGAGCGTCCAGCGCATCATCCAGCGTCGCGGTCTTGACGACCTGCAGCCCGTCCGGAACATGCCCCACGACTTCGGCGCAGTTGGCTTCCGGGGCGAAGAAGTATGTCGCACCCGCGTCGCGAGCGCCGTAGAGCTTCTGACGGATGCCGCCGATTGGCCCCACGTCGCCGAGACCGTTGATCGTGCCGGTGCCTGCGACAGTCTCCCCGCCGTTGAGCTCCCCCGGAGTGAGGACGTCGATGATCCCGAGGGCGAACATGAGCCCGGCGCTCGGACCGCCGACGTTGTTGAGCTGCAGCGTCACATCGATCGGGAACTCGTACTCGAGCATGAGCGTGACACCGATGAGCCAGGTCGTCGTGCCGTTCGCCTCGCGCTTCTGCGGCGTGACCGTGACGGTCTGCTCCTCGTCATCGCGGACGACGGTGAGCGCGACAGCCTTCCCCTCGGCCTCCTGGATCTTCGCGCGCAGCGCATCCATATCGGATACCGCAACGCCGTCGATCTCGGTGATCTGATCGTCTGCCTCGAGCAGCCCTGCAGAGGCTCCGTCCTCGAGCACCTCGACGACGGAGATCGTCGCCGGGACCTCTTCACCGAGTTGGCGCAGAGCGGCGGCCGTCGCCTCGTGCTGGGAGTCGACCATCAGCATCGAGTTGCGCTGCTCGCGCTGCTCGCGCGTCACGCCCTCCGGGAAGACGCTCTCGATGGGGACGACAGCCTTGGAGGAATCGACCCACGCGAGCGCGAGCTCGAACCACGACACCGGGCGCTCCCGGCTGCCGACAACCTGGACGGTCGTGAGGTCGAGCGCACCCTCGGTGGGAAACGTCTCGGCGTCATCGATCTGGATGAGCGGGATCTCTTCGCCGTCGGCATCCAGAGCCGTGCCGAGGGTGTTGTAGACGGGCCCGGGCTTCTGGATCACGTAGGGAGTCGGCAGGAAGGTCAGCGCCACGAGAGCGACGAGTGCGATCGCGAGCGCGGTGAGTCCCACCTTGGTGCGAGTGGCTTCTGTACGCGGCTGCGTCACGGGTGTCCTCCTGTGCTCGTTCGCGAGCGGCGTACAGCGATGCCCGCAGTTCACGGGCGTGATCGAAATCCTGCAACTAGCGTAGATCCCACGGCTATACACGCGCTGAGAGGGCCCGCCATGGCAGACAACGACCCGAACCCCGAAGACTTCCAAGAGTTCCTGCGCCGCATGTTTGAAGCATCCGGCACCGATTTCGACCTGAGCGCACTGCAGAACATGGAGGGCCTGGAAGGACTGCGTCTCGACCCGGCGATGATGGCCGGCTTCATGCAGCAGTTCCAGAACGCGTTCAACGGAGACCCGTGGGAGGCCGCGCAGCGCGCCGCGCTGCACATCGCCAACCGCGAAGGGCTGAGCGTCACGGATGGGAGCCGCCACTCCGTCGCGGACGCCTTCGGACTCGCGAATCTCTGGCTGAGCGAGGCCACGACGATCTCCGAGCTCGCCGAGCCCGCACGCGTCATGACCCGCGGCGAATGGGTGGAGCGCACGCTGCCCGTGTGGAAAGAGGTCGCCTCCCCCGTCTCGACGAGCATCGCGGATGCGCTGACGACTGCATTGGACAGCCAGGTTCCCGACGACATGAAGGGTGTGGTCGAAGGCGCGGGGCGTCTGATGCGAGGGCTCGGGGGGTCACTCTTCGCGGCGCAGTTCGGTCAGGTGCTCGGAAACCTGTCACTCGAGGTCGTGAGCGGCGGAGACGTGGGCATCCCGGTCCTGCCGCCGGGAACGGCGGCCGTGATCCCGCAGAATCTCGCCACCTTCGGGGAGGGACTTGAGATTCCCGAAGACCAGATCGCCCTGTATCTCGCCACCCGCGAGCTCGCCTACGCGCGGCTGTATCGCCACGCACGCTGGCTGCATCTGCATGTGATGAGCCAGATCACCGACTTCGCCCGGGGCGTCACCGTCGACGTGGACGCGCTCGAAGACCTGGCCGGTCGCCTCGACCCGAGCAACCCCGAAGAACTGCGCACCGCGATCGAGGAGGGCGCGCTGCTGCCGACGCAGAGCGACGCCCAGCGTGAGGCTCTCGAGCGCCTCGAGAACCTCATCGCGCTGATCGACGGCTGGGTCGATGTCGTCACGACCGAGGCGACCGCGCGCCTCCCAGAGAGCGCACGCATCGCCGAGTCCGCGCGACGCCGTCGTGCCGCAGGAGGCCCCGCCGAAGACGCCCTCGGTGCGCTCGTCGGCCTCAAGCTGAGGCCGCGCCGACTGCGCGAAGCGGCCGCCATGTGGCGTGCGGTCACCGACGCGGTCGGCATCGCTGATCGCGACGCTCTCTGGGACTATCCCGACCTCATGCCCACCGCGGAAGACATCGACAACCCGGAAGCACTCGTGGCCCGCCTGCAGGCGCACGCACGCGGCGAGCAGCCACAGCCCGACGAGTTCGACGAGGCGCTTGCGCGACTGCTCGACGGCGACGACTTCTCCGCGCCGGCGGATGAGGCGGATGCTGCGCCGAGCGAGTCCGACGGGGACTCCGACGCAGACCCAGATGACGATTCCACGGGCGGAGAGCGCCCGGTCTGAGCACCGCTCGTCCGCGTCTTCTGCACGGATACCGCCTGACTGTCGGTTCTCCACGGATTCGTCCGCGGGGAACCGACAGCATGCCTCTCCCGCGAGAATCGAGGCATGGATCTGCTGCGCCTCGACCCCGCACATCCGCCGCTCTGGCAGGACGGCGAGACGCTGCAGTTCGGAGTGGACGCCATCGTCACACTGACGATCTCCGAACCGTGGATGGACCGAATCGTCCTCGCCCTCCGTGCGGGTGTTCATCGGCGCGCTTTCGACGCGGTGGCTCATGAGCACGGCGCACCACGCGCGGCCGCACGCGCCTTCCTCGCGGAACTCACGCCCGTCCTCGCCGCGCAGCCCACGCTGCCGCCGTCCGTGCGCATCACGGCAGCCGACGACGTCGATGTCGCGACCGCCTATCGGCTCGGCGAGGCACTGGATGACGAGGGCATCCGCACAGACGCGAATGACGATGCCCCCGCGGTTGCACTCATCCTGTTCCACGGTGTCGCTGTCGCCACCCGCACCGCGACGTTCCTGCAGAGCGAGCAGGCACACCTGCCGATCGCGTTCGACGGCAACGGTGTGACGGTCGGGCCGCTGGTGCGTCCTGGAGTCACACCGTGCCTTGTATGCCGTGATGGGCATGATCGCGACACGGTACCGGGCTGGGCCGCGGTGCACACGCAGCTGATGTCACGCGCGCCGGAGATGATTCCGCTACGTCACATCGTCGCCGCGGCCGCGGCCGTGGCCGAGCTCTTCGCCGCGGAAGGTGCGGCAGATGAGCTCACCGAGACGCGCAGCATCCGCATCAGAAGCGACGGCCACCGCGAATCGCGCGTGGTGCGCTTTCACGAAGAATGCCACTGCCGATCTCTCCCAGGAAGCGAGACGGTTCGCGCTCCCCTCGTCCTGCCGTGCGGGACCACGACAGCTCCAGCGTTCGCGCGGCTCGCGTGATGCCGACGTAGGCGAGGCGACGCTCCTCGTCGATCGCGTCGAAGCCCTTGGCGTACGAGATCGGCAGCGCGCCCTCGCCCCACCCTGCGAGGTAGACGTGCGGCCATTCCAACCCCTTCGCTGCGTGCAGCGTCGACAGCGTCACCGTCTGCAGCGTGGGCTCGTGCTGGTCTTTCGCGCGAGCAAGCAGCTGGTCGCTGAAGACGCGAAGGGTCATACCCGGCGGGGCTTCCTCGGCCAAGCGCAGCAGCGCGCGGCGGGCTTCCCAGCCGTCGCGCAGCGCCCCGCCGGCCTCGGGCGGATCCTCACGGAAGCCGAGGCTGCGCAGCACATCGCGCACCGTCGGCAGGAAGCCGAGATCGTTCGGGGCGACCGCTGCGCCTCGCAGCGCAAGGATCGCCTGACGCACCTCGGGCATGTCGAAGAAACGCTTGCCGCCGAGAGTCGTCGTGGCGACCCCGGCAGCGGCGAGCGCCGACAGCAGCACGGCAGACTGCGCATTCGCACGGTAGAGGACGGCGATGTCCTGCGGGGACTCACCCTCTGCGATCCGCGCGGCGACGCGTCGAGCGATGCCCGCAGCCTCGTCGGTCTCGGTCTCGTAGGCGGTGACGAGTGGCGGCTCCGCCGCGGGGTGAGCGCGAGCGGGTGTGAGTTCCAGCGCGCCGGAGCGCCCGCGCATCAGCGCGTTCGCCGCCGCGAGCATGGGACCCGCGGAACGGTAGTTCGTCTCCAGACGCACGACCGTGGCATCGGGATAACGTCGCTCGAACTCCAGCAGGTACTTCTGGTCGGCCCCCGCGAAGGAATAGATGGTCTGCGAGGCATCCCCCACGACGCAGAGGTCTTTGCGGTCGCCGAGCCACAGTTCCAGGAGCCTGTTCTGCAGAGGCGAGACGTCCTGGAACTCGTCCACCGTGAAGTGCCGGTACTGCTCGTGCACCGCGGCGGCGACTCGGGGCTCGGCCTCCAGCATCCCGGCGCAGGCCAGCAGGACATCCTCGAAGTCCAGCTGGCGGCGCTCGTCCTTCAACGTCTCGTACGCGCGCATGATGTCGGCGAGCGTCGACGGCGGGAGCTTGCCCACGACGCGTCCCCGCCCGACGGCCTCATCGATCGACAGCATCGACACCTTGCGCCACTCGATCTCGGAGGCGATATCGCGCAGCGTCGCAGTGTCGGGACGCATCCGCAGGCTTTCGACGGCCTGGGCGAGCAGCCGCACCTTGTTGTCGACGATCGCCGGTGCAGGGGCGCCAGCGAGTGTCGGCCAGAAGAAGCCGAGTTGCGAGAGCGCTGCCGCGTGGAAGGTCCTCGCGGCCACGCCCTCTACTCCGAGTCGACGCAGACGGCCTCGCAGCTCGCCTGCCGCCTTCGCCGTGAACGTGACAGCCATGACACGCGACGGCGTGTACGCGCCCGTCTCGACGCCGTGGGCGATGCGATGCGTGATGACACGCGTCTTTCCCGTCCCGGCACCGGCGAGCACGGCGACGGGACCGCGGAGCACAGATGCTGCTTCGCGCTGTCGTTCGTCCAGTCCATCCAGCGCGCTCATGCTCGTTCTTCGTACCATTCTCGGATCAGTCGGGAGGCGATGGAGGCGGGGCCAGGCAGACGGTAGTCCGCCTCCCCGGCAAGGGCGGTGCCGATCTCCGCGTGGGTGAACCACCGGGCGTCCAGGATCTCCTCGCCGTCTCCGCGTGCCGTCGACTCATCCACGGCGATGGCCCGGAATCCGAGCATCAGCGAGCGCGGATAGGGCCAGGACTGTGAAGCCCGATAGCGGATGTCGCGGAGGCGCACACCCGCCTCTTCGAGGATCTCGCGGTGCACGGTCGTCTCGAGTGACTCCCCCGCTTCGACGAATCCGGCGAAGCACGAGTAGACCGCGCCCCGCCACTGCGCGTTCGCACCGAGGAGGAGGCGCTCGCCGTCGGCGCTCTCCACTGCCACGATGACCGCCGGATCGGTGCGGGGAAAGTGCTCGCGCCCGCACTGCGCGCAGGAGCGCGCCCAGCCCGCTTGCTGCACTGTCGTGCGCGCCCCGCACCCGACACAGAACGGCGAATCGCGCAACCATGTGCCCAGGGCCGCGGCAGTCACGAGGAGTTCACTGTGCTCGGCGCTGAGCCCGGGGGCGAGTTCACGCACACCCGCCCAGCGCGGAGCGTCTCCAACTGCTGCGGGGTCGTCATCGGCGTCGGCGATCGCTGCGAGAAGCACGACCGTGCCGTCGGCAAGTTCTGCGAGCACAGCCCATTCCGCATCGAGGTGCGCCGTATCGGTGGTCGTCGCGAAACGCAGCCCGTTGTCGGCGGGGACCTGCCCGTGCCGCACGATCAGCACCTTCACCGAGGCGTCGGCACGCAGTTCGTCGATCAGATTCGGCTCGGCGCGGCGAGCGGCGAGCCGGTCGATCATGGGTGCCATTGCGGTCATCGACTCCTTCTCTCGCAGCGTGGCGTCGGCGATCGCGCCCTTCCGCGCGCCTACCCTGGGGGCATGGCACGCTCACCTTTCACTCTAGCCGCGGCCGTCACTGCGGCGATGCCTGGAGCCGAGGTCGTCGGCGCTCGCGCTCTCACCGCGAACGGTGACGCGCGATTCGACTCCGCCGTCGCCTCGCTCGCGGACGGACGCGAGGTGGTGTTGAGAGCCGCGACCGACGAGGAGACCGCCGGCGAGCTCGCCGCGGAGAGCCTCGCTCTGCGCGCGCTCACGGCCGGTGCCCGTGAGATGCTTCCCTTCGATGCGCCCGAGTATCACGGGGAGGTACGCGTCGGCGAGGCACGCGCCCTCGTGACCTCTCTGATCCGGGGTTTCCAGGTTGCCGAGGCCGACATTCCGGCGGGTCCTGGTGCCGCGGAGGCGATCGGTGCCGCGATCGCCGGCGTGCACGCACTTCCCGCGTCCGTCGTCCGAGGTGCAGGCCTCTCCGAACGCACGCCCGCAGAGGTGCGGGCAGAGGTCCGCGAACTCGTTGATCGTGCCGCCGCGACGGGCCGCGTGTCGGCACGACTCACGGTGCGCTGGCGTGAAGCCGTCGAAGCCGACGAGATCTGGCATTTCGAATCGACCGTCATCCTCGGCGCCGCGCACGCCGCGTCCTTCGTCTTCGAAGACGACGAACTCGTCGGCCCTCAGGTCGTCGGCGTGATCGGATGGCACGGGCTGTCCATCGGCGACCCGGCAACCGACCTGGCGTGGCTCTCCTCCGCCCCGGACGCGGCGGACTCCGTGCACCTCGGCTACGGTCGCAGCGCCCTGCGATCTCCGGACGCCGCGCTGCCGATCCGTGCGCGCCTGCTCGCCGAGTTGGAGTTCGCGCGCTGGCTCGTGCACGGCACGAAGACCCACCGTGCGGACATCGTGGACGACGCCGCAGCCCTTCTGGACGCGCTCGCGGACGGTGTCCGCGATGAAGACCTCATCCCGCGCGCCAGACGCACGAGCGACGTCGACGAAGCGATGAGCGCTCTCGACAGCGTCCCCGCGCACGCCGTACCCGCGGCGGACACGTCGATGCACACCGATGCCTACGATCCGGGTGAGTTCTACGGCGCGGACACCCGCGGCTACGACATCGGCGCATCCGAGCCGGAGGATGGTGCGGTCGACACCGCGACGACCGCCGCCCAGCCGCGCCTGTTCGAGCCCGAAGACCCCGACGTCGAAGAGACAGCCGCAGACGACACCGCCGCGAGGGGCGCGTCCGCCGACGACGACCTGGCCACCGGAGCCATCGACCTGCCCGAACCGTCCATGCTCATCGAGGACGTCGCTGCGCACACCGAGGCGCAACAGCACCGGGCTGCCGAAGAAGAAGACGCTCAGCGCGCCGCGCGCGCGGCGTTCCAGCGCTGGACCAACTCCTCCTCCGAGTAGATCCGCTCATCGCGGATCACGAGATCGTCCGCGACATAGAAGAGCGCCACGTCGATGTCTTCCAATGGCACCCCGTACATGCGGTGGTACGCGAGACGATAGAGCGCGAGCTGCAGCATCCGCTCCTCGCGCTCCTTCGCCGTCGCTGGTGGTCGTCCGGTCTTCCAGTCGACGATCTCGATGCGCCCGCCTCTGTCCGCGCGACGGTAGACCGCATCGAGTTTGCAGATCACGATGTGCCCGGCGTCGCCGAGGGAGAAGTTGATCTCGATCTCGACGACCTCGGGTCGCAGCGCGCCCCATTCGCTCCGCTCGAAGATCGCCTGCAGCGTGGCTAGGTCGGCCGCATCGGCCACCGAGGCATCGGCAGCGAACACGCCCTGGTCTTCAGGGGCTTCTTCATCGACGTCCCAGAGCGCCTCGTCGATGCGGGAGCCCGTGCCGACCAGGTCGGAGCGATGCTCGACCCACGCGTGGAACAGGGTGCCGAGGCGGGTCTGCCGATACGGTCGCTCCGGCATGGGCCGAACAATCGCCGACAGCGTGCCTTCGAAGTCGGTGATGTAGTCCTTGAAGCGCGACGCCTGCACGCGTGTCGGCGCCGGGACATCCGTGCCGCGCAGACGGGCCGCACGCTCTTGCAGGAGCCTGGCGATCTCTTCCGTGGGCTCGGGCTGTCGGGACGCGGATGCTGCGGCGCGCACCGCGTCTGCGGCGGCCGTGACGACGCCGCGACGCCCGCCGAGAGGATCCTGAGGCCAGCTCAGTGTGGCACCGGGGCCGTCATAGGGGTTCTCGTCTCTGTCGACCGGCGGAATCGGATCGAGACCGAGCACCTCCTGCGCCTCTTCCAGGTAGGGGCTCGCCGCCCGCGGCGACTTCTGCCCCGCCCAGTGGGCACCGCTCAGCAGCAGGTGCGTGCGCGCGCGAGTCACCGCGACGTACGCGAGCCGACGCTCCTCCTGCTGCTGGTACTCGCGGTAGGCGTCCTTGAAGCGCTTGAGCGCCCCGCCCTGCGGGTTCGCCTTCGTCGCGCCCCCCGAGAGCGAGGACTGCGCGCGCTTCTGTCGTCTGCCCTCGTCGATCTCATCGCCCATCTCTGCACGAGGATCCCACTCGAACCGGGGCAGCGCGTCACGGTCACCGCGCAACGCGAACGGCAGGACGCCGAAGCCGAACCATCCCGCGGTGTCGGAGGTGCGGCTGGGGAGCTCATCTGCGACGAGACGCACGACGGCGACCGCATCCCACTCCAGTCCCTTCGAGCCGTGGATGGTCAGCAGTTGCACGACTCCGGGCTCGGGAGGCTCGGGGCGCGGCATGAGCTCGTCGCTGCTCTCCGCCTTGTCGAGCCAGGCCAAGAGGCTCCCGATCGAGCCGCGGTCATCCGCGGCGAGGAACGTGCGCACTTCGTCCGAGAACGCCCGCAGCTGCGTCGCGGCGACCCGGGCCGGCCCTCGTGTCTCGTTCACGGCGAGTTCGATGTCCAGCCGCAGCTCGATCTCGATGAGTCGCAGCAGCTCGGGGATCGGCTGCGACGCAGCCCGCCGCAGCCGTTCCAGCATCTCCCCCGCGGCGCGCACCCGGGCGCGCCCCTCCGGGGTGATGTTCTCCAGCAGTCGGTAGTCGTCGCGCACCGCGCGGACCACATCCACCGCATCGATGATCGAGACGGCTTCATCCGCTCCGCGCGAGGAGCGCACGCGCGCCAGCAGTTCGTCTGGCAGAGGCGTCATGGCGGGGTCGCGCGTCGCGAGCGTCCGTCCGAGGTCGTAGAGCGCGGCCATGTCGGCCACGCCGATGCGAAAGCGCGGGCCGGTGAGGAGGCGGATGAGCGCGGAGCCGGCGGTCGGATCGTGCACGACGCGCAGCGTCGAGACGACATCGACGACCTCGGGCGTCGCGAGCAGACCTCCGAGACCGAGGATGCGATGCGGGATGCCGCGCGCGGCGAGCGCCGCCGCGAAGGTCTGCATGTGCTTCTTCGAGCGGAACAGCAGCGCCCCGGTGTGCGGGCGCCCGGCACGGACCGCATCATGCGCTTCGCGGCGCGCGGCGAACCACTCCGCTACCTCGTCAGCCTCGTCGTCGACCGTGAAGGCGAAGCGCACATCCACCGCGCCCTCCTCGGCCCCCGGACGCGGATCGAGCGGCGGCACGTCGAGCCCGGGGCGTTGCAGCGGCTCCAGTACACGATTGGCGATGTCGAGGATGCGGCGGTCGTTGCGCCAGCTCGTCATCAGGCTGTACGTCTCCGCAGAGCCTTCTGCCGAGAAGGCCCGGGAGAAGGCGTAGAGGTTGTCGGCGCTCGCCCCGCGCCATCCGTAGATCGACTGGTGCGGGTCGCCGACCGCCATGACGGCGGAGTCGCGGAACAGCTCTGCGAGGAACTGCGTCTGGATGACCGAGGTGTCCTGATACTCGTCGAGCAGCACCACGCGATGCTGCTCGCGCAGTTCGGCACGCACGTCGGGCGCGGACTCGACGATGTCATAGGCGCCGCTGACCTGGTCGGCGAAGTCCAGGACGCCCCGACGCTGCTTCTCTGCGATGTACGACCGCACGAGCTGGGACAGCGTCGACAGGCTCAGGAGGTTCGCGCTCGCCTTGTCGACATCGCCGTTGCTGCGATAGGGCTCGAATTCTCGAGCCTGCGCGGCGGCGAGAGCCACGGCACGGTCGAGATCGACACGGTGATCGAGCACCTCGCCCGCGAGCTTCTGCACCGCATCGATCACGGTGCCGAGTGAGTACTCGATCTCTTCGAGCTCAGGCAGATCCGCGCGCAGCACGACATCGCGGGCCAGCATCCAGGATGCCGCCTGGCTCAGCATCGCCACGTCGGGGTCGCGCCCGATGCGTGCGGCGTGCTCACGGACGATGCCGTCGGCGAACGCGTTGTAGGTCGACACACGGGGGCGGATCATGATCTCTTCCGCCGTGCGCGGTGCGGTCGGATCCCACCCCGTCGCGTAGCTTTCGGCGAGCGTGTCGAGCACGTGCGTGCGCACGAGTTCGCGCTGCCGCCCGGGGGCCGCATCATCGACGCGGCGCAGAGCGCCCGAGGCCACGATATCTGCCAGGTGCGGAAGCAGGCCGCGATGACCGAACTCATCGATGACCCTCAACCGGGCGGCGATGCGCTCGGACAGCTCGCCCGCGGCCTTGCGGGTGAAGGTGAGGCCGAGGATCTCGTCCCGCCGCACATGCCCGTTGGCGACGAGCCAGACCACTCGCCCCGACATCGTCTCGGTCTTGCCGCTGCCCGCGCCGGCGACGACGAGCGCCGGTGCCGGAGGCGCCTCGATGACCCGCTGCTGCGCCGGTGTGGGCGAAGGCTGCGAGAGAGCCGCAGCGACATCGGTCGCCGACAGCGCCAGGGTTCCCGGCCATTGCGTCAGGCCGATGTGATCATGCACAGTCTCGAGCGTGCTCATGCGCTCACCGCAGGAACGGTGTGGATGCGACACGCCTTCGTGTGCCCCTGCGTGTCGGCGCAGTGCGCCTCGACCTGAGCGGTGAAGCTCGCGGCCGACATCCCGCGCGCCGCGTCTGCCACACGTCGCAGGAAGAGCGCACGTTCTTCGTCGTCGAGCGTGTGCTGGTGGGCGATTCGATAGTCGCTCTTCGCGAGTGTCTTCGAGACGATCGCGAGGCGCGCCCCGGCGAGCGCCTCGGGGGCTGCGCCGTCGATGAGTCCCTGCTGCACCGCGATCTGGTACGCCGCGAGCTGGGCGTGCTCACGCACGAGTCCGTCGGATTCCGGGTCGCGCTTGCCCGTCTTCAGATCCACCACGACCACTCTCTCGCCCGGCACCGACATCTTCTCCCATCCGCGTCCGCGGGCGTTCGCATGCTCCCCCGCATCCGGCGGGTACACCTCGACGCGGTCGATGTAGCCGTGCACGATCGCCTGGCCCGATACGTCTTCGCCGACCGGATGCGCTTCCGGCGCAGGATCCGCCTGCTCATCGGCGGGAACGTCGACCGCGAACCGGAACTCGACCTCGCTCGCGAGTGCCCGGCCTCCGTCGTCGATGACCGCGCGCAGATACGCGTGCAGCCGCTCGATGTAGAGGTCGGCGCGGCGCCGCTCCTTGTTGCCGATCCACTCGGTCTCGAAGTCGAGCTCGGGCCAATGCTCGGCAAGGATGCGCTGCATCTCGGCGAGGTCTCCCTCGGGAACGCGCTCCATTGCCTCGTGCACGATCGTGCCGATTCCCGCGGTCGGCGGCAGCACCGTATCCCCACCGAGCGCGGACACGACCCAGTTCAGGCCGCACTCCTCGAAGGACTCCAGCTTCGACGGCGACACTCGGGCGCTGTGGCGTGAGAGGTCGCGCAGCGGCGCATCCGTGGATGGGGCAGCGACGCCGTACCAGTCCTCAGGGTCGGCACCCGGCACGTCTTCCCGGGCGAGAACGACGAGCTGCGCTGCCGCCTCAGCTCGCAGCGCATCGTTTTCGGGCGTGCCTGCGGGCACCGCCGTGAGCACACGTCGATAGCGTGCCACCAGGCCGCGCAGGGTGAGCGGGTGCTCCGCCGAGGCGTGGCGCTCGGGCGGATCCGGCTGCGGCAGAAACGCGAAGAACGGGCTCGGGGTGAGGTCATCGTCATCGACGGCCGTGATCAGCAGACGCGACCGTGCACGGGACACGGCCCGCACGAACAGACGCAGTTCATCGTGCAAGGCCCCGCGACGTCGATCGACGACACCCAGGTCTTCGGCAGGCGTGCCACCGCGTGCAGCGAGGATCGCATCGGCGAGGCGCCAGGTCTGGAGCATGCCCCCGCGCAGGCGCACGTTGGGCCAGATGCGGTCCTGCACTCCTGCCACGACGACGCCGTCGAACTCGGTGCCCAGTGCCGTCGCGGGCGTCAGCAGGGTCACTCTGCCAGGTCGATCGGGGGCGGACAGCGAGTCTTCGGGCACCTCGCTGTCGAGGATGTCGTGCACGAAGGCATCGGGCTTCTCGTTCGGCGTGCGCTCCACGAAGCGCTTCGCCGCATCGAACAGCGACACGAGGGCATCGAGTGCCGCGGCGGTCTCGGCTCCGGTCGCTTTGAGGGATGCCTCGCGCCACGCGACCTGCAGACTGCGGCCGTCGACCGCCCGTGCACGGTCCCACAGCCGCCAGAGCAGATCGTGGATCGTCTCGCCCTCGGCGGCCCCCGCGGCGAGCGCATGAACGGTCTCTGCGAAGCGGCCGGCGACGCGTGATTCGGGCGCGTCGATGAGGAGGAAGTGCGCGGGGGCGGCCATCGCCTGCCGCAGCAGCTCGCGTGCCGGTGTCGCCCCGCCATCGGCGAGCTCGAGGTGTCGCAGACGCGCCCGCAGACGGCGAAGGCCGATCGCGTCCATTCCCCCGAACGGGGTGAGCAGCGCCTCCTCCCAGAGCTGGGCCGTGCGATCCTCGGGCGGCATCAGCGCCAGCCGCACGATGCCCACGATGTCACGCACGACGCCCTCACTGCCCAGGGGACGCTGCACGCCGGCCGCGCGCGTGGGTATCTCTCGTGCTGCGAGTTCGGTCTCGAGCATGGTGATCTGACGAGTGTCGTGGGCGATCACGGCCATCTGGTCCCATGCCATGTCCGCGTTCAGATGCCAGTCCCGCAGGAACCCGGCGATGCGGTCGAACTCTTCGTAGGGCGATGGTGCGATGAACGTGGTGACCGAGGCATCCTCATCCTCGTCGACCGGCAGCGGCGCGCGGCGATGATCGACCCGACCGGCGACACCGATCGTCTGGGTGACCGTGCGGGTGAGCGTCGTGAGCGCGGCGTTCTGTCGATGCGGCGCATCCAGCACGAGCACGTCGCCCAGCGCACCGGCGAGCTCGGCGAACAGCTCGGCACTCGCGCCGCGAAACGCTCCAGAGGAGATGTCTGGGTCGCCGAAGGCCAGCACGGCGACGCCCCGCGACTGCAGTGCCCGCACGATCGCGATGCCGCCCCTCGTGAGCTCCTGCGCATCGTCGATGAGCACGACGCGCAGGCGGGCAAGCGGGCCCAGCGTGGCAGCATCCGCTCGCTGGAGAATCGCCGTGGCCTCGGCAAGCAGTTCGCTCGCGTCGCGGTGATCGACGCGGAGTCCGGCGAGCACGGCGTGGTAGTCGGTCATGAAATCGGCCGCGGCCGTCCACACCGGATCGTCGAGCGCCCGCAGCTCGTGCGCATCGGCCCCCAGCTCGGTGCACGCGGCGAGGAAGGCACGCAGCTCGGAGCGGAACCCGCGCGATGCCCGCACAGGTGGGCTGAGTGCCTCGGGCCACGCGATGCGCTGGTCTTCGGCGTCGCCGGCGAGCAGGTCGGCGATGATGCGGTCCTGATCGGCGCCGGTCAGCAGCGCGGGCGGCTCTGCGCCCTCGCGGACGACGGCACCGCGTACCACTTGGAACGCGAACGATCCGAGCGAACGCGCCATCGCCCCCGGCGTCGCCTGCCCGATGCGCACGCCGATGCGGTCCCGCAACGCGGTGGCGGCCTGTCGGCTCGGAGTGAGCGCCAGCACCTCTTCGGGCGCGAGTCCGAAAGAACCCAGCAGATGCACGATTCGCTCGATCAGCGCGGCGGTCTTTCCTGTTCCGGGCGCGCCGATGACAACGGCCGAGGACGTCACGGGCGCCTCGGTGACACGACGCTGAGCGGCATCCACGATCACGTACTCCACGGTAGTCGCGTACACCGACATTGCCGCGGGGCGCCCCTCCGGCCGTTCGCCCTCAGCGTTCTCGGACTCCCCTGCGCTCGGCTCGCCCGCCGACGGTCAGCGATAGAGTGGCGTCACAACTGATCTGCAAGGAGTAGGCGCGTGGAAATCCGCATCGGCATCATCAACACCGGCCGCGAACTGAGCTTTGAGACCCACACGGCAGCAGACGAGATCCGCGGACTCGTCACGTCTGCCCTCGAGCAGAGCACCCCCATCGTCAGCTTCACCGATGTGAAGGGCAACTCCTTCATCGTCCCGACCGCCAACATCGGCTACGTCGAGCTCGGCACCGAAGAGTCCCGCCGCATCGGCTTCGTCGGCTGACACCTCGATGTTCATCCTCCTCGCGGTCATCGCCGCCTGCGCCCTCGCCATCGCCGTGCACTTCCTGCTGCCCGATCGCGCGCTGCGGGGCGTGGCGGTGGTGCCCGCGATCGCGACCGTCGTCGCAGCACTCGTCTACACCGGCCTGCAGTGGGCCGGCGTCGCTGAGAACAACTTCTGGCTGTGGCTCGCGTCGATCGGCGGCGGGCTCGCGCTCAGCGCGATCGCCGGTGCGCTGCTCACGGCGCAGCGACGTCGGACGGATACCACAGAGCGCAGCGCGCTCGGCATCTAGACCGGATCGCCTAGACCGGCTCGCCTCTACGCGGCGAGTCCCATCGCATCCATGCGGCGTGCGTGCGCGCCCATGAGCTCGGTGAACACCGGCTCGACGCGCTTCTCGTCGTCGATCGCCAGCGGTCCCGGTCGCAGCGCGGCGCGCGCGACGAGGATCGTGTCGCCGACGAGGCGACGGGCCCACATGGACAGCAGCGAGCGCCATTCCTCATCGCTCGTGATCGTCGCCTGGATGATCTCGACGATCTCGTGCGTCTCGTCGTCCGCCGAGAGGATCTCGACCACGCGGGCACCGACGTCACCGTAGCTGGAGGCCACCGCGCGGTAGAAGTCGTCGAGCATCCCCGCCGTGATGTACACGGCGAGCAGTGTCTCGCGCGGGCGCACGCCGATCGTCTTGCGACGGAACGCGTCCAGCTGCTCACGGAACGGCAGCATGACCTGGGTCGGGTCGTCACCGCGGCTGCGGATGATCTCGACGATCTCGCGATGCTTGGTCAGTGCCGCACCCGCCGCTCGGGACAGCGCTTCCTTCTCGGAGAGCTCCAACGTGCCGCGGATCAGGCGGGTGAGCGTCTCGAAGTAGCCCAGCTGCAGATAGGCGGCCTGCCCGAGGAACGTGTCGAGCTCCGGGGCGAGTTCGGCGAAATCCACACGCGTCGCATCGCCCAGATCGCCTCGCGATCGGAGCGCCAGAGTACGCTTGGGCGCCTTGTCGCGCTGCCAGAACCACCTCACCACGCGCTCAGCCTACCGTGCGGCTGTGTGGCGCTCGGGTAGGATTGCCCTGCTCCGGCATCGGATCGGAGCCCCCGCGCCTGAGCTTCGAAACGGCGTGGATTCGTATCGAGGCGGCTTCACCGCCGCCGGACAGGCAACCATAGTGACGACTTTCGCCGATCTCGGCATTGATCAAGACATCGTCGACGCACTCGCGTCCAAGGGCATCGTGGATGCCTTCCCCATTCAGGAACAGACCATCCCGCTGGGCCTTCCCGGCCAGGACATCATCGGCCAGGCCAAGACCGGTACCGGCAAGACCTTCGGCTTCGGCATCCCCGTCGTGCAGCGACTCGGCCAGAACCCGGAGCCGGGCGTCAAGGCGCTCATCGTCGTTCCGACCCGTGAGCTCGCGGTGCAGGTCTACGAAGACATGGACCTGCTGACCTCGGGCCGCTCGACCAGCGTCGTCGCGATCTACGGCGGCAAGGCCTACGAGGGTCAGATCGACCAGCTCAAGGCCGGCGCACAGATCGTCGTCGGCACCCCGGGTCGTCTGATCGACCTCGCGGGTCAGCGTCTGCTCGACCTCTCGAACGCGACAGAGGTCGTGCTCGACGAGGCCGATAAGATGCTCGACCTCGGCTTCCTCGCCGACATCGAGAAGATCTTCCAGAAGGTGCCGGCCGTGCGCCACACCCAGCTGTTCTCGGCGACGATGCCCGGCCCGATCGTCGCGCTCGCTCGCCGATTCATGACGAACCCGGTGCATATCCGCGCGAACGACCCGGACGAGGGTCTGACCCAGGCGAACATCCAGCACCTCATCTACCGTGCGCACTCCCTCGACAAAGACGAGGTCATCGCGCGCATCCTGCAGGCGGAGGGACGCGGCAAGACCGTGATCTTCACGCGCACGAAGCGCGCCGCCCAGCGCCTGGTCGACGAGCTCAGCGACCGCGGCTTCAACGTCGGCGGCGTGCACGGCGACATGGGCCAGGATCAGCGCGAGCGCTCGATGGCCGCGTTCAAGGCCGGCAAGAAGGACGTCCTAGTCGCGACAGACGTCGCCGCCCGCGGTATCGACGTCGATGACGTCACGCACGTCATCAACCACACGATCCCCGACGAGGAGAAGACGTACCTGCACCGCGCCGGGCGCACCGGTCGCGCCGGCCGCACCGGTATCGCGATCACGTTCGTCGACTGGGATGACCTGCACAAGTGGGCGCTCATCAACCGTGCCCTCGAGTTCGGTCAGCCCGAGCCGATCGAGACGTACTCGTCGAGCCCGCACCTGTACACCGATCTGAACATCCCGGCCGGCACGAAGGGCCGTCTGGTCACGGCACCGAAGGCGCAGGCTCCGAAGGCTCCTCGCCCGGCTCGTGCTGCGGATGCCGCCGCTGAGGGCGCTGGCGAAGAGCGCACGCGCCGTCGCCGTCGCCGCCGGACGGCGGAGAAGGTCGGATCGACGTTCGCCGAGGGCGCTGAGGCACCCGCGAACGCGGATGCGGCTCCTGCCGCCGCCCGCGACGAGGACGGCGCCGGCACTCATGACGGCAAGGGCAGCGAGCACCACGACGGCAACGCCGCACCCCAGCGTCGCCGTCGCCGCCGTCGCCGTGGCGGCGCGGATGGCGCAGCACCCGTAGGTGCCTGACCCGAGTACACAGCGAAGAAGGGAGCGGATGCTGCACAGCATCCGCTCCCTTTCTCTGTCCGTGCGAGGTGTCAGCGCGCCCGCGCGATGAGTCGCGCCAGCATGTCTTCGCTCGTGGTGTTCTCGCCCGGAAGGTTCGGCTTGCCCGCGCCGTGGTAGTCACTGGAGCCTGTGATGATCAGATCGTGTCGGTCGATGAGGCTCTGCAGCCACTCACGCCCGGCGCGCGTGTTCTCACGGTGGTCGCGTTCCAGGCCTGCGAGACCCGCGTCGATGAGCCGCTCGATGAGTGTCTCTGGCATGCGCTGGCGCTCGCCCGTGGCGGGGTGCGCGATGATCGGCACTCCCCCGGCCGCGGTGATCAGTTCGACGACGCGCAGCGGATCGGGCGCGTAGTGCCCCTCGAAGTACCCCGCACGCGGGTGCAGGATGCTGTCAAAGGCCTCGACACGGTCACGCACGATGCCTCGGGCGACGAGAGCATCCGCGATGTGCGGGCGTCCCACCGTGGCATCCCCCCGGCGCTGCTCGAGCACGTCGTTCCAGTGCAGCGGATAATCACGTCCGATGTTGCGGACGATCCGCTCGGCACGACCGACCCGATCTTCCCGAACGCGCTCGAGCTCGGCCACGAGTTCGGGATGCGTCGGGTCGAAGAGGTACGCCAGGACGTGCACGCTGCGCCAGCCGTCCCGGGCAGACATCTCCATGCCGGGGATGAACGTCATGTCGAGAGCGGCCGCCTCCTGCGCCGCCTCCTCCCAGCCGACCGTCGTGTCATGGTCGGTGAGCGCGAGCGTGCGGACACCATGGGCGTGCGCCTGGCGGACGACCTCCGCGGGCGTCTCGGTGCCGTCGGAGCGGTTCGAGTGCAGGTGCAGATCGATCGGTCCGCGGATGCGGGGGGCGGCCGAATCTGCGTGCATGGTCATCCTTCGAGCGTAGCGAGCGAACAGACGCCCACGGTCGCATCCGCGCACCGCGTTTCCCAGCCGGATCAATGGCGCACGCCAGAGCCTTCCCAGCCGGCTCCCCTAGGCTCGAAAGCGTGTTTCGACTTCTGGGCGTGCTGCTGACCGTGCTGTTCGCGATCGCGACGGCCATCGTGACCTGGCCGCAGTTCTTCCGCCTAGAACAGAGCTTCCCGTTCGCCCAGCTCGTCGCGGTGCGCGGCTGGCTGGTCATCGGATTCGCGCTGGTTCTCGTGCTGGCACTGCTGCTGAGCGTCTCCCGACGGATGCGAGGGTTCGCCGCCTCGATCGCGATCATCGCCCTTCTCGGCGGGGGCGCGTCAGCCGTGATCGGCCTGACGCGCGGCATCGGCCCCGGCGAGATGCCGGAGCCGACCGACGCCAGCATCCGCGTCATGACCTGGAACACCGCCGGTGAGGCGGTGTCCGCCGAGCGCATCGCCCAGGAGATCGTCTCCAACGGCGCCGACATCGTCACACTGCCCGAGACCTCAGAGGAGGTCGGCGAGCGCATCGCGCTGATGATGCGCGAGCAGGGACAGCCCATGTGGGTGCATCATGTCCAGTTCAATCCCGAGGTGACCAACGGTCCGCAGTCCTGGTTCACGACGATCCTCATCTCGCCGGAACTCGGCGACTACTCCGTGATCCCCTCCTCGACGGACGGCACGAGCAACACCGGCTCGGTGCCGAGCGCGGTGGTCATGCCGATCGACGGTCACGGTCCGACCGTCGTGGCGGTGCATGCGGTCGCGCCGCGCCCCGACGAGATGGACCAATGGCGCAGCGATCTCCAGTGGGTGGCGGACCAGTGCCCCGGCGGCAATGTGATCCTGGCCGGCGACTTCAACGCGACGCTCGACCACATGAGCGGACTCGGCGTCGACGGCGGCGACATGGGCGCCTGCCGCGACGCGGCGGCTCGCACGGGGAACGGCCTCTCGGGAACCTGGCCCGCCAGCATCCCGGCTCTCGCAGGGTCTCCGATCGACCACATCATGGCGACGCCCAACTGGACGCCGACCGGTTCGCACGTGCTCAGCAGCGCCGATTCGCGCAGCGACCACCGCGCGGTCGTCGTGCAGTACGAGCCCGCGGGCTAGCGCGTCGACGCCGCGCGGCGGCTGCGGATGAGCGCCGCGACCAGACGTGAGCCGACGAGCAGGAGCAGCAGCGTGAGCGTGGCGACGATGACGAACGGCAGTGCGGTTCCTGCTCCGGTGACGGCGCGCAGCAGCATGCCACCGGCGACGGTGATGATCCACAGCGGAACGCCCGTGCGCAGCACCGCATCCGGAGCGCGCCATGCCCGCAGCGCGAGCCACCCGATTCCCCACGCGGCGAGGAACGGCCAGGCCGTCTCCAGAATGCCCAGGGCCGACAGACCCCGCTCATGACTGGCGCGCCCGATCGTCGCGAAGATCAGAACGAGAACGACGTCGATGCCCGCCGTGAGCGCGGCGGACGTGGAGCGAGAGCGGGAGGTCATGATGATGCCAGCCTACGTCTGCACAGGGTTCGGTGAGAGACTGGAGGAATGAGCAGCGCAGAGCGTGACACGATCACCACCGACACTGAGGCCACCGCCGAAGCCGCCAAGACGAACCGCAAGCAGCCGTTCCCCCGCGGATTCCTCGACACCATCTCGACCGGGTGGGCGGAGCATCCCGCATCCCTGCCCGCACCGCGGGCGCAGGCCTCGTTCGCCGCGGCGCGGCGTGCCCGTGTCTCCGCCGCATTCCCCGGCGAGCGCCTGGTGATCCCGGCAGGTTCGCTCAAGCAGCGCAGCAATGACACCGACTACCCGTTCCGTGCCCACTCCGCCTTCGCCCATCTGACCGGCTGGGAGGCGGACTCCGAGCCGGACTCCGTGCTGGTCTTCGAGCCGAACACCGGTGGTCACGACGTCACCCTGTACTTCCGTGAGCGTGCCGACCGCACGACGGCGGAGTTCTACTCGGATGCCACGATCGGTGAGTTCTGGATCGGCCCGCGTCCCGCCCTCGGCGGTGTCGCCGCCGACCTCGGTGTCGCGACCGCACACCTCCACGAATTCGTCGCGGGCGACGCGGATCTCGTCGTCGACGAGCACGAAGAACTCACTCGTGTCGTTTCCGAGCTCCGTCTTGTGAAGGACGAGTTCGAGATCGCCGAGATGCGCCGAGCGGTCGAGATCACGGCGAACGGCTTCGACGACATCATTCGTGACCTGCCCCGCGCGATCGCGCACCCTCGTGGCGAGCGCATCGTCGAGGGCGTCTTCCACCAGCGTGCCCGCAGCGACGGCAACTGGGAGGGCTACGACACGATCGCCGCATCCGGCCCGCACGCCTGCTACCTGCACTGGACGCGCAATGACGGCGCTGTGCTGCCAGGTGACCTCATCCTGATCGATGCGGGCGCTGAGGCGGACAGCCTCTACACCGCCGACATCACTCGCACTCTGCCGGTGAGCGGCACGTTCAGCGAGGTGCAGCGCCGCATCTACGACACGGTTGTCGAGGCTGCGGATGCTGCCTTCGCCGCCGCCCGCGTCGGAGTGCCGTTCCGCACGATCCACGAGGCCGCCATGGACGTCATCGCGCGCCGCACCGCCGAGTGGGGTCTTCTTCCCGTCACCGCGCAGGAGGCGCTGGACGCCGACAAGGGCGGTCAGCACCGCCGCTACATGGTGCACGGCACGAGTCACCACCTCGGCATCGACGTACACGACTGCGCGCAGGCGCGTCGTGAGATGTACTACGACGGCATCCTGGAGCCGGGCATGGTGTTCACGATCGAGCCCGGCCTGTACTTCCAGATCGACGACCTCACGGTTCCGGAGGAGTACCGCGGCATCGGCGTGCGGATCGAGGACGACATCCTCATGACCGCCGACGGTCCGGTCAACCTCTCGGCCGACATTCCGCGGACCTCGACCGAGGTCGAGGCATGGATGGCGCGCATCCAGGGCTGAGACCCCGTTCAGAGGAGCCTTCCGTCGGTTTTCACCCGTGTGAACCGACGGAAGGCTCCTTTCATCTCCGAAACGCTGCCACCACAGGCGCCAGCGACGCCCCGATCTCGTCGGCTGGACGCTTGTGCCCCTTCACCTCGAAGGTGTGGCCGCCGCCGTCGATCCAGGCGATCTGCGCGTCCTGACACCCGGCGACGACCTCTTCGAACTGTGCGAGGGGTTGGATGAACGGATCATTCGATCCCTCCACGAACAGCTGCGGCACGGTGATCGCTGGAAGATGCGAGGCACGCGGATTCTCCGGCTTACCGGGCGCGTGCAGTGGGTATCCGAGGTACACCAGCGCGTCGGCATCCATGCCCTCCGCGACCGCCATCGACGCCATCCGCCCGCCGTACGACTTTCCGCAGGCGATCAAGGGCCCGGAGCCGAGCTCGCGTGCACGGTCCATCACGGCTCGCCAGGTGGCGATCGCATGGGCGGCGGGCCCGGGCATGCGCCGCCCTGCCTCCCGGTACGGGAAGTTGAACCGCATTGTCGAGAAGCCCTCGAGGCGGATGGCGTCGGCGAACCCGGTGAGGAACGGATGATCCATCCCCGCTCCTGCACCGTGTGCGATCACGATCGTTCCGCGCGCCCCCGAACCCGCGGCGCCGAAAGCGGCGCTGACCGTCGCGTCGCCCGAGGGCAGGGCGACTGCGATGCTGAGGTGAGTCTCTGCGGGTGCGTTCACGCCTGTCCCGGCGCGGCCGGACGGTCGGAGTCCGTCTCTGGAGCGTTCGCTGCCGGATCAGAGGATTCCGCGGCACCATCGCGAGACTCCTGCGACGCCGCTCCGGACTCTGCAGTCGGCTCAGCTGTCGCAGGTGCGGATGTCTCTTCGGCAGCGGGCGCGGCTGGCGGCTGCTCACCCAGAACAGGTGCGGCGTTCGGTTCCACGCGCACTCCGTAGCGAGGAGCCTCCGGACGCGGCGGGATCACGGGGGCCGCAGGGGCATCCGGCACACCCGCACCCGGCTTCGCCTGCGCTGCCGCCGTAGCAGTCGCCGGGTCGATCCGCTCACCGTAGCGCGGCGGCTCGTCCGAGATGACTGGGGCAGGGCGAGGAGTGGTGTGGCGTCCCAGCGCCGTCCGCGCCTTGTGCAGCGACGCCGGCAGCACGGTGACGTCGTAGTGGTCAGCGGCGAGCTGCGTGATGCTGGCGAAGTCGCGGCGGCGGCGCACGATCGTGAAAGTGATGATGCTGAGCAGCATGCCCACCGCGACGCCGACCAGCAGGACACCAACGAACGCGCCCATCGTCGCGGCGGGGTTTCCGAGCACGAAGATCGCCGAGAGGAAAAGACCGATCAGGAGGCCGTTGATCGCACCCGAACGTGCGGCCGTCGCGTAGCCGAGTCGTCCGGTGACGCGCTCGACCGTGCGGACGCCGATGCCGACGATCGCGATGTCGCGGGCGGGAACCTCTGCCGCGATCAGCTTTGAGACCATCTTCTGGGCAGCCTCGTACTCCGTCATCGTGGCGACGGTCTCGCCGATTTCGGTACTCGCGGCCGGACGATTCAGCATGCTCATGCGGTCATTGTCCCACGCGGACCTTGTCATCCTCCCAGGCCTCTCCGCAGGGCAGGGCTACGCTGGTCAGGTGAGCACTCAGCGGGTTTTCGTCGCGCGCCTGGCAGGCTGCGCCGTCTTCGACCCCGCCGGCGACCGGCTCGGCAAGGTCCGAGATGTCGTCGTGGTGTATCGAAGTACCGCGGCACCTCGTGTGATCGGCCTGGTCTGCGAGATTCCTGGCCGACGCCAGGTGTTCCTCTCCATCGGCCGGGTCACCTCGATCAGCACCGGCCAGGTCATCACGACCGGCCTCATCAACGTGCGCCGATTCCAGCCGCGTCCGGGCGAGGTCCGTGTCATGGCCGAGCTCATCGGCCGCCGCGTCGACCTCACCGACGGCAGCGGCAGCGCCGTCATCGAGGACATCGCGATCGAGCCGAACCGGCTCGGTGAGTGGGCGGTCGGCCAGCTCTTCCTCCGCAAGCCGAAGACGAGCGCCTCTCCCTTCGCGAAGGGGCCGACGACGTTCGCCGCCTGGTCCGAGGTCCGCGAGCAGCATGCTCCCGGTGAAGCGCAATCCGCCGAGCAGCTCGTCGCGAGCTTCTCCGAGCTGCGCCCCGCCGACCTCGCCAACACACTGCTCGATCTGCCGCAGCAGCGACGTATCGAGGTCGTGGAAGAGCTTCCCGACGGGCGTCTCGCCGACGCGCTGGAAGAGATGCCCGAAGACGATCAGATGGACATCCTCGATCGACTGGGCGATGAGCGCGCCGCCGACATCCTCGATCAGATGGAACCCGACGACGCCGCCGACCTTCTCGCGCAGCTTCCCCAGGGACGCCTCGAGCACCTCCTCGAGCTCATGGAGCCGGAAGAGGCGGAAGACGTCCGGATGCTCCTGCGGTACGGTCCCGACACGGCCGGCGGTCTGATGACTCCCGAGCCGATCATCCTGTCGGCGGACGCGACGGTCGCCGAGGCGCTCGCCCTGATCCGACGCCACGAACTGCACCCTGCCCTCGCCGCGGCGGTCTTCCTCACCCTCCCCCCGTTCGAGACGCCCACGGGTCGTCTGCTGGGTGTCGTGCACTTCCAGCGGATGCTGCGCTATCCCCCGCACGAGCGTCTGGGCGCGATCGTCGACGACACCCTCGAACCCGTCTCGGTCACAGCATCGGCAGCGGAGGTGGCTCGGCGTCTCGCCAGCTACGACCTGGTCTCCCTCCCGGTCGTCGACCAGGCGCACCGGCTCGTCGGCGCGATCAGCATCGATGACGTGCTCGACTACCTGCTGCCCGATGACTGGCGGTCGCAGGACGCGAGTGAAGACTCGCCCACGACGCGAGGTGCACAGTGATGGCCCGCGGCACCCGCGTCGGGCTCGACGCGCCGCGCCGCGGTGCGAAGACGCGCGCACCGCAGCCGTCGCGAGACCGCTTCGGCCGCTTCACCGAATGGGTCGCCCGCGCCATGGGCACGCCGGCGTTCCTGGTCATCCTGAGCCTGTTCTGCATCCTCTGGATCGGCTGGAACACGCTCATGCCCGAAGAGATCCGCTTCGATGACGCGGCTCTCGGCTTCACCGCTCTCACGCTCATGCTGTCGTTGCAGGCTTCGTACGCCGCTCCGCTGATCCTGCTCGCGCAGAACCGTCAGGATGACCGCGACCGTGTCCAGATCGAACAGGATCGCCAGCGCGCCGAGCGCAATCTCGCGGACACCGAGTATCTCGCTCGCGAGATCGTCGCCCTCCGCATGGCGCTGGAAGATCGCACCACGCAGGTCGTGACCCGCGATGTCCTCCGCCAGGAGCTCCGCGCCCTGCTCGCCGAGCTGCAATCGGACGACGACGAGCCCCCCACGACGAAACGCGAGAGTTCGGCATGACCGCTCTTCCTGAGGCAGTCGATGCGGTGCGCGCGGCTGTCGGATCCGTCGTGGACCCCGAGCTGCGACGACCCCTGTCAGACCTCGACATGGTGCGCGACATCACCGTGACCGAAGGCGTCGCGCACGTCGGGATCGCGTTGACGATCGTCGGATGCCCCGCCGCGACGCGGATCGAATCCGATGTCCGTGCCGCCGCGGCATCCGTGTCCGGCATCACCGGGGTCGACGTGCAGGTGGGTGTCATGACCCCGGCGGAGCGCAAGGCCCTCACCGAGCGGCTTCGAGCCGGACGCGCCCCGCGCACGATGCCCTTCGGCCCGGACTCGCTGACCCGTGTCATCCTCGTGAGCAGCGGGAAGGGTGGCGTCGGAAAGTCGTCGCTCACCGCGAACCTCGCTGTCGCGCTCGCCGCGCGCGGCCGCCGCGTCGGGCTCATCGACGCCGACGTGCACGGCTTCTCGATTCCTGGGCTTCTCGGGCTGATGGAGAACGGCGTCGCGCCGCATCCGACCCGCATCGACGACCTCATGCTGCCGCCCGTGGCACACGATGTGAAGGTCATCTCGATCGGCATGTTCCTCCGCGAGGGCGAGTCCGTCGTCGCCTGGCGCGGGCCGATGCTGCACCGCACTGTGCAGCAGTTCCTCACGGATGTCTTCTTCGGTGACCTTGACGTCCTGCTGATCGACATGCCGCCCGGCACGGGCGACATCGCGATCTCGATCGGCCAGTTGCTCCCCCATGCCGAGGTGCTCGTCGTCACGACCCCGCAGGAGGCGGCGTCGGAGGTCGCGATCCGCAGCGGGCTCGTCGCCCGACAGACCGGGCAGCGCCTCATCGGCGTCGTCGAGAACATGGCGGCGATGACTCTGCCCGACGGCACCGTGCTCGACCTGTTCGGCGCCGGCGGCGGCGCGGCCGTTGCGGAGGCACTGTCGACCGGCGGAGACGTCGTTCCGCTCCTGGCATCCGTTCCGCTCAGCGCCGCACTCCGCACGGGCGGAGACGCCGGCGCGCCCGTCGTCCTCAGCGCTCCCACGGATCCCGCGGCGCAGGCGATCATCACCCTCGCGGAGTCGCTGGATCATCAGGGGCGCGGGCTGTCCGGGCGCTCACTTCCGCTGAGCGTCTGAGTCGGTCAGCGCCGGTCAGGTCGCTTCGAGGTCGAACGGCGGGGGTGTCTCGCGAGAGAACTCCCGCCCGAGAACGCTGGGGACCGCGGGCTTCGCCGGCTCGACGATCGCGCTCTGGCCGCTCGGACGCGGCGGGGGCGAGTCATCGAGCAGAGCATCACGGATGATGCGACGGGGGTCGTACTGACGCGGATCGAGCTTTCGCCAGTCGAGGTCGTCCGCCTCCGCGCCGATCTCTTCGCGCATGCGGCTCCGCGCGCCCTTGAGCATCTCGCCGCCCTTGCGCACCATCTGCGCGAGTTTCTCGGCATAGCCCGGCAGTTTCTCCGGCCCGATGATGATCCCCGCGATCACGGCGATCAGCACGAGCTTCTCGAGCGTGATCCCGTTGAAGTTCATGTGTTCAGCGTACCCGTCGCGCCTGAGCGCGATGGTGCTGTTCGCGCTTTACGCTGGATGCGGCCGCGAAAACACCGCACGGTCGACGCGCGGTGCCCGAGACCCGGCCAACGGAGGACCAGTGAGCGAGCACGACGCCAACGCGCGATACATCCGCGAGGCCATCGTCGAGCCCGATGCGATCGCTCGTGCACGCGCGCACGCGGTCGAGCTGGGCGCGGCCCCGATCAGCGCAGGAGTGGGCGCGCAGAGCGCGCTCCTCGCTGCCGCAACCGACGCCAGGGCGATCCTCGAGATCGGCACCGGCGCCGGCGTCTCCGGACTCTGGCTCATGCGCGGCGCTCCCAAGGCTGTGCTGACCTCCATCGACAATGAGCCCGAGCACCTTGCCGCGGCCCGCAGTGCCTTCCATGACGCGAAGATCCCCGCCACTCGCACCCGGTTCATCACCGGACGCGCCGCCGATGTGCTGCCCCGCATGAACGAGGCCGCATACGACATCGTGTTCGTGGACGCCGACCCGGAGAACGTCATCGAGTACGTCGAGCATGGTCTGCGTCTCGTCCGCGCAGGCGGCACTGTGCTGGTCCCGCGCATCCTTGCGGGTGGCCGCGTCGCAGATCCTGTACAGCGCGACGCCGTCACGGTCGCCTACCGCTCCCTCATCCAGGAGACGCAGCAGTCCGCGGCCGTGCTCGCCGCGATCTCAACGGTCGGCGAAGGCCTCCTCCAGCTCACGAGCATCGCGGCAGAAAGCGCCTGAGCGGCACGCGCTGCGTACGCAGAAGGGGTGAGAAGCGCTGCGCGCTTCTCACCCCTTCTTACCGTCGAAGTAATATCAGGCCGGGTTGACGACGGCGTCAAGCACGCCGTGCAACTCCTTGGCCTCTGCGTCGTTTACAGAGACGACCAGGCGTCCGCCACCCTCAAGCGGAACACGGACGATGATGAGTCGTCCTTCCTTCACGGCCTCCATGGGTCCGTCGCCGGTCCTCGGCTTCATCGCTGCCATCGCGGTGCTCCCTTTCCTCGGTGGTCGTTACCGCAAGTTTATCGGTTTTGACGACAGTGTCGCCCGCACGCGCCCTCAGATGACGCTCAAGGCACTCTCCAGAAGGTGTCACCCATCGCATATATGTTGTAGATCCAGGCTGCCTGGGCTCCGAGACACAGCACGAGCACGCCCGCCCGGTACCACCAGGAGCGCGGAATCGCCACGGCCCCCCAGAGCGGTGTGAGCGGGAACAGCAGCCGCAGCGTGCTCGACTGCGGGAAGAACACGGCCAGCAGGTAGAGCAGGTAGCTCGCACTCCACAGCCGCACCTCGACACCCAGCGCGCGCACACGACGGTCGAACAGCAGCAGCGCCGCCGCACCCGCCACGAGAAGCACGAGCACGACGGGCCCGAGGAAGGCGGGCAGCCCCCAGAACGTGAACCAGAAGGCGGATGCATCGACCCATCCCTCGAACGGAATGAAGCCGGCTGCCCCGCTCGATCCCCAGTTGCGCCGCCAGGCGAGTTCGGTCGCCAGATAGGCACCCGGATCGCCCGTCACGACGGCCGCGACGATCTGCCACGAGAATCCGACGACCGTCGCCAGCGCACCGAGCGCGAAGAAGTGCGCGATCTCGGTTCCTGGCAGCGGATCTATGCGCCGGCGCGTCCAGCGCCACACCAGCACCAGCCCGAGGAACAGCGCGAACGCGAGCACCCCGGGTCGCGTGAACCCGAGCACAGGCACTAGCAGGTACAACCAGAAGTAGCGACGCCGAAGGACCGCATCCAGTGCGAGGAGCAGGAACAGCATCGCAAGGGACTCGGCATACCCGACCTGGAACAGCGCCGCGAGCGGACCGTTCGCGAAGAACACCACCGCGACGAGCGCTGCACCACCCCCGATGCGCGGCGAGAGCAGACGATGCAGGGCGAGGCATCCGAGGTACCCGGCGACGAAGGACACCACGACGGCCCCCGCGCCCCAGCTGCCGAGCGGCAGCCCGATCACCCGGGCGAGCATCGGATACAGCGGCATGAACGCCCAGGCGTTCTCGGCCACCTCTCCGGCGTCGGTCAGAGGCAGTTCACTCGGATAACCGGCGACCGCGATCAGCCAGTACCACTGCGCGTCCCAACCGAGAGACAGATCCCCGATGGTCGCCCCCGCGCCGAAGCGCGACAGCGCGGTCGACTGCGCGGCCGCGACCGCGAGGAAGGCGGTCGTGATCGCCCGGGCAGCCAGGTAGATCAGTGCGATCGTGAGGGGCGCCGGCAGGCGCCGCACACGCTGGGCGGCAGAGGAGAGCCAGGATGGCGCGGATGCGGCGGACATGCCGGCGTCAGCGCGCGCTCAACCAGGCGCGCAGGCCTTCTTCAACGGCGAGGATCTGCGCCACCGGCACCCGCTCCTCGTCGTGGTGCGCGAGATGCGGGTCGCCGGGGCCGTAGTTGACCGCGGGGATCCCGAGTGCGGAGAAGCGGGCGACATCCGTCCACCCGTACTTCGGATGCGCGGTGGCGCCGACCGCGGCGAGGAACTGCTGTGCGATCGGGGCATCGAGTCCTGGGCGCGCGCCATCGGCGGCGTCCGTGATGTCGACAGTGAAGCCGGCGAAGACCTTGCGGACGTACTCGGCCGCCTCCGCGGCCGTCTTGTCCGGGGCGAAGCGATAGTTGACCTCGACGACGCAGGAATCGGGAATCACGTTGCCTGCGATGCCGCCCGAGATCCCCACGGCGTTCAGGCCCTCGCGGTAGACGAGCCCCTCCACCGCGACCTCCCGTGCGCGGTACTCGGCCAGGCGCATGAGGATGGGCGCTGCCCGGTGGATCGCGTTCTCGCCGACCCACGACCGCGCACTGTGCGCACGCACTCCGCTCGTGCGCACGCTCGCGCGCAGCGTGCCGTTGCAACCGCCCTCGATCTGCCCGTCCGTCGGCTCGCCGAGGATCGCGAAGTCGGCGACGAAGAGCTCCGGATGCTGCGCGGCGAGCAGGGCGAGTCCGTTGAGTGATGCATCGACCTCTTCGTTGTCGTACCACATCCAGGTGATGTCGATCGGAGGGTCTGTGAGTTCTGCGGCGAGCTTGAGCTGCACCGCGACGCCGGCTTTCATGTCGACCGTGCCGCGACCCCACAGGTAGGGCGTGCCGTCGATCTCGATGTCTCGGGTGGGGAGGTTCGCGTTCACGGGGACCGTGTCGATGTGCCCGGCGATGACGACTCGCTGGCTGCGGCCGAGTTCGGTGCGGGCCACGATCGTGTTGCCGTGACGAAGCACCCGCAGGTGCGGATAGGCGCCGAGTGCGTCCTCGATGAGGTCGGCCAGATGCCGCTCGGATCCCGACACGCTGTACACATCGCAGATCGCGCGCGTGATGTCGAGGGAGGAGAGCCGAAGATCGAGCGCCATGTGATCAGCCTACTTGCGACGCGAGACGACACACGGGCGCGTGCGGCTTCTCACGTTCGCTAGCCTTGATGGAATGACGCACGCGCGCACCGTTTGGGGTACAGGACTCACCACGATCGCCTCCGATGGCACGATCCTCGATGCGTGGTTCCCCTCGCTCGGCCGGGGTGCACGCCCGGCGGACGCCACCTCCGCTGCTGACCTGCAGTCCGATGCGGGCGCCGACGAGCGTCGCCGCATCACGCTGCAGGCGATCGAGCTTGAGATCGACCTCGACGCTCCCGCATCATCGACCGCCGACGTCTACCTGCGTCTGCACGCCCTGTCGCATCTGCTGGTACGCCCGAACGAGCTCAACCTCGACGGCATCTTCGGTTTCCTTCCGAACGTCGCCTGGACCTCCGCGGGGCCGATGCTTCCTTCGGATGCCGCGCTGCTGCGTCCGGCGCTGCAGCGCGCCGGCATCCAGGTGCAGGGGCTCGACAAGTTCCCGCGCCTCACCGACTACGTGCTGCCCGAAGGGGTGCGCATCGCGGACGCCTCGCGCGTGCGTCTCGGCGCCTACCTCTCCCCCGGCACGACCGTCATGCACGAGGGTTTCGTCAACTTCAACGCCGGCACCCTCGGCGCCTCCATGGTGGAAGGTCGCATCTCGCAGGGCGTCGTCGTGGGCGACGGCAGTGACATCGGCGGCGGCGCCTCCATCATGGGAACGCTGTCCGGCGGAGGTTCGCATCGGGTCGCCATCGGCGCCCGAACCCTCCTCGGCGCGAACGCGGGCATCGGCATCTCCCTCGGCGATGACTGCGTCGTCGAAGCCGGGCTGTACGTCACCGCGGGCAGCAAGATCATCCGCGCCGACGAGGCGCCGGATGCCACGGGCGCGCTGCCGATCGTCAAGGGTGCTGACCTCTCCGGCGAGAACGGGCTGCTCTATCGACGAAACTCGCTGACGGGTGCGGTCGAAGCCGTGCGCCGTGCGGGTGTCGGTGTCACGCTGAACGAGGCGCTGCACGCGTAGCATCCGCTCAGCGAACTCCTGGTAGAGTCGTTCAGTTGCCTGCGCGTAAAGCCGGGCAGCTGCGTCGTCAGATTCAGGATTCTCAACGAGAGAACGAGCCACCGGCTCCCCTCTCGATTCAGGCCTCTTGCCTTCTCGAACGGCGAACCGATGCGCGATCCCGCGCCGTCGCCCACCCTTATCTGCGCGCCCTCGTTCGTGCGCGCACGGAGATTCTCAATGACCTCTTTCACTGACCTTGGCGTGCCCGCTCCGCTGGCCGCCGTCCTCACCGCCTCGGGCAAGACCGAGCCGTTCCCCATCCAGCGCGACACCCTGCCCGACTCTCTCGCCGGGCGCGACCTGCTCGGCCGTGGCCGCACCGGCAGCGGCAAGACCATCGCGTTCTCGCTGCCGCTCGTCGCGCGTCTCACTGGCACGTCTGCCCGCCCGGGCCACCCGCGCGGCCTCGTGCTCGCACCGACCCGCGAACTCGCCACCCAGATCGCGGCGACCCTTGAGCCCTTGGCGAAGGCCGCCGGCCTGCGCGTGACCACGATCTTCGGTGGCGTCAGCCAGCGCCCCCAGGAAGACGCGATGCGACGCGGCGTCGACATCATCGTCGCCTGCCCCGGCCGCCTCGAAGACCTCATGAAGCAGGGCGTCGTCCGGCTGGATGCCGTGAAGGTCTCTGTGCTCGACGAGGCAGACCACATGGCTGATCTCGGCTTCCTGCCCGGTGTCACACGCATTCTCAACGCCACGCCCTCGGGTGGTCAGCGTCTGCTGTTCAGCGCAACACTCGACAACGGCATCGACACCCTGGCGCGCAAGTTCCTCACGAACGCCGTCAGCCACGAGGTCGACGAGTCGAGCGTGCCGGAAGCCGACATGGAGCACCGCGTGCTCGAGGTGCGCGACGCCGACGCCAAGAAGGAGCTCGTGCAGACGCTCGCGTCGGGCCTCGGGCGCCGCATCCTCTTCACCCGCACCAAGCACCAGGCGAAGAAGCTCGCGAAGCAGCTGACGTCGTCGGGCATCCCCGCCGTGGATCTGCACGGAAACCTGTCGCAGAACGCACGTGAGCGCAACCTCGCGGCCTTCTCCGGCGACCCGGCTGACGGCGGCGTGCGTGTGCTCGTCGCGACCGATGTCGCCGCCCGCGGCGTGCACGTCGACAACGTCGAACTCGTCGTCCACGTCGACCCGCCGGCGGAGCACAAGGCGTACCTGCACCGCTCGGGGCGCACGGCACGCGCCGGCGCTTCCGGCACGGTCGTCACGATCCTCATGCCCGAGCAGCGTCGCGATGTGAAGGACCTCCTGCGCAAGGCGCAGATCGCGGTCGGCATCGAGCAGGTCACGGCCGACAGCGCCGCCGTCGTCGAGCTCGTCGGTGAGCACGCGCCTTACGTCAAGCCGGTTCCGGTGCAGCAGCAGGCGCGACCCGCCGCCAAGAAGAAGCCGGCCGGGGCACCTCAGGGACAGGGCGCGGGTCAGGGACGCCGTCGCCGCGGCGGCTCCGGCCAGGGCGGCCAGGCCCAGGCCGGTCAGCGCTCGTCCGCACCGCGTCACTCCCCGCAGGGCCGTCCTGCCGCGACGCAGGGGACGCAGACGCGTGCCGCGCAGGCGCACACCGGTCAGGCCCCCGCATCCCGCCACGAGCCGCGTGACAATCGACGCGCCTCGGATGCGACCGCGCGTCCCGCGCGCCAGCCGCGCCGCGCCCAGCGCCCGTAGTCGGCACAGCACGGCATAAGAAAAGGCTGGCTGCCCCGTCGCAACGGGGCAGCCAGCCTTTTCTCTCCGCTCAGGGGCGGAGGAAGGTGCGCTCTGCGGCGCCTGTGTACAGCTGCTGCGGGCGGCCGATCTTGGTCTGCGGGTCCAGCTGCAGTTCGCGCCACTGCGCCAGCCAGCCGGGCAGACGACCGATCGCGAAGAGCACCGTGAACATGCGCGTCGGGAAGCCCATCGCCTTGTAGATGACACCGGTGTAGAAATCGACGTTCGGGTACAGGCGACGCTCACGGAAGTAGTCGTCCGCGAGGGCGATCTCTTCGAGTTCCTTCGCGAGGTCGAGCAGCGGGTCGGTGACACCGAGAGAGGCGAGCACCTCGTCGGCGGCCTCCTTGACGAGCTTCGCCCGCGGGTCGTAGTTCTTGTAGACGCGGTGCCCGAAGCCCATGAGCTTGACGCCGTCTTCCTTGTTCTTCACGCGCTCGACGAAGCGCTGCATGCTCTCGCCCGAGTCGCGGATCTGCGCGAGCATCGTGAGGACGGCTTCGTTGGCACCACCGTGCAGCGGGCCCGACAGCGCCTGGATGCCGGCAGAGATCGATGCGAACTGGTTCGCGCCGGTCGAGCCGACGAGGCGCACGGTCGAGGTCGAGGCGTTCTGCTCGTGGTCTTCGTGCAGGATGAGCAGAAGCTCCAGCGCCTTGGACATGACCGGGTTGACCTCGTAGGCCTCGCTGTGGACGCCGAAGTTGAGCTTCAGGAAGTTGTCGACGAAGCTCAGCGAGTTGTCCGGGTACAGGAAGGCCTGACCGACGCTCTTCTTGTGCGCGTAGGCGGCGATGACCGGCAGCTTCGCGAGCATGCGGATCATGTTGATTTCGATGTGCTCGGGGTTGTTCGGGTCGGTTTGGCCCTCGTAGTAGGTCGAGAGCGCCGCGACGGCCGAGGAGAGCACCGACATGGGGTGCGCGGTGTGCGGCAGCGCCGAGAAGAAGTGCTTGAGGTCTTCGTGCAGAAGCGTGTGTCGACGGATGCGCTCATCGAAGTCGGCGAGCTCGCTCGCCGAGGGCAGCTCACCGTAGATGAGCAGCCAGGCGACCTCGAGGTAGGTGCAGTTCTTGGCGATCTGATCGATCGGATAGCCGCGATAGCGCAGGATGCCCTGATCGCCGTCGATGAAGGTGATCGCCGACTTCGTCGACGCCGTGTTCACGAACCCGTAGTCGAGGGCCGTGTGGCCCGTCTGTCGGGTCAGCGTCGAGAAGTCGATGCTGTCGTGGCCTGCGGTCCCGTGCAGAACAGGGAACTCAGCAGTCGTCTCACCGATGGTCAGTTTCGCCGTGGTGGGCCGATCTCCCGCTGCACTCACGCGGACCTCCTTGCAGGTTGTTCGTCGAGGGCGATTATTCGTAATGGCACGCGAATGCCACGGCTCTGGAAGCCAAATCGCCTTTACAGCCTAGTGCGCCCGGACACCTACTGTGACAATCGCCAAGAGGTACCGACGTTCGACTGTGGTCTTCTACAGATTCCGGATGCTGTCGCGCAACCGCTCGGCGGCGGCATGCACCCTGGGGGTCGTCGCAGTGAGCGACAGTCGCACATACTGCACCGCGTCAGCACCGTAGAAGGGCCCCGGTCCTGCCAGGATCCCGATCTCGGCGAGGCGCTGCATCGTCTCCCAGGCGTCACGCCCCTCGGTCACCCAGAGGTAGAGCCCCGCCTCCGACTGATCGACGCGGAAACCGGCTTCACGCAGGGCCGGCAGCAGGATGTCGCGCCGCTCGCGGTAGCGCTCCTTCTGAACCTGCACGTGCGCATCGTCGCTGAGCGCGGCGACCATCGCGTGCTGCACCGGCCACGGCACCATGAGACCGAGATGCTTGCGCACTGTGGTGACGGAGGCGATGAGCGCCTCGTCCCCGGCGAGAAACGCCGCCCGGTAGCCGGCCAGGTTCGACTGCTTGCTGAGCGAGTAGGTGACGAGCACTCCCGTGTCGTCGCCGCCGGTCACGCGCGCGTCGAGCAAAGACGGGATCGGCGTGGTGTTCCACGGAGCATCCCAGCCGAGCTCTGCGTAGCATTCGTCACCCACGATGACCGCACCCAGTTCGCGGGCGCGCGCGACGGCAGCAGCCAGCTCTTCCGCCGTCCATACCCGCCCGTCCGGGTTGCCCGGCGAGTTCACCCAGATCAGGCGCGTTCCCGCGGGCCACTCGGCCGGATCATCGGAGGCCAGCGGTGTGGCGTTCACGAGTCGGGCGCCGACCTCGTACGTCGGGTACGCGACGCGCGGATAGACGACGGTGTCGCCCGCGCCGACACCCAGCAGCATGGGCAGCAGGGCGACGAGCTCTTTCGAGCCGACGGTGGGAACGACCTGATCAGTGGTGAGATGCGTCACTCCGCGGCGACGGGCGAACCAGTCCACGATCGCGGTGCGCAGTGCCGGCGTGCCGACCGTCTGCGGGTAGGCGTGCGCGTCGGTCGCTGCGGCCAGAGCGGCACGCACCAACGGGGGCGTCTCGTCGACGGGCGAGCCGATCGAGAGATCGACGATTCCGTCGGCATGGGCGCGCGCGGTGGCGGCGTACGGTGCGACGGAGTCCCAGGGGAAATCCGGCAGGTTTCCGACGGACACTACTCGGCCTGCGGAGGAAGCGCGCTCACGACGGGGTGGTCCGAGTGGATCACACCGACCTTGGCGGCACCGCCGGGCGAGCCGACCTCGTCGAAGAACTCGACGTTGGCCTTGTAGTAGTCGGCCCACTCCTCGGGAAGATCATCCTCGTAGTAGATGGCCTCGACCGGGCACACCGGTTCGCAGGCACCGCAGTCGACGCACTCGTCGGGGTGGATGTAGAGCATCCGGTCACCCTCATAGATGCAGTCCACGGGGCACTCGTCGATGCAGGCGCGATCCTTCACATCGACGCACGGAAGAGCAATCACATACGTCACAGGTTCAGTCTACTTCTCGTCACGGGCACGGAGCCGCGAAAGGTCTGGCCAGGCCACGACCAGCATGACGACGCCCGCGACGATGTATCCCCAGATGCGCCCGTAGAGGGTGTCCGGGACGACGACGGATCCCCCCGGGCCCCGCCCCGAGATGACCATGAGAAGCAGCAGCATGCCGATTCCCGCAGCCAACGCCGACCAGCGGTCGCCGGTGAGCGCACGGATCGCGATCAGGATGCCGGCGCAGGCGATCGTTCCGAGGATCATCCCGACCGGGATCGGCCCCCAGGTCGCACTGTGCGCGATGGTCGCCGCAACCCCGAAGACGGCGCCGACCAGGCCTGCGGCCAGCCAGGAGAGAGTGCGGATGATCCAGGTCGGCATCCTGCCAGTGTAGCTTCGACCGCCCCTGCGTCGACGCTATGCGGCGAGACCGAACAGCCTCAGGAGCGCCGCCACCAGCGCCGCGGCGAACACGACCACGAGGAACGACTGGCGCATCCAGAGCAGTCCCGCCGCGACGAGCACAGCAGGCACGCGCGCGTCGACGACGACCTCCTGGCCGCTCGCCAGACTCTGCACCGCGACCAGCGCCGCGAGCAGGGCGACGGTGAGCAGATCGGCGATGCGCGCCGGTCGCGGCGCTTCGAGCACCGACGGCGGCACGAGATAGCCGACGGCCTTGAGCGCGAGGCAGGCGATCGCCGCCAGCAGGATCGCATTCCACAGGGTCATGCGCGCACCTCCCGCGCGGGCTCTGCCCGCGAACCGTCGAACCAGTTGAACCACCCGACGAGGAGGGCGACGACGGCGGCGATGAGCACGGGAAGGCCGGGCATCACGAACGGCGTGAGCACGGCGGCAACGAATGCGGCCGCCACCCCGACCGCGATGGCCTGACGTTGGCGCAGGCGCGGCCAGAGGAGGGCAAGGAACGCGGCGGCAGCGGCGGCATCCAGCCCCCACGTCTTGGGGTCACCCAGCACGTCGCCGAGCAGACCACCGAGCAGCGATGCGAGATTCCACCCGATGTAGATGCCGATCCCGGTCACCCAGAACCCGACCAGTCGCGCTCTGCGATCGGTCTGCGCCAGCGAGACCGCGGTGCTCTCGTCGATCGTGAAGTGCGCGGCGCCCAGGCGCCGCCAGAAGCCTGATCCGATGACCGGAGACATCCGGATGCCATAGGCGATGTTGCGCGCGCCGAGGAGGACAGCGGAGGCCACGGCCGACGGCAGCGCCGCCAGACCACCCGCGGCGAAGACCCCCACGAACGCAAACTGCGATCCCCCCGTGAACATGACGAGGCTGAGAACACAGGTCTGCCAGACATCGAGTCCGGCAGCGACGGCGAGTGCGCCATAGGAGATGCCGTAGGCACTGGTCGCGAGAGAGACGCCGAGGGCTTCGCGACGTGCGTTGCGCACCTGGGTCGCCGGATCCGCGTCATCCATCCACTTGCCTCGCTCCCTCGCGGCCGTTCACTCGACTGAACGTGCGTCCACCATTCTGAACGGTTGCGAGTCGGCTGTCAAAGTGAACGTTCGTTTGGAATACTGAACGAATGGATGATCTTCAAGCCCGGATCGCACGCTCGCTCCGTCGCGAGCGCGAGACGCTCGGCCTCTCCGTCTCGGAGCTGGCCCGTCGCGCGAACGTCTCCAAGGCGACGATCTCGCAGCTCGAGAACGGCTCAGGAAATCCCAGCGTCGAGACGCTGTGGGCGATCGGCGATGCACTGGGCGTTCCCTTCGCGACGCTGGTCGAAGAACGAACGACGGCACCGCGGCTCATCCGCCTCGGAGACCACGCCGGCGTCGCGTCCACGGCGTCCCCGTACCTCGCGACGCTTCTCTCCGCCGCCGCACCGGGAACACGCAGAGACATCTACCTGATCCAGGCAGAGCCCGGAGAACCGCGACGCTCGCTCCCCCACCATGCCGGCACGACCGAGCACGTGGTGCTCTTGAGCGGGGAGGCGCTCATCGGCCCCGCCGATGCTCCCGTGCTCCTGCACCCCGGCGACTACCTGTCGTACCCCGGCGACGCGCCGCACCTCTTCGAGTCACACGCGGTCGGCACAAGTGCCGTCCTGATCAGCGAACTGCGCTGACTCTGGCTCAGTACCAGTTCACCGCCTGCGAGTGACCCCACGCGCTACACGGGGAGCCGTACGCGCGCTGGATGTAGTCGAGACCCCACGCGATCTGCGTCGTCGCATTGGTCTGCCAGTCCGCACCCGCGGCGGCCATCTTGTCTCCGGGGAGCGCCTGTGGGATGCCGGTGGCTCCGCCGTCGTTATTGTAGGCCTCATAGTTCCAGCCGGATTCCTTCGTCCACAACGACTCCAGGCATGAGAACTCACCGGCCCCCCAGCCGTAGACCTCGGACGCCATCGCCTCCGCGGTCGCCTTCGCGCCTTCGGGGGTGTTCGCCGCAGCGAGAGCCTGGGCCGCAGCCTCGGCTTCTTCCGCTGCAATACGCGCAGCTTCCGCCTGCACACGCGCGTCCTCGGCAGCCTGAGCCACCCGTGCCGCGCCGAGCGCATCACGGAGCGCCGTTGTCTCGCCACGCAGTGCCGCGGTTCCCTCGGTGACCTCTTCGGTCAACTCGATGAGGCGCTGCCCGGACATGTCGTCGGGAGCAGAGAGGGCGCGGACGTCGTCGCGCAGCTCACCCACGGCGACGATCGCGGCAGCAGCCGGCTGCACGGCCGACTGCGCGACGACATTGTTCATCGCCTCGGCGTTGGCCAGAGCGACCTTTCCGTGGTCGACAGCCTGGGCCGCCTGGGCGAGAGCCGCCTCCGAGGGGACGGCACCGAGGGCGGCAGGTGCGAAGGCGATGCCCGCGGCGGCGCTGGCGAGCAGCGAGGCGCCGATGGCGATGCCGATCAGTGGACGACGCAGGGCAGAGTGCGCCGAGGCTGCGGATGCCACACGCCGGGAGGCGCGCGTGTTCTGAAGATGAAGCATGGGTTCGACTTTCGGGTCGTCGTCGGCCCGGACCCGCACTGGGGCTGCTCATCGGGAGCGAGTACCCGGGCACGAAGAACAAGCCTGCGCCGCCTCCCTGGGCGAAACCCTGCCCTGGCCTGGACATTCCCCGTCCAGTCACCGAGAATCGGCGCGCACGCCCTCAGGAAGGTGTGTTACACGTTCGTTATGTTCATCCCTTGCGCGCATGCGGAAGACCCCCGCTATCGCGTGTGCGACGGCGGGGGTCTTCGATGCGTGACTCAGGCGGGTGCCCTGAACACTGAGGGGTGAGGCGCTCAGCCCTGCTTCTTGAGACGCGACGCCTCACGGGCACGCGTGTTCTGGTCGAGGTTCACCTTGCGGATGCGCACGGCCTCCGGTGTGACCTCGACGCATTCGTCATCACGCGCGAACTCGAGGCTCTCTTCAAGGGTCAGCACGCGCGGCGGCGTCATGGACTCGAAGCTGTCGGAGCTCGCCGCACGCATGTTGGTGAGCTTCTTCTCCTTCGTGATGTTGACGTCCATGTCGTCGGCGCGCGAGTTCTCGCCGATGACCATACCTTCGTAGACCTCGGCGGTCGGCTGCACGAAGAACGACATGCGCTCCTGCAGCGCGATCATCGCGAACGGCGTCACGACACCCTGGCGGTCGGCGACGATCGAGCCGTTCTGACGCGTCGTGATCGAACCCGCCCACGGCTCGTAGCCGTGCGAGATCGCGTTCGCGATGCCGGTGCCACGGGTCGTGGTGAGGAACTCGCTGCGGAAGCCGATGAGACCACGGGAGGGAACGATGAACTCCATGCGCACCCAGCCCGTGCCGTGGTTCGTCATGTTCTCCATGCGGCCCTTCCGGTTCGCGAGAAGCTGCGTGATCGCGCCGAGGTGCTCCTCGGGGGTGTCGATCGTCAGGTGCTCGAAGGGCTCGTGCACCTTGCCGTCGATCTTCTTGGTGACGACCTGGGGCTTGCCGACGGTGAGCTCGAAGCCTTCACGACGCATGTTCTCGACGAGGATCGCCAGCGCCAGCTCACCACGGCCCTGAACCTCCCAGGCGTCCGGGCGGCCGATGTCGACGACCTTGAGCGAGACGTTTCCGATGAGCTCCTTGTCGAGGCGGTCCTTGACCATGCGGGCCGTGAGCTTGTGCCCCTTGACCTTGCCCATGAGGGGCGAGGTGTTGGTTCCGATGGTCATCGAGATGGCGGGGTCGTCGACCGTGATCGCCGGAAGCGGACGGACATCCTCGGGGTCGGCGATCGTCTCGCCGATCGTGATGTTCTCGAACCCTGCGATCGCGACGATGTCACCGGGACCTGCGGACTCGGCGGGGTAGCGCTCCAGCGCACGCGTCTTCAGCAGCTCGGTGATGCGGGCATTGCTCGTCGTGCCATCAGAGCGCACCCACGCGACGGTCTGACCCTTCTTCAGCGTGCCATTGAAGACGCGCAGCAGCGCGAGACGTCCGAGGAACGGGCTGGAGTCGAGGTTGGTGACCCAGGCCTGCAGCGGTGCCTCATCGTCGTATGCCGGGGCTGGGATGTGCTCGAGGATCGCCTCGAACAGCGGCTCGAGGTTGTCGTTGTCGGGAAGCGCACCGTTCTCCGGACGGTTGCGCGATGCGGCGCCCGCACGGCCCGAGGCGTACACCACGGGAACATCGAGCAGAGCGTCGACGTCGAGGTCGGGCACGTCGTCGACCAGGTCGGAGGCAAGGCCCAGCAGAAGGTCCTGCGCCTCGGCCTCGACCTCGGGAATGCGGGCATCGGTGCGGTCGGTCTTGTTGACCAGCAGGATCACCGGGAGCTTGGCCTCGAGTGCCTTGCGGAGCACGAAGCGGGTCTGCGGCAGCGGGCCCTCACTGGCGTCGACGAGCAGAACGACACCGTCGACCATGGAGAGGCCGCGCTCGACCTCGCCACCGAAGTCGGCGTGACCGGGGGTGTCGATCACGTTGATCGTGATCTCCTTGCCGCCGGCGTGCTCACCCTTGTAGGTGATCGCCGTGTTCTTCGCGAGGATCGTGATGCCCTTTTCGCGTTCCAGGTCACCCGAGTCCATCGAGCGTTCTTCGACGTGCGCGTGTTCGCCGAACGAGCCGGTCTGGCGAAGCATCGCGTCGACGAGCGTGGTCTTTCCGTGGTCGACGTGCGCGACGATAGCGACGTTGCGGAGGTCAGTGCGGAGGGCGTGCGCCATGCAGGAATCCTAAGAAGTGGAGTGGGAGCGCCGGGATGCCGACGTTCCAGAATAGCGCACACGGCTTTCACTCTCGCTGAGCGGAGGCAGAGAACCCCTGCTGGCGCCTACGATCGAGGGGTGAATCTCACCTCTTCGGATGCTCCGTCGCGTCGCCGCCTGCGGTGGGAGATCGCCATCGTCCTCGCGCTCGGACTCGGCCAGTCCGCCGTCTACGCGATCGTGCAGCTCGCGTACCGCCTCACGAGCGAGACTCCTCTGGGCCAACAGACCGCGACCCTCAACCCGGCGCGCAGCGACCGAGAGGTGTTCGACCTCGTGTATCAGCTGCTGGGCATCGGCTTCTCGCTCGTGCCGATCCTGCTCGTCTGCTTCCTGCTCTGGAACCCGCAACGCCCTCACTTGGGCGCACTCGGGCTGGACGGTCGCCACCCCTGGCGTGACACGGCCTCGGGAGTGGGCCTCGTGCTCGCCATCGGCGTCCCGGGCCTCGCCTTCTACCTGATCGGGCGCAGCCTGGAGCTCTTCGTGGCGGTCGATCCCGGCGCACAGGCCCAGCACTGGTGGACGATTCCCGTCCTCCTGCTCGCCGCCGCTCGGGCCTCACTGACCGAGGAGATCGTCGTCCTCGGCTACCTGTTCGCGCGGCTGCGCACGGTGGGCTGGAGCATCTGGCCGATCATCATCGCGACATCGATCCTGCGCGCCAGCTACCACCTCTATCAGGGGCCGGGCGCCTTCCTCGGCAACCTGGCGATGGGATTGCTCTTCGGATGGCTCTTCGCCCGCACCGGCCGGCTGATGCCGTTCCTCGTCGCGCACTTCCTGATCGATGCCGCTGTCTTCGTCGGCTACCCGTGGGCGGCCGCCACGTGGCCGGCGTTCTTCGGGCTTCCCGGCTGAGTGCCCACCCAGGGGCTGTCAGTCGAAGAGCCCGCTCAGCGGGCTATGACACGGCTCAGCCGATGTTCACGACGGCAACAGCTGCCGCAGCCCAGACCGCGATCACTCCGATCGCCACCAGGGCGGGGGTGTCCCAGGTGCGCCGGATCGGCGCATCAACATCTGCGCCCTGCGCCCCGTCCCAGCGGTCTCGGATCTCCGTCAGGTCGCGCAGCCCCGCAGGAACGCGCACTCCCCCATCCTCACGGTCGCTCCGGGTCGGCTTCGGCGGACGTGCACGGGTCGGGCCGCCGAAGGCGGTCACCGTCCGGTCATCGTCCAGGGCGAATTCAAGCTGCCAGCGCATGTCGATGTCGCGGACCCGCCGCCAGCCGAACTGCGTACGGCGAAGCATGTTCTGCACCACGACGCCGGAGTCGTCGATGCGCACGAAAGAGCTGAAGCTGAGCTCGTAGACGAGCCACAGCGCCAGAAGCACCCAGGGCGCGAGGAGCATCATCTGGCTCCAGCTCGCGCGCACGACGGCATCGCCCAGCAGAAAGAGGGCCAGCGCGCCGGATGCGATCATCATGACAAGCCCCGAGGGCGAGCGGAATGTCCGCACGCCCTCGGGGGAACTGCTGCGTGTCACGATGCGGCGCCACCCAGGGTGATCGACGCACCGGGGATCGCCTGCAGCAGACGATCCGTGTACTCCTGCTGCGGGTTGCTGAAGATCTCGTCGACCGTGCCCTGCTCGACGATCTTTCCCTGCTCCATGACGCACACCAGGTCGCTGGAGACCCGGACGACCGCGAGGTCGTGCGTGATGAAGAGGTAGGTCAGCTCGAGCTCGGACTGCAGATCGGCGAGCAGCTGCAGGATCTGATCCTGCACCAGCACGTCGAGCGCGGATACCGCCTCATCCAGCACGACGATGTCGGGCTTGAGAGCCAGTGCACGCGCGATCGCGACGCGCTGACGCTGACCACCGGACAGCTCGTTCGGGTAGCGAGTCGCGAGCACACGCGGCAGAGCGACCTGGTCGAGCAGTTCGAGCACGCGCGCGTTCTGCGACTTCCGGTCTCCGACGTTGTGGATCTGCAGCGGCTCCGCGATCGTGTTGCCGATGTTGCGCAGCGGATCCAACGACCCGTACGGGTCCTGGAAGACCGGCTGCATGCGGCGACGCAGACCGAACGCCTGTGCACCAGAGAGTCGCGAGACGTCGCGTCCGTCGATCTCGATCGTGCCCGCCGTCGGCTCCTCGAGCTTGAGCACCATCTTGGCGACCGTGGACTTGCCCGAGCCCGATTCGCCGACCAGCGCCAGCGTCTTGCCCTTCGGGATCTCGAACGACACGTTGTCGACGGCGCGGAATGCTTCGCTGCGGAAGCCGCCCTGTCGGATCTTGTAGTCCTTGGTGAGCCCCTCGACCCGAACGGTCGGCGGGATCGCCGCGAGGTCATCCATCGTCTCCACACCGCGGTCTTCGACGACGGCCTGGATGCGCTTCGAGGCGATGCTCGGCGCGGCGGCGACGAGACGCTTCGTGTACGGATGCTGCGGATCTTCCAGGATCTGTCGGCTGGGACCGGCTTCGACGATGTTGCCGTTGTTCATCACGATGATCTTCTCGGCGCGCTCTGCAGCGAGCCCGAGATCGTGCGTGATGAGCAGCACCGAGGTGCCGCGGTCACGCGTCAACGACGCCATGTGGTCGAGGATGACCCGTTGCACCGTCACGTCGAGAGCCGAGGTCGGCTCGTCGGCGATCAGGAGCTTCGGGTCTGCCGCGAGGCCGATGCCGATGAGTGCACGCTGACGCATGCCGCCCGAGAACTGATGCGGGTACTGGTGCAGACGACGCTCGGCGTCGGCAAGACCAGCCTGCTGCAGCACCTCGATCGTGCGTGACTTGACGTCCTCACGACCGCGGGCGATGCCGTTGGCGCGAATCGCCTCCTTCACCTGGAAGCCGACGCTCCACACCGGGTTGAGGTTCGACATCGGGTCCTGCGGGACGAAGCCGATGTCTCGGCCGCGCACCGCTTCCATCGCCGTACGACTCAGCGTCGTCAGCTCACGTCCTTCGAGCGTGATGCTGCCGCCGGTGACCTGTCCGGTACCCGGAAGAAGATTCACGATGGCGGTGGCCGTCGTGGACTTGCCAGATCCCGACTCCCCCACGATGGCGACGGTCTCGCCGGGGAAGATGTCGAAGCTGACTCCGTGCAGAACCTCGCGCATGCCGTCCTGCCCGCGGAACGCGATGGTGAGGTCGCGAACGCTGAGCAGCGGTGTCGAGTTCTGCGTAGACGTGTTCTCGCTCATCGGCGGGCCCTCGCCTTCGGGTCGAGGGCGTCTCGGATGAGCTCGCCCAGGCTCACGAACGCCAGCACCGCGAGGGTCAGAGCGATCGACGGGTAGATGAGTGCCATCGGCGCCACGCGCAGAGAGTTCTGCGCCTGGCTGATGTCATTGCCCCACGACATGGTCGTGCTGCCGAGACCGACACCCAGGAACGAGAGCGTCGCCTCGGCGACGATCGACGCGGCGAGTCCGAGCGTCGTGACCACCAGCAGCGGCGCGATCGCGTTCGGGATCACGTGCGACAGCAGCGTCCGGAACTTCGAGAGGCCGAGCGATTGCGAGGCCATGACGAAGTCTGCCTGCCGCACTCGGAGAATCTCCGCTCGCACCACGCGGGCGGTGGATGCCCAGGCGAAACCACCGATCGCTACTGCCAGCACCCAGACGGAACGCTGGTCGCGAAGCACCGTCATCACGACCACGGCTGCCAGGATGTACGGAATGGCGAAGAAGATGTCGCCGACGCGAGACAGGACCGAGTCCAGCCATCCGCCATAGAAGCCCGCGAGTGCACCCATGATCAGGCCGAGGATCGACGAGATCAGGGTCGCGAGCAGACCGACCGACAGCGAGGTCTGGGCACCCCAGACGATGCGCGCGTAGATGTCGCAGCCCTGGAACGTGAATCCGAGGGGATGCCCGTCCGTCGGACCGCCGTTGCTGTTCGAGAGCTGGCAGTCCGCGTTCGGCGGCACCTGCGTGAACCAGGTCGGGAACAGTGCCATCACGAGGAAGAACACGGCGAGGACCACCGAGAACCAGAACATGGGTCGACGGCGCAGGTCGCGCCATGCGTCGCGCCAGAGGTTGCTGGGCTTGTCGGCGACGCGAACCGCGTCGACGGCGATGGACTGTGTCTCCACCGGGGCGACGTAGTGCTTCTGTGTCGTGGGATCAGACATAGCGAATCCTTGGGTCGAGCAGACCGTAGAGAAGGTCGATGAGCAGGTTCACCAGCACGTAGAGGATGACGAAGACGGTCACGAACGATACGACCGTCGGCCCCTCACCACGTCGGATCGCCTCGAAGAGGGTATTGCCGACGCCGGGGACGTTGAAGATGCCCTCGGTCACTGTCGCACCGACCAGCAGCACACCGAAGTTGGTGGCCGAGTTGGTGATCACGGGAATCAGCGAGTTGCGCAGCACGTGCACGGGGATCACGCGGTTGCGCGAGAGTCCCTTGCTGTAGGCCGTGCGCACCCAGTCCTGGTTGAGCGTGTCGATGACCGAGCTGCGCATCAGACGCATGCTGACCGCGTAGAGGCTGAATCCCAGAACGATCGCGGGGAGCCAGAGTCCGCCCCAGTCGTTGTTCGCACCGACAGTCGGCTTGAACCATCCCCACTGGATCGCGAGGAAGTACTGGGCCAGGAAGGCCACGACGAAGATCGGGATCGCGATCGCGACGAGAGCGATCATCAACATCGCGTTGTCGAAGATCTTGCCCTTGCGCAGCGCCGAGATCGTGCCGATGATGATCGCGAGCACGAACTCGATGCCGATCGCCATGACGGCGAGGCGTCCGGTGACGGGAAGAGTGTCCGCGAGAACCGCGGACACGGGACGACCCGAGTAGGTCGTGCCGAGGTCGCCCTGGAGCACACCGGTGATGTAGTACCAGTACTGCACCAGGAACGGGTCGTTCAGGTGGTACTGCTCGCGCAGCTGGTCGACGACCGCCGGGTTGGGTGTGCGATCGCCGAACATGGCGAGGATCGGGTCGCCGGGCATGGCGAACACGAGGAAGTAAATGAGCAGGGTGGCCCCGAAGAACACCGGGATCACCTGCAGGAGACGTCTCAGGATATAGCCGAGCATCCGCTATCCCTTCGTTGGGACCGCTAGCAGGTTAGACACGAGTACAGCCTACGAGGCGGTGACGAGAGATTCGCCACCGCCTCGTAGGTGAGTTCGGTCAGGCCTACTTAGCGGCCTTCGTGATCTCGTAGAAGATCGGCACGGAGTTCCAGCCGAACTTCACGTTGTCGACGTTCTCGCTGAAACCGCCGGTCACGTTCGAGTACCACAGCGGAATGGCGGGGAGATCGTTGAACAGGATCTCCTGAGCCTTCGTGAAGTCCTCGAGCTGACCTGCAGCGTCCGGGTTGCTGATGCCGGCCTTGATCGCGGCGTCGAACTCGGGGTTCGTGTAGTCACCGTCGTTCGAGCCTGCGCCGGTTGCGTAGAGCGGGCCCAGGAAGTTGTACAGACCCGGGTAGTCCGCCTGCCAGCCGGAGCGAGCAGCCGTGGTGATCGTGCGGTCGTTGACCTTGGAACGCAGGTCCTGGAAGGTCGGGTACGGGTCACCCGATGCTTCGATGCCCAGCGTGTTCTTGATCTGGTTCGACACCGCGTCGACCCAGGCGTCGTGTCCGCCGTCGGCGTTGTAGGCGATCTTGAACTCGCCCTCCCACGGTGCGATGGCGTCAGCCTGAGCCCACAGCTTCTTCGCCTCTTCGGCGTTGAAGTCGAGAACCTCCGAGCCCGGAACCGAGTCCGACCAGCCGTCGATGACCGGCGAGGTGAAGTCGGATGCGGGGGTACGGGTGTCCGAGAAGATCGTGTTGGTGATCTCTTCGCGGTTGATGGCCATCGAGATCGCCTGACGACGCAGCTCGCCCTCCTCGCCGCTGAAGTGCGGGAGGAACTGACCGATCGTGAACGACTGGAACACGGCTGCCGGCTGGTTGACCGCGCGGTCACCGAGCTCGTCGGTGAACACGGCGAGCGAGTTCGTCGGGATCGCGTCGATGACGTCGACCTCGTTCGAGAGCAGGTCTGCGTAGGCAGCTTCCTGCGTCGCGTAGAAGTTGATCGTCAGGCCGCCGTTGGCGGGCTTGCGGTCACCCTGGTAGTCGTCGTTGCGAACCAGGTCGATCTTCACGTCGTGCTGCCACGCGTCGGCACCGTCGATCATGTACGGGCCGTTGCCGATCGGGTTCTGACCGAAGGCCTCCATGTCTTCGAACGCGGCATCGGGCAGCGGGTAGAACGCCGAGTAGCCGAGGCGCAGCGCAAAGTCCGACGCCGGCTTGTTCAGCGCGATCGTGAACGTGTAGTCATCGACCTGCTTGAGGCCGGTGAGCTCAGAGTCCGCGTCGTAGCTGAAGCCCTCGATGTCTTCGAAGAAGTAGCTGGACAGGTGTGCATTGGACGCCTTCGCGCCTTCGTTCCACGCCTTGATGAAGTTGTCAGCCGTGACCTCTTCACCATCGGTGAACTTCTGGCCCTTCTTCAGCTTGATGGTCAGGTTCTGCGGGTCTTCCGTGATGATCTCTTCGGCCATGTCGTTGACCGGAGCGCCATCTGCGTCGTAGAAGATCAGACCAGCAAAGATGCTGTCGAGGATCTTTCCGCCGCCGACCTCGTTGGTGTTGGTCGGGATGAGCGGGTTTTCCGGCTCGCTGCCGTTCGTGGTGATGATGGCATCGGGGTCAGCCGCACCGCCGGCGTTTCCGCCGCCGTCCGACTCGCCACCACCTGCTGCGCAGCCCGCGAGTGCGAGGGTACCCGCTGCGAGCAGCGCGACACCCGAAAGGGCGATCTTGTTGCGCTTCACTTGTCCTCCTGTGGACGATAGATAGCAATCTGCACGCTCTCCGTTGAACGCGTAGGGATACTTGAGGGTAACCGCGCCACCACCCATCTCCAACTCGGTGAATAAACCGTTACTGAGTGGTGATCATCTGCGGGTGGGTACGCCGAACGGCGCCCTGCGCGATGCCTTCCCGAAAGCGGGTCGACACCGCGCAGAGCGCTCTGTTTCTGCGGGTCTTGTCGTTACGCGAACGCCTCGATCGGCGGGCACGCGCAGACCAGGTTGCGATCACCGTATGCCTGGTCGATGCGGCGCACCGGCGGCCAGTACTTTCCTGCCACGAGGCTGCGCACCGGGTAGGCGGCGTCCTCTCGCGTGTAGGCGTGCTCCCACTCCCCGATCAGGAGCGCCGCCGCCGTGTGCGGCGCGTTCACGAGCGGGTTGTCGTCCGCGGGCCAGCGACCGGATGCCACAGCATCCGCCTCCTGCTTGATCGCGATCATCGCGTCGATGAAGCGGTCGATCTCGCCGATGTCCTCGGACTCCGTCGGCTCGACCATGAGCGTGCCCGCGACCGGGAACGACATCGTCGGCGCGTGGAACCCGTAGTCGATCAGTCGCTTGGCGACGTCGTCAACCGTGACGCCCGTGGCATCCCTCAGCGGACGCAGGTCAAGGATGCACTCGTGCGCGACCCGACCGTTCTCGCCCGTGTAGAGCACCGGGTAGTGGGGCTCGAGCCGCGCGGCGATGTAGTTCGCCGACAGCACGGCCGCGGCCGTCGCAGTGCGCAGGCCGGCCGCCCCCATCATCCGGACGTACGCCCAGGAGATCGGAAGGATGCCCGCAGACCCGTAGGGAGCCGCCGACACCACGCCACCCTCGAAGGTGTATCCGCCCGCGTGCTCCGCGCGCTGCGCGAGCGGGTGCGAGGGCAGGAACGGCGCCAGATGCGCCTTCGCGGCGACGGGACCCACGCCGGGGCCGCCACCGCCGTGAGGGATTGCGAAGGTCTTGTGCAGGTTGAGGTGCGAGACGTCGCCACCGAGGTCACCGAAGCGCGCGTAGCCGAGCAGCGCATTGAGGTTCGCGCCGTCGATGTACACCTGCCCTCCGGCCTCGTGCACCGCCGCCGTGATGTCGAGCACGTCATGCTCGTACACGCCGTGGGTGGACGGGTACGTGATCATGAGCGCGGAGAGCTCCGCCGCATGCGCGGCGATCTTCGCGCGCAGGTCGGCGAGATCCACGTTGCCGAGGTCATCGCAGGCGACCACGACGACCTTCATTCCGGCGAGAACCGCGGATGCCGCGTTCGTGCCGTGCGCGGACGACGGGATCAGGCACGCCGTGCGCTGCTCGTCGCCGTTGGCGAGGTGGTAGCCGCGGATCGCGAGCAGCCCCGCGAGCTCACCCTGCGAGCCGGCGTTCGGCTGCAGGGACACCGCGTCATAGCCGGTGACGTCGGCGAGCCAGGCCTCGAGCTGATCGATCAGCTCGAGGTAGCCTTCCACGTCCGCAGCGGGAGCGAACGGATGGATGCCCGCGAACTCCGGCCACGTGATCGCAGCCATCTCCGTCGCCGCGTTGAGCTTCATCGTGCACGAACCGAGCGGAATCATGCCGCGGTCCAGCGCGTAGTCGCGGTCGGCGAGAGCCTTCATGTAGCGCATCATCGCGGTCTCACTGCGATGCGCATGGAACACGGGGTGCGTCAGGTACGAATCCGCACGGAGCAGAGCAGTCGGCAGCGCGTTGGGTGCGCCGTCGGCGAACCCGAAGACACGCTCCTGCTTGCCGCCGAACACCATCGCCACCTGGTGCAGCTCGGTGGTCGTTGTGGTCTCATCGACGGAGATGCCGATCGTGTCCGCGTCCACCACCCGCAGCAGGATGCCGAAGCCGTCTCGTGCCTGCTGCGCATACTCAGCGGCCCGGCCAGGCACGCGAACGGTGAGGGTGTCGAAGAACGCGTCGTGGGTGACATCCGCCCCCGCCTCGACGAGCCAGTCGCGCAGCAGCGCGGCGTTGGCAGCCGTCTCGGAGGCGATCTTCCGCAGCCCCTCGGGGCCGTGATAGACGGCGTACATCGAGGCCATGACGGCCAGCAGCACCTGAGCGGTGCAGATGTTCGACGTAGCCTTCTCACGGCGGATGTGCTGCTCACGGGTCTGCAGCGAGAGGCGGTAGGCGGGGCGCCCATCCGCATCCTGGGAGACACCGACCAGACGCCCCGGAAGCTGGCGTTCCAGACCCGCGCGCACAGCCATGTAGCCGGCGTGCGGGCCGCCGAAGCCCATCGGAACGCCGAACCGCTGGGTCGTGCCGACCGCGACGTCTGCGCCGAGCGCGCCCGGAGACGCGAGAAGCGTGAGAGCGAGAAGGTCGGCGGCGACGACGACCTGAGCGCCCGCCACGTGGGCGGTGTCGATCACCGCTGTGGGGTCCCACACGCGTCCCGAGGCGCCGGGGTACTGCACGAACACGCCGAAGAGGTCGGCGGGCAGAGCCTCTCCCCCGGCGAGATCCACCTCGACGAGCGCGATGCCGACGGCATCCGCGCGCGTGGCCAGCAGCGCCTTGGTCTGCGGGAACGCATCCGCATCGACCGCGAAGACGTCGGAGGCGACCTTGGATGCCCGACGGGCCAGGAGCATCCCCTCGGCGGCCGCCGTCGACTCATCGAGCATCGACGCGTTCGCCGTCGAGAGTCCGGTGAGCTCGGCGACCATCGTCTGGAAGTTGATCAGCGCCTCGAGACGCCCCTGCGAGATCTCCGGCTGATACGGGGTGTAGGCCGTGTACCAGGACGGGTTCTCCAGGATGTTGCGCTGGATCACGCTCGGGGTGTGGGTGCCGTAGTAGCCGAGGCCGATCATCGAGCGGTTCACGGTGTTGCGCGACGCGAGAGCACGCAGCTCGGCGAGTGCCTCCGCCTCGGAGGCGGCGACCGGAAGCGTCGAGGCGGCGGCCGCGTCACGCCAGATGGACTGCGGCACAGCGCGGCGCATGAGCGCATCAACGGGAGACTCGCTTCCGTCGCCGCGTTCGATGCCGAGCGCGCTGAGCATCGTCCACTGCGCCGCGGCTGTCGTGCCTATGTGGCGGTCAGCGAATGCGGTCACTCTCACGCCTCCGTGAGTGCGACATAGGCGTCGCGGTTCAGCAGACCGTCGGTCGCGCCTGCAGCTGCCTCGACCTTGATCAGCCAGCCGCCCTCGAAGGGTGCGGCGTTGACGAGCGAGGGGTCGTCGACGACAGCGTCGTTGATCTCGACGATCGTGCCATCGACCGGAGCATAGAGTTCGCCGACGGACTTCGTCGACTCGATCTCGCCGACGACGGTGCCCGCGGTGACCGCGGTGCCGACGGCCGGGAGCTCCACGAAGACGACGTCACCGAGCTTCTCGGCAGCGTAGTCGGTGATCCCGATCGTGAGGGTGGTCCCCTCCGCGGCGATCCATTCGTGTTCCTCGGTGTAGGACAGGGTGCTGAGATCGGTCATTTCATCCTCCGGTAGAAAGGCAGAGCGGATACGGTCGCGGGGATCTTGGTGCCCCGCACATCAAGGAAAAGCTGGGTGCCGTTCTCGGCATGGCCGGGCTCGACGTAGGCCATGGCGATCGGGTGGCCGAGCGTCGGGCTGAGAGCGCCGCTCGTGACCTCACCGAGAACCGTGCCGTCTTCGGCGACGACCGCGTACCCGGCGCGGCCGGCACGCTTGCCCTCGGCGACGAGTCCGACGAGCACGGGAGCATCGGATGCCACGGCGACACCGGACTGTCCGACGAAGCGCTCCTTGTCCGTGACCACCACACGACCGAGGCCGGCCTGCGCGGGCTTCGTCTCTCGGGACAGTTCGTGACCGTACAGCGGCATCCCCGCCTCCAGGCGCAGCGTGTCTCGGGCGGCGAGCCCGGCCGGCACCAGGCCGTGCGGGGCGCCCGCAGTGATGACGGATTCCCAGAGCGCCGGGGCGTCGTCCGCGCGCACCATCAGTTCGAAACCGTCCTCGCCGGTGTATCCGGTGCGGGCGATCAGCAACGGAGATCCGCGGAAAGTGGCATCCGCCCAGGCGTAGTACTTCTGCTCCGCCCAGGGAGTGGAGACGTCGTCGATGACGTCGATCGCGGCGACGATCGCTTCGGATGCCGGGCCCTGCACGGCCAGCAGCGCGTACTCATCAGAGGCGTCAGCGAAGGTGACGGCGAAATCGGATGTGCGAGCGGAGAACGCCTCCGCTGCCGGTGCGCGGTTGCCGGCGTTCGCGATGACCAGGAAACGCTCGTCCGCGAGGCGGTAGACGATCACGTCGTCGATGATGCCGCCGTCTTCCGCCAGCAGCAGCGAGTACTTGGCCTTGCCGATCGGCAGGGCGGACAGGCGTCCGGCGAGGGCGTAGTCGAGGAACGCGGCGGACTGCTCGCCCTCGATGAGGAACTCGGCCATGTGCGAGATGTCGAACAGTCCAGCCGCCTGACGCACGGCGTGGTGCTCGGCGAGATCTGACGTGTAGCGCACCGGCATCTGCCAGCCGCCGAAGTCGGTGAAGGACGCACCAAGGGCTTCGTGCTGCGCGCGGAGCGGGGTGTAGCGGGGATCGGACATGAAAGTTCTCCCGTGCGGTCGGAAGGATGCCCCGCGGTCGCGAGACATCCGAGAACTCCCCCTCTGTCATGGGCCTGAGAGTTTCGCCGCCTCGAGGAGAGGCAGCTTTCACCGTCGGCGGATCAAGAACTCTCGATCGCTTTTCAGAGTGGCCGGACCCGCGCGGTACGCGGTACCTGAGAGATTGGCGGGGAGGCTTGCTCCTTCGGTGCCCGGCTGCGTTCGCCGGGGCTCTCCCGCGGGGGTCATTCGGCCCGTCTTCAATTGTCGCCGGGCATGCAGAGCAGACCCGACGGGAGCCAGTCTAGCGTCCGGATCGGTACACGAACGCCCGCGGACCGCAGCGGTCACGCGGGCGTTCGTCGGGGCAACTGAATACTCAGAGGCCGGCCAGTTCGCGGCGGACCTCGTCACGCAGCTTGCCGAGGTTCTCGGGCTCGGGTGCCGCGTTCAGCAGCGTCTTGGTGTACTCGTGCTGCGGGTTGAGGATCACCTCGTCCGCCGGACCGCGCTCGACCACGTCGCCGCGGTAGAGGACCATGATCTCGTCGCTGAAGTGACGAGCCGTCGCGAGGTCGTGCGTGATGTAGAGCACGCCCAGGTTGTCTTCCCGCTGCAGGTCGGCCAGCAGGTTCAGAACGCCGAGACGGATCGACACGTCGAGCATCGAGACAGGCTCATCTGCCACGATGAAACGTGCACCCGGTGCGAGGGCACGAGCGATGGCCACGCGCTGACGCTGACCGCCCGACAGCTCGTGCGGACGACGGTCGGCGTAGTTGTCGGCGGGGCTCAGACGCACACGCTCGAGCAGCTCGTGCGCACGGTCGCGCACCTGGCTCTTCGAGAGGTGCGGGTGGTGCAGACGCAGCGGGCGCTCAAGGTGGTGGATGATCGTGTGGAACGGGTTCAACGAGGCGAACGGGTCCTGGAAGATCATCTGCACTTCGGAGCGGTAGTTCGCGATCGCACGGCCGCTGTTGGGCGTCTCGACCCCGTCGAGCAGGATGCTGCCCGAGGTCGGAGTCTCGAGCTTCATCAGCATGCGGGCGATCGTGGACTTGCCACTGCCGGACTCGCCGACGAGGGCGATCGTCTTGCCGGATTCCAGCGTGAACGAGACGTCCTTCACGGCGTGGAGGATCGAGGTCTTCAGGCCCGAGCGGAGCTTGAAGTCCTTGACGAGATTGCGCGCTTCGAGCGTCGCTGCGGGGATCGTCTCGTTCATCGGACCTGCTCCTGACTGACCTGACTGCCCGTGCGCACGAAGTCGCCGCGCTCACCGCGGAGGCTCGGGAAGCTCGAGAGCAGGCGCTTGGTGTACTCGTGCTGGGGGGTGTGGTAGATCTCTGCGGCCGTGCCCTGCTCGACGATCTGACCCTGCAGCATGACCGCGATGCGGTCGCTGATCTCGATCAGCATCGGAAGGTCGTGCGTGATGAAGATCACGGCGAAGCCGAGCTTCTCGCGCAGTCGCATGATCTCGCGGATGATGCCGCGCTGGACGACCACGTCGAGCGCCGTGGTGGGCTCGTCCATGATCATGACCTGCGGGTCGAGCGAGAGCGCCATGGCGATCATCATGCGCTGGCGCATGCCGCCGGACAGCTCATGCGGGAAGCTCGTCAGACGGTTCGGGTCGACACCGACCAGTTGGAGGAGCTCTTCGGCACGTTCCTTCTTCTCCCGCTTCGACATGCCGGGACGGTGCGTGTCGAAGATGTCGAAGATCTGATCCTTGACACTGATGACCGGGTTGAGCGAGTTCATCGCGCCCTGGAACACCATGGAGATCTTGTCCCAGCGGAACGCACGCAGCTGCTCCGCCTCGAGACCGATGATGTCGATGTCGGCACCCGAACGGTCGTGGAAGGTGATCTCGCCGCTCGTCATGAGCGCCGGCGCCTTGAGCAGACGGTTCAGGCCGTAGGCCAGGGTCGTCTTTCCACAGCCGGACTCGCCGGCGAGGCCGAGGATCTCGCCACGGTTCAGCGTCAGAGAGACGTTGCGCACGGCCTTGACGGGCGGGTCGACCTCGTACTCGATGGAGACGTTGCGGGCGGTGAGGACGGGTTCGGCGGTCATGCGTCGGCTCCGGTCGAGTGCGATGCGGTGGCGGATGCGGGGGCGGAACCCTCTGCACCCGTCACGCCACGGCCAGCCTTCGTGGCCTTGCGGACGCTGCGTGCCGCGGCGGGGGCGTTGCGCAGCTTGGGGTTGATGATCTCGTCGATCGCGAAGTTGATCAGCGCAAGACCACAACCGAGAAGAGCGATGAGGACGCCCGGCGGGACGAACCACCACCATGCTCCTTGGCCGAGTGCCTGTCCGGACTGCGCATCGTTGAGGACGGTACCCCAGGTGATCGAGTCGGTAGGGCCGAGGCCGAGGTAGGAAAGGCCGGCTTCGCCAAGAATGGCGAAGATGATCGCAAACAGGAACTGCGAAGCGAGCAGCGGCAGCAGATTCGGCATGATCTCGACGAGGATGATCCGCCAGGATCTCTCACCGGCGACGCGAGATGCCGAGACATAGTCACGGGTCCGCAGCGAACGGGTCTGCAACCGGAGCACGTATGCTGCGCCCGCCCATGCGGTGATACCGAGCACGATAGAGACGAGCTCGAGGCTACGGACGGGTGCGAAGGCGGCGATCACCATCACGAGCGGAAGACCAGGAATCACAAGCATGATGTTGGTGACGAGGGCGAGCGTGTCCTCTCGCCAGCCGCCGAGGTACCCGGCCAGAACACCGAAGACCAGGGAGAGCACAATCGCGATTCCACCGGTGATGAGACCGACCTTCAGCGATCCCTGCGCACCGTGCGCCAGCTGCGCCAGAACATCGTAGCCCAGCTTCGTCGTGCCGAGCCAGTGCTCGGCCGAGGGGCCTTCGAGTGGCGGGTTCTTCGAATTGCGGGGGTTCTGCGTGAACATCGGGGCGATCACCGCGAACAGCACGATCGATGAGACAAGGGCCGTACCCACCGCGAGCTTGGCGGAGAAGGACGGCAAGAGAGCCCGCACTCCGCGACGCGGTTTGCGCTGCGTCGCAAGTGCCACCGTGCTGGGTGCCACGGTTGTCGGCGGCTCTTTGAGGATGACGTTGGACGTGGAGGGCTCGTTGGTCGCGTTGGACTCCGAGCCAGCGTTCGAAGCGTTGCTCTGGTTGTCAGACATTCTGGCGTGCCCTCGGGTCGATGAAGCCATAGATGAGGTCCATGAAGAAGTTGGCCGCTAGCACTGCGAGCGTGATCACGAGGAAGACACCCTGCATGAGCGCGTAGTCGCTGGCGCCAACCGCCTGGAACATCAGCTTTCCGACACCGGGGTATGTGAACACCTGCTCCATCACGATGGAGCCGGCGACCACGAACCCAAGGGTGATCGAGAAGCCCGCGATCGAGGGGATCGCTGCGTTGCGCGCGGCATAGGTCGTCAGGATCCGGCGGGGGCGCAGCCCCTTGGCCTCGGCTGTGGTGATGTAGTCCTCCGCGAGCGTGGAAACCATCATATTGCGCATTCCAAACAGCCAGCCTCCGACAGAGCTGATGACGATCGTGATCGCGGGAAGAATGGCGTGACGCGTCGCATCTGCGATGAACGCCCAGGAGAACTCGGGACCGTCGGAGAATTCGAAGACATCGTACCCACCGAAGATCGGGAACCAGCCCAATCCGACCGCGAAGACGGAGACGAGGATCAGTGCCAGCCAGAAGTAGGGAATTGATTGGAGGACGGTCGTCGCGGGAATGATGTGGTCAACCCAAGTACCACGTTTCCACCCCGCCCAAGCGCCAAGGATGACACCGAGGACGAACGAGATGATCGTGGCCGTGCCGACGAGGATGAGCGTCCACGGCAACGCTTCTCCAATCAGGTCAGCGACAGGCGTCGGGTACCGGGTGACCGAGATGCCCAGGTCGCCCTGGAACATCCTTCCCCAGTATGCGAGGTACTGCTCCCACAGGGATCTGTCATCCGATCCCAGAAGGGTCTTGATGTTGCGGATTGTTGTCTCAGAGATCTCGCCGCCAGCTCGCTGAAGCTTCGCGATCATGATGTCGGCGGGGTCACCGGGCATGAGACGAGGAAGCAGGAAGTTGAGGGAGATCGTGGCCCACAGCGTTACCGCGTAGAACCCGATCCTTCGTGCATAGAACTTCATGTCACTCTCACTCTTCCTGCTTCCAACGTCTTCATGCCTTACTGCTCTTTATTGCGTGTCGTGCGGGATTATTTTGCCGGTGCCAGCTGCGTCAGGATGTATCCTGCCGCAATCGCGCCCCACGACGGCGGGAAGGCGTAGAGGTCATCCTCGGTCGGCCAGCCCGTGAAGTCCTTCGTGTTCATGAAGGTCTGGGTCGCGTTGACTACGAGCGGGATGTAGGGCAGGTCGCGGACGATCTCGGTCTGGATCGTGCCGTAGAGGGCCTGCTTCTCGGCCTCGTCATTGGTGCTGGTTGCTGCCTGGACAGCTGCGTCAACCGTGGGGTTGCTGTAGCGGCTGAAGTTCCAGCGCCCTGCCGGGATCTCCGTGCCGACCGGGCTGGTCGACTGGACGATCTCGCCACCGAACCAGTCGCGGTAGATCTGGAACGGGTCTGCGACGGACGTGCCGATGACGCCACCCATGATCAGCTCGTACTGACCGGTCTGACGAGCATCCGAGAACTCCTGCCACTGAACCGTCGAGGCGTTGACCTTGATGCCGGCCTCCGCAGCCTGCTCCTGGATGAGCTTGGCGGCATCGTTGTAGTCGGTCCAACCGTCTACCGAGATCAGCGACAGCTCGATGGCGACGCCCTCCTTGCCGTAGAAGCCCTCGGCGTCCTTGGTGTACCCAGCTGCCTCGAGGATCGCGCCAGCGCCGGAAACATCAGCCTCCTGCGGGCTGACCTCGTTGGCGTCGTCCGCGATCCACTTCTGGTCACGCGGGACGAGAGCGAACGTCGGGGAGATTTCGCCTGTCATGCCGACGAATGCCTTCTCCTTGATCGTGGCGCGATCGATCGCGACGTTGAGTGCCTGGCGCACTGCGACATCCGTCTGCTCGCCGACGCAGCCGAGAGCCGCGTTGGAGCAGGTGTAGAGGACGGTCGGGTCCTGCGGGGTGTTGATCCACGAGATCTTGCCGTTGCCGGTGACTGACTCCGGGTTCGGGATGAACATACCGGCCCAGTCGAGCTTGCCCGCGGCCAGGAGGTCCTGAGCGGTCTGGTTGTTGTCGACGGCGATGTACTGCACCTTCTTGACGCCGAGGTCTGCCGCACCGCGGAAGTTCTCGTTGGCGACGAGGGTGTAGGACTCCTTGGTCACCTTATCGACGACGTACGGACCCGAGCCGACGGGCGACTCGTTGGTGTACGTGGCGAAGTCGGTGATCTCGCTCCACACGTGCTTCGGAAGGATGTAGCTGGAGCCCATGCGCTGGAACTCGGTCGTGAACTGCGCCGTGGCGTAGGTCAGCACGATGGTGGTGTCGTCTGTCGCTTCAGCCGAGACCAGGCCGTTGCCTGTGGGGTTGTTCGCCTCGTAAGTGAAGGAGAAGACGACGTCGTCAGCCGTGAGGGGCTTGCCGTCCGACCACTTCAGGCCTTCCTTGATCTTGACGGTGATGACGGTGCCGTCTTCGTTGTACTCGTAGGACTCGCCGATGAGACCAACGGGCTCCGAGTCAGCCGTCTTGTTGAAGAAGAACAGCGGCTCGAGCACGGGACCGAGTGCGCCGTGGAGCACGGTCGGTGCGAACGGGTTGAAGTTGGCCTCGATCGGGGTCTGGCTTCCGGCCCAGACGCGAAGGGCGCGGTCGCTGGAACCCTCGCCCCCGTTGCCACCGGCGGCCGGGGCACAGCCGGTCAGACCCATTGCGAGAGCGGATGCTCCCGCGATAGCGGTGAGCGCGATGCGCTTGCCGTTTCGGTTCATTCTCTTACTTTCCTCTCGGTGCTGCACTGCAGGAGGGACTTGCTCCCCATTGAGGACGCACCCCGGATGGGGTTTGTTAGGACAGCAACCTAACAAATCCTCAAACTGCATACAAGCGCGCATCGCGCGGCGAAGATAACGTTTCGGACTCAGCCCCCACGAACGATCCCAGACAGGGAGCTGCGACGTAAGAAAGGTGACGTTCGAGTCACCGAGACTATAAGATCATGCTCGGAGGTTAGAGTCGCAATGACCAAAACTGGGAACGAGGATTCGATCCGCGTCGCGGTGTCTGCTGTCACCCTGACGCTGCGTCGCGAGTCCGAGGAGGAGTCACCGCACATCGTGCTGCCTCTCGTCCGCCGCACCCGCGAGCCTCATCTCGGCGACTGGGCGCTGCCCGGCGGCTGGCTGGACGCACAGGAGGGCTTGGAGGAAGCCGCATCCCGCACGCTCGCAGAGACCACGGGCCTTGCGCCGAGCTATCTGGAACAGCTCTACGCCTTCGGCGCCGTCGACCGCTCCCCCACGCGGACGATCTCGGTCGTGTACTGGGCACTGCTCCCCTCCGATGCCGTCGACCGGCAGATCGCCGCCTACCGTGCCGCGGGGCATGCGCCGGAGAACGTGCAGTGGTTCGAGGTCGCGGATCTGCCGCCATTGGCGTTCGATCACGCGCAGATCATCCACTACGCGCTGTGGCGTCTGCGTAACAAAGTCGGCTACAGCCGCGTCGCCCATGGGTTCCTGCCCCCGGAATTCACTCTTGCTGAGCTTCGGGATGCCTACGAGGCGATCCTGCAGCGCCGCTTGGATCCGGCGAACTTCCGCCGCCAGGTCGAAGCATCCGGCACTCTCATCCCCACCGACCGCTTCCGCACCGGAAGCCACCGCCCCGCCCGCCTGTACCGCTACAACACCGACGTCGAGCTCGCCGACCGAGGCCCGCTCGCCCCCGAAGAAACAAGGACGCCATGACCGTGAGCACGCTCACCACTCCTGCCCTGCGTGACCCTTCCGTCGACCACGCGATCCAGTCCATCGTCGCCGGGGCATCCACGGATGCCACCTGTTCGACCGATCTGGCCGCGGGGCCCTGGGACTTCGACACCCGCCCCGGCTACGGTCCAGGATCGTCGATGGGCGATGTCATCCCGACCGGGGCACCACGCCAGGGCGAGCTGCCGCGGGCGTACCGCGAAGCCGACGAGGCGCAGCTGCACGCGCGCATCCAGGCGGCGCGCGCGACCCTCGGCGACCGTCTGGTGATCCTCGGTCACTTCTATCAGCGGGAAGAGGTCGTGCGCCACGCCGACTACGTCGGCGACTCGTTCCAGCTCGCGACCGCGGCGAAGGAGCACCCGAACGCCGAGGCGATCGTGTTCTGCGGCGTGCACTTCATGGCGGAGACCGCCGACCTTCTCTCACAGCCCGAGCAGGCTGTGATCCTGCCGAATCTCGCCGCCGGATGCTCCATGGCCGACATGGCCGACATCGACCAGGTCGAGGAGTGCTGGGAGCAGCTCGCTGAGGTGCTCGGCCCCCTCGATCAGGTCGACGCGGATGGCCTGCTTCCCGTCATCCCCGTGACCTACATGAACTCCTCGGCGGCGATCAAGGGTTTCGTGGGGCGCAACGGCGGCATCGTGTGCACGTCCTCCAACGCCCAGACCGTCCTGGAGTGGGCATTCGCACGCGGACGTCGCGTGCTGTTCTTCCCGGACCAGCACCTGGGCCGCAACACCGCGAAGGCCATGGGCGTTCCGCTCGAGCAGATGCCGATGTGGAACCCGCGCCGCCCCTTCGGCGGCAACGACGCCGAGGCGCTGGCGGACTCGCGAGTCATCCTGTGGCACGGCTTCTGCTCGGTGCACCGCCGCTTCACGGTCGCGCAGATCGATCAGGCGCGCGCCGAGCACCCGGGTGTGCGCGTGATCGTGCACCCCGAGTGCCCGATGGAGGTCGTGGATGCGGCAGATGAGGCAGGCTCCACCGACTACATCCGTCGCGCGATCGATGCGGCGACGACGCCGACCACGTTCGCGATCGGCACCGAGATCAATCTGGTCCGACGTCTGGCGGCACAGTACCCGCAGCACGAGATCTTCTGTCTCGACCCGGTCGTCTGCCCCTGTTCGACGATGTATCGGATCCACCCGGGGTATCTCGCCTGGGTGCTGGAAGAACTCGTTGCGGGGCGGACTCCCAACCGGATCCAGGTGAGCGCCGATGTCGCCGATCCGGCGCGCGTCGCCCTGGAGCGGATGCTGGCGGCGAAGCCACCGGTCGCGACGCAGGATGCCGCACCACGCGCATGAACGTGATCGTGGTCGGCGCCGGCGTCGCGGGACTCACCGCAGCGTTGCACGCCCGTGAGCGCGGGCACCGGGTCGCTCTCGTCGTCAAGGGCGCCCTCGGCGGCGGAAGCACCCCCCTCGCCCAGGGCGGCGTCGCCGGCTGGTATGGCCCCGACGACTCAGCTGCGACCCATGCGGCCGACACGATTCAGGCGGGTGCGGGGCTCAGCGACCCTGCCGCGGTCGACGTCCTCGTGAGCGAAGGCACCGCCCGCATCGCGGAGATGCTCGAACGCGGCGTCGACTTCGACCGAAGCCCTGACGGGGCTCTGCTGCGCGGACATGAGGCGGCGCACGCCTTTCCCCGCATTGTGCATGCGGGCGGCGATGCCACGGGCGCCGCGATCTCGCGCGCTCTTGTCGCCGCCGTGCAGGCGAGCGACATCGTCGTGCACGAGCACACCTTCTTGTGCGATCTCCTTCTGGGCGAGGACTCTGCCCGCGTGCGTGGCATCCGCGTCCTGACGGCGGACGGTGAGCAGGAGCTTCTCGCCGATGCGGTGATCATCGCGACCGGCGGCGCCGGTCAGCTCTTCACACGCACCACCAATCCGCTGGATGTCACCGGCGACGGGATCGCGGCGGCACTGCGCGCCGGCGCAGCGGTGACGGATCTCGAGTTCGTGCAGTTCCACCCGACGATCCTCGCTAGCCCTGGAGAGCCGTTCCTCGTGTCAGAGGCCGTGCGCGGCGAGGGAGCGACTCTGATCGACGATGAGGGTCGACGCTTCGCCTTCGACGCTCATCCCGACGGAGAACTCGCACCACGCGACGTCGTCGCCCGGGCGATCGCCCGGCAGGCGGCGGAACAGCACGCTGACGTGCGCCTGGACGCCACCGTACTGAGCACGCCGGACATGCTCGCGAAGACGCTCGCGCGACGCTTTCCGACAATCGACCGCGTCACCCGCGAGCGAGGATTCGACTGGGCTCGCGAGCCGATCCCCGTGACACCCGCTGCCCACTACCTGATGGGCGGCATCGTCACAGATCTCGACGGCCGTACGAGCGTCCCTGGGCTCTTCGCCGTCGGCGAAGCAGCCCGAACGGGCGTGCACGGCGCCAACCGCCTCGCATCGAACTCCCTGCTGGAGGGCGCTGTGTTCGGTGCACGGGCCGCCGCTGCTCTCGACACCCCCGCCGCGCTCCCGCAACCGGCGACCGTGGATGCTCCCGGAGTGCACGCTCTCGTCGATGCCCCGCCGTTCACGCGCGCGGCTCTCCAGCAGCTGATGTGGGATCACGTGGGACTCCTCCGCACCGTCGAGGGCATGACGCACGCGCGAGCGATGATCACCCGCTGGCGGAAGACGATGCCGCTGCCGACGACGGTCGCCACCCACGAAGACGCCAATCTCCTTCTGGTCGCGGATGCCACAGCATCCGCCGCCCTCGCCCGCACCTCTTCGGTGGGCGCTCACCATCTCGCTCCCGCTCCTGCACTGATCGGACTCTGATGCTCACCGCCGCCACCCTCACCCGCGTCGTCGCTGCCGCCCTGGAGGAAGACGCCCCGTGGGGCGACGTCACCAGCACGGCGCTGATCCCCGCCGAGACGCAGGCCGTTGCCGATCTCGTCGCCCGCGAGCCCGGCGTCTTCAGCGGCGGCGAGGTGTTCGCGGCCGCCTTCACGTTGACGGATCCGGATGTCGCGGTCGATCTGCATTTCGCCGATGGCGACTCCTTCGTCGCCGGTGATGTGCTCGCAACAGTCACCGGCTCCGCGCGCAGCGTGCTCACGGCCGAACGCATCGGGCTCAACTTCGCGCAGCGGATGAGCGGAATCGCCACCTTGACGGCCGCCTACGTCGCCGCGGTCGAGGGCACAGGGGTGCGCATCGCCGACACCCGCAAGACGACGCCGGGACTCCGCGCCTTCGAACGCCACGCAGTGCGCAGCGGTGGAGGCAGCAATCACCGCACAACGCTGTCGGACGCCGTCATGGCGAAAGACAACCATCTCGCCGTGATCCGACGGACCGGAGACGACCTCGCGCAGGCTCTGCGCACCGCCTTCGCTCAACTTCCGCACACCACGCACATCGTGATCGAAGTCGATCGTCTCGACCAGATCCCGGATGTCCTCGCGGGCGGCGCGCACACCGTGCTGCTGGACAACTTCACGCTCGACGACCTGCGCGCAGGCGTCGCGCTGATCGGTGAACGGGCGACAGCGGAAGCATCCGGCGGCGTGAACCTGGACACCGTGCGGGCGATCGCCGAGACCGGTGTGCAGGTGATCTCGGTCGGAGCACTCACACACTCGGCCCGGGCGCTCGACCTCGGCCTGGACATCCGGATCGACTGACGTGCTCTATCTCGACCATGCCGCCAGCTCGCCTCTGCGCCCGGAGGTGCTCGCCGCGATGGCGCCGCACCTCACAGGTCCGGTGGGCAACCCCTCCAGCCATCACACCGTGGGCGAGGCGGCGGCGGCGGTCCTCTCCGATGCCAGGACGCGCGTCGCGCGGGTCCTCGGGATGCGCGCGAGCGATGTGGTCTTCACCTCCGGCGGCACCGAGGCCAACAACCTCGCGATGAAGGGGATCGTGCTGGCGGCGCTCGAATCCGGGCATCGGCACCTCATCACGACCGCGATGGAGCACGAATCGCTGCGGGCATCGGCGTCGTATCTGCGTCGTTTCCACGGCGTCGAGATCACGCTCCTTCCGCTCGGCGCACACGGTCGTGTCGAACCGGATACGCTCCGCGGCGCGGTGCGAGAGGACACCGCACTCATCTCGCTCGCGCACGCGAACAACGAGATCGGCACCGTGCAGGATGCCACAGCCCTGGCCGCGATCGCCCGGGAGCATCGCGTTCCGCTCCATCTGGACGCCGTGCAATCCGCTGGCTGGCTGCCGCTCGCCGGGATCGGTGCGGATGCGATCTCGATCGCCGGGCACAAGCTCGGCGCCCCCCAGGGCATCGGCGCACTCATCGTGCGTGGACGCGTGCCGCTGGAGCCGCTGCTCCACGGCGGCGGTCAGGAGCGCGGACGTCGCTCCGGCACCGAGAACGTCGCGGGCGCTGTGGGTCTCGCCACCGCACTGGAGCTCGCGGAGATCGAGCGCGAGCACGTCGCCGATCGGGTCCGTGCGGCGACCCACGCCTTCATCACCGAGGTGCTGCGTCTTGTTCCCACCGCCCGGCTCACGGGCGATCCCGTGCATCGGCTGCCCGCCACGGCGAGCTTCACGATCGCAGGAACCAGCGGAGAGTCCGTTCTGCTGGAGCTCGAGCGACGCGGTGTCGTCTCCTCCAGCGGCTCGGCGTGCGCCGCCGGCAGCGATGAGCCCTCCCCCGTCCTGCTGGCTCTCGGCATCGCCCCCGAAGTCGCGCACACGTCTCTGCGCTTCACGTTCGGGCGAGAGCAGCTCTCCCCCGACGCCCCTCTGCAGCTCGCACGCCTCGTCGCGGAATCCGTCGCCGCCGTCGGCTGACCGTCGCCTCAGCGGCCTACACTCGAAACGTGCCCGATTCTGCCCCGATCGTCACGATGATCGTGCCCGGTCGCGACATCGCCCCCTTCGCCCCTGCCGCCCTCGACTCACTGCGGGCGCAGACCGAGCCGCGTTGGCGAGCACTCCTGGTCGACGACGGGTCCGTCGACACCACCGGCGAGATCTTCGCCGAGGCCGCGGCGCGGGATCCCCGTTTCACTCTGCTGTCACATCGTGAATCCCGCGGGCTGGGTGCGGCACGCAACCTCGCACTCGAACACGTCGACACCCCGTTCCTCGGGTTTCTGGACGCAGACGACGAGCTGACCCGCGACGCCATCGCACGCACGACGCAGACGCTCCGCGAAACCGGCAGCGACTTCGTCGCCGGTGCCTACGTGCGCTCGCGGTGGGACGGCATCGCCTACCGCCCCGGACGCGTGCAGCCGTGGACGGCCGCTGCGACCGCACCCGAGCGTCGCGCCACCACGCTGATGCAGCATCCGGATGCGTCGGCGAACATCGTCGCCTGGTCGAAGGTCAGCCGGACCGAGTTCTGGCAGGACCTGCGGTTTCCCACCGGGGTCGCCTATGAGGACCAGGTCGTCGCGCAGCTGATGTACACGCGGGCGCGGGCGTTCGATGTGATCCCGGACGTCCTCGTGCACTGGCGTCTGCGAGCCGACGGCTCTTCCCTCTCTCAGGGCAAGAACCAGGTGGCGGTCCTGCGTGACTATCTCACCGCCCTGTGGGGTGGGATCGAGGTGCTGCGGGATGCCGGCGCGACAGACGCCGTGCGTGCACGGCTTGCCCTGATTCTCGCGATGGATGCCCCGCCGCTGCTCGAGATCGCGGACACGCATCCGGACCCGGAGTACCCCGCGCTCCTTCAGGATTTCCTCACCCGGCTGCAGACGCTCCCTGAGTTCGCAGAAGCCCGACCGGATCCGAGCCTGGCGGACGCCCTCACCTGGTGACGGTGCTCAGTCGCTCTCCGCGGCGATCCGTTCCTCGTCCTGCAGGACATGCGACGCCGCCAGCTGCTGCGCCGCGAGGTCGGAGTAGAGCCCTCCCCGCGCGATGAGCTCACGGTGCGTCCCCGACTCGACGATCCGTCCCGCCTCCAGCACATGGATGACGTCGGCGGCCATGACCGTCGAGAGGCGGTGCGCGATCGACAGCGTCGTGCGTCCTCGCGCCGCCTCGTCGAGAGCCTCCTGCACCACGCGCTCGGACACCGTGTCGAGGGCCGAGGTCGCTTCGTCGAGCAGAAGCACGGGCGGATCCTTCAGAAGCACCCGTGCGATCGCGATGCGCTGCTTCTCGCCACCCGAGAGTCGGTACCCGCGCTCACCGACCACGGTGTCGTAGCCGCGCTCGAAGCCCGCGATGATGTGGTGGATGTTCGCCGCCGTGCACGCGGCGATCAGCTCGTCCTCGGTCGCGTCGGGCTTCGCGTACAGCAGGTTCTCGCGGATCGTCGCATGGAAGAGGTACGTCTCCTGCGAGACGATGCCCACGTCGTCGATGATCGACGCCTGAGTCAGAGCACGCACGTCCGCGCCCCCGAACAGGACCTGCCCATCATGCACCTCGTACAGGCGCGGGGCGAGGTACAGGATCGTGGTCTTTCCTGCGCCCGACGGCCCCACGAAGGCCACGTGCTGTCCGGGCTCGGCGACGAACGACACCCCCTGCAGCGTCGGGCGCGAGTCGGCCGTGGCATCCGGGTAGCGGAACACCACATCACGGAACTCGATGCGACCACGGGGCCCCGGAGCCTGGGCGACGGTGATCGCCCCCGGGGCATCCTGGATCTGCGGGACCATGTCGAGGTACTCGAAGATCCGCGCGAACAGCGCCTTGGACGTCTGCAGGTCGAGCGCGACGCGCATGAGACCCATGAGCGGCTGCAGCAGGCGCGCCTGCACCGTCGTGAAAGCCACGATCGTCCCGGCGGTGATGGCATCGCTGCCGCCCGTGATCAGGTAGCCGGAGACGAGGTAGATGACAGCGGGAACACTCGCCATGATCACCTGGACGACGGCGAAGAAACCCTGCCCGCTCATGGCCCGCCGCACCTGCAGCACGACCTGGTTGCGGTTCTCGCGCTGATAGCGGGACGACTCGGTGCGCTGCCGGTTGAACGACTTCGACAGCAGCATGCCTGAGACGCTCAGCGTCTCCTGCGTGATCGAGGTGAGCTCGGACAGCGACTCCTGCGTCTCGCCCGCGATGCGCGCACGCACCTGCCCGACCTTGCGCTGCACGAGCACAAGGAAGGGCATCAGGACGACGGCGATCAGGGTGAGGCGCCAGTCGATGAGGATCATCGCCACCAGCGATGCGATCACGGTGACCACATTGCCGAGGATGCTGGTGACGGTGTTCGTGAGCACACCGGCGACGCCGCCCACATCGTTCTGCAGCCGGGATTGGATGACGCCAGTCTTCGTGCGCGTGAAGAACCCGAGCTCCATGGCCTGCAGATGCTCGAACAGACGTACGCGGAGGTCACCCGTGACGCTGTTTCCGACGGTCGAGGTGAACCAGGTCTGCGCGACGCCGAGGCCGGCCGAGAGGAGGAAGAGCCCGATCATCACGGAGACGAGCACCACCAGCAGGTTGAGCTGCGGCGCGCCGCCTTCGACCGGGAAGAGCGCGTCGTCGAAGATGCGCTGGACGAGCAACGGCGGAATCACAGCGATCGCTGCACCGACGATGACGAGCAGACCGGTGATGACGATGCGTCCGAGGTAGGGACGGAACAGCGCGACGACCCGCGCGCCGAGTCTCTCGATCACGGGTGCGGCGGCGTTCTCTCGCTTCTGCGCCGCCTCGTCGACTCCGCGGAATCCTCCGCCGCGTCCGCCCGGGCCGCCATGCATGCTCATTCCTTCAGCGTAGCCAGGCCGTCGGACGTCGTGACGCGGTTCGCTCAGGACGGAATGAAATGTCGCCCGGAGCCGTTATCCTCGAAAGTCTTCGCACATTCGTGCACCATCCCACACTTTCTCCCGGAGGAATCCTTGTCTGCTGTCGACACCGGGGCGACCCCCGTGATCTCCTCCGCCGAGGAGCCCAAGACCCTGATCCCGCGTCGCGATATGCGCGTGATCTGGGTACTGCTGACCGCGGCCTTCGTCGCGATCCTGAACGAGACGACCATGGGCATCGCGATCCCGCACCTCATGGACGACCTCGGCATCTCGCCGCTTGCCGCCCAGTGGGTCACGAGCGCCTTCATGCTCACGATGGCCGTCGTGATTCCGATCACCGGATTCCTGCTGCGCCGCTTCACGACGCGTCAGATCTTCCTCGCCGCGCTCTCGCTGTTCTCAGTGGGAACGCTCATGGCGGCACTCGCCTTCGGCTTCGAAATGCTCCTCGTCGCACGGGTCGTGCAGGCGGCGGGCACCGCGATGATGATGCCGCTGCTTATGACGACCATCATGAACCTCGTGCCGCCCGCGGCGCGCGGTCGCATGATGGGCCGGGTGAGCATCGTGATGTCGCTCGCCCCGGCGATCGGCCCGACGCTGTCCGGCTTCCTGCTCGACCACCTCGGATGGCGCTCGATCTTCTTCATCGTGCTCCCGATCGCGCTCGTCGCGCTCTTCATCGGGTGGCGCTGGCTGACGAATGTCGGCGAGACGATGGATGCTCCCATCGATGTGCTCTCGATCCTGCTGTCGGCTCTCGGCTTCGGAGGTCTTGTCTTCGGCCTCAGCCAGATCGGCGCGCTCGCGGGCACCGCCGTCTCCCCCGCCCCGCTGCTCATCGCTCTGGGTGTCGGGGTCGTGGGTCTCGCCCTGTTCCTCTGGCGCCAGGTCGTACTGCAGAAGAAGGATGACGCGCTGCTCGACCTGCGCGTGTTCCGCTCTCGCGACTTCACGCTGTCGATGGCACAGATGTTCCTGCTGGCCCTCGCCTTCTTCGGATCGATCACGGTCGTGCCGCTGTTCCTGCAGAACGCCATGGGTCTGCCGGCGATGGACGCAGGCCTCGTCGCGCTGCCGGGCGCCCTGGCCATGGGTCTGCTCGGTCCGCTCATCGGCCGGATCTACGACCTGCACGGCACGCGGATCCTCCTGGTTCCCGGTGCGATCATGGCAGCGAGCATGCTGTGGCTGTTCACGTCGTTCACCGAGGCGACGCCTCTCTGGCTCGTCGTCGTGGCGCAGACCGCGCTCTCGGTCGGACTCGCGCTGTCGTTCACGCCGCTGTTCACGGCAGCGCTGGCCTCGCTGCAGCCGAAGTTCTACTCCTACGGCAGCGCGGTGATCGGCACCGTACAGCAGGTGGCCGGTGCCGCGGGCATCGCCGTGATGATGGCCGTGTTCACGGTCGCCGTGAACGCCGGCGGCGGCAGCCACGTCCCAGAGGCCGTGGCGCACGGCTCGCGTCTGGCCTTCGTGCTGGGTGCGATCATCGCGACGATCACGATCGTCGGCGCGTTCTTCATCCGCAAGCCCGCCGACAACCCCGCTGAGGCTCCTGCAGGCCACGGTCACTGACCGCGCACACGAAAGAACCCCCGCACATCCGTGTGCGGGGGTTCTCTGTCGTCATGGGCTCAGAGGCCTGTGCTGCAGGCGCCTCCGCCACAGCATCCGCCTGCCGTCTCATCGACCGGCAGCAGGTTCAGCGACCCCGGCGGCGCCTGAAGCGGGGTCGTGAGGGGTGCGGATGCAGGAGGGGTCGGCGTGGTCATCCCCCCATGCTACGCCGCTCCCTCCGCACATGGGCCAAGCGCCAGACCATCTCGTCGGACGCGCCATGCGCTGGCAAGATAAGGGCATGACCTCGGAGTCGGACGAACACAGGCACGACGATCGCGATGACGGCCGCCAGGAGACGGCGATCGAGCGCGCCGACCGCAACTGGGAGGAGCTCCTTCAAGAACTGCGCGTCATGCAGACCGGTACGCAGATCCTCACGGGGTTTCTGCTCGCCGTTGCGTTCCAGCCCCGATTCACAGAGCTGGATGCCGCGCAGGTGAGCCTCTACGTCATCCTGGTGCTGCTGGCCGCGCTCGCGACGGTCCTCGCCCTTGCGCCGGTGGGGCTGCACCGCGCACTGTTCGGGAAGCAGCTGAAACCCGTTCTGGTGCGGCATGCGGCGCTGATTGTTCGGATCGATCTGCTGGTGATCGGTGCGCTGAGCGTGGGCGTGACCACGCTGATCATCGACTTCACGATGCACCGTACGGCGGCACTCATCACTCTCGTGGCGTCGTCCCTGCTCGTCCTCATCCTGTGGCTGGTCGTGCCGATGGCGATCCGACACCGGCGCGCACGCGACTCCGACAACTAGAGACGTCAGCCCAGTGTGGCAATGAGATTGATGATCGTCGCGAGAATGACCGCCCCGAAGAGGTAGGCAAGAAGCGTCTGCGCGATCACGATGCGGCGAATCGCATTCGAACGCACCGTCGTGTCCGCCACCTGATAGGTCATACCGAGGCCCACCGAGAAGTAGGCGAAGTCGGTGTACTCCGGATCCTCCTGCTGCGCGAAGTCGATCCCTCCGCGGTCGTCCTGATAGAAGACGCGCGCGTACCTCAGCATGTAGTCGACCTGGATGAGCGCCCAGGATGCCACGACGCTGAGGATCGCGATTCCCGCGAGCGCGAGCGCGTCGATGCCCTGTGCGTTGCGCGCCTGCACGACGACCAGAACGACGGCCGCAAGACTGACGCCACTTCCGATCGTGGCGATCAATCTCGCTGTGCGTCGGCCAGGGTCCTCCGCCGTCGCATGAGCGCGTGTCTGGGCCGCATCCATGCGCCAAACCTCGAGGAGAACCCAGACCACGTTGACGACCGCCAGCGTTCCCCACCCGGCGACGATGCCCGCGGCGATTCCCCCGACGGATCCGGCCGCGATCCCGACGACGACTCCGCCCAGTGCCGACGCACTCGCCCGCCACCGGACCTGCCTGCGCTCGGGGTGCTTCATGCCCCGAATGGTAGCCCGCGATACCCGCCCGCGTGCGGACGCGCGCGGATTCTTGCACGGGCGATCCGGGCTTCGTGTGAAAGCCCTCCGAATGGGCGCGTGCGGGTTGTGAGAGCTCTCGGCCTCGACAACCGTGGAATGCAGGCGATGCATCCGCATCGCTCACGCAACCGGAAGGACAGCAGCATGCTCACTCTGACCGACAACGCCACCGCGATCGTCTCGACGCTCGTCAGCCGACGCAGCAGCGCCTCTGAGGCAGGACTGCGAATCCACACGACGGATGAACCGGGAGCAGACGGCGCAGCACGATTCGCCGTCGACGTCGCCTCCGCACCGGAGGCCGCCGATGCCATCGTCGAGGCGTCCGGCGCACGTATCTTCCTGGAGGAGCAGGCGGCCGTCGCTCTCTCCGACAAGGTCCTCGATGCCGCGGTCGACGATGAGGGCGCGGTGTCTTTCGCCGTCCTCGCGCAGACCGTCTGATCTGAGACAAGGAACGCCGCGGCCTCCGAGGGGGCCGCGGCGTTCCTTGTTGTCGCGTGCGTTGTCAGCCTTTGGACGCGGCCTTCGCGCGCGCCGTACTCTTCGCCGGGGTGCGCTTCTCCGCAGACACCATCCAGGCGAACTGCTCAAGGCTCTCGATCACGGCGTGCAGGATGTCTGCCGACGTGGGATCTTCCTCATCAACACCGTCGTGCACGTCGCGCATGGTCTGCACGGCCGCCTCCAGGCGCTCGGTGATCAGGTCGACGACATCGTCCGTCGACACCTCCCCCTCGGGGAACCCTGGCAGGCTCGACGCCTCGGCGACGGTCGCGGTGCGGCCGTCGGGAACCGCGTGGATCGCACGCATGCGCTCCGCGACCGTGTCGCTGAAACCGCGAGCGGCGTCGATGATCTCGTCGAGCTGGCGGTGCATGTCTCGGAAGTTCCGTCCGACGACGTTCCAGTGTGCCTGCTTGCCCTGCATGGCGAGATCGAGCAGGTCGACCAGCACGCGCTGAAGCGCCGTGGCGAGGTCTCCGGATGCGGTGAAACCGTGTTCTGCGTTCTGTCGACGGGTGGTCTTTGCCATCGTGCTCTCCTCGTTCTGTGTCATGCCGATTCGGTCTCGACGCCTGGTCTGCGCCGTGCACGACGCTACGACGAAGGCATGTGCGAGACGAGGGGGTTGACTTTACCAGGGGCGCGCCTCTGGTTCGAGGCGCGGATGTGCCGCGATACTGACGGCTATGGATGCTGTGAATGAGTGGCTGCTGACCTGGGGCGACAATCTCTGGACGTGGGCGGTGCTCCCCGTCGTGATCGCGCTGGGGCTGTACTTCACCGTGCGCTCGGGCGTCGTGCAGTTCCGTCTGATTCCGGAGATGATCCGTACTCTCACCGACAAGACGCCGCGCACCGCAGACGGCACGCCGCAGTCCGTGTCGGCGTTCCAGGCGTTCACGATCTCGGCCGCGTCACGCGTCGGCGTCGGCAACATCGCCGGTGTCGGCACGGCGATCGCCATCGGCGGGCCCGGAGCGGTGTTCTGGATGTGGCTCATGGCCTTCGTCGGTGGCGCGTCGTCGTTCATCGAGTCCTCGCTCGCGCAGCTGTACAAGACGAGGGATGCCGACGGCTTCCGTGGCGGTCCCGCGTACTACATGCAGCGCGGTCTCGGTGCCCGCTGGATGGGCGTGCTCTTCGCGGTCATCCTTATCGTCTGTTTCCCCGTCGCGTTCAGCTCGCTGCAGGCCAACACGATTCAGGCAACGCTCGCCGGCAGCTTCGGCGGCATGGAGCTCAGCTGGCTGCCCTGGGTCGTGGGCGGCGTGCTCGCCGTGCTGATGGCCGCGGTGATCTTCGGCGGGGTGCGCCGCATCGCGTCGGTGACCCAGATGCTCGTGCCGCTCATGGCGCTGCTGTACCTGCTGGTCGGACTCGTGATCGTCGCCATTCACATCGAGCGCCTGCCCGAAGTCTTCGGGGCGATCTTCACCCAGGCGTTCGGTCCGAACGAGATCGTCGGCGCTGCTCTCGGCTACATCATCCTCACCGGCGTCAAGCGGGGCATGTTCTCGAATGAGGCCGGTCTCGGGTCAGCTCCGAATGCCGGTGCGAGCGCCGCGGTCACGCACCCCGTCAAGCAGGGGCTCGTGCAGACTCTCGGCGTCTACTTCGACACGTTCCTGGTGTGCTCGATCACCGCGTTCATCGTGCTCGTCTCGGTGCCCGATCTTGCGAATGCCGAGCGGGGCATCTCTCTCACGCAGGGTGCGATGGTCAGCGCCCTGGGCGAATGGTCGAACGTCCTGTTGAGCGTGATCATCTTCCTCCTCGCGTTCAGCTCGATCCTCGGCAACTACTACTACGGACAGTCGAACATCGAGTTCATCACGATGCGTCCTGCCGTGCTGCTGTCGTATCGCGTGCTGGCGATCCTCGCCGTGTTCGTCGGGTCGGTGGTCTCGGCTGATGTCGTCTGGAACTTTGCCGACGGTGCGATGGGCATCATGGCGCTGGTGAACCTCATCGCGATCGCACTGCTCTCGGGCATCGCATTCCGACTGCTCAAGGACTACACCGAGCAACGCCGCGCAGGTCTGGATCCGGTGTTCACGAAGGCACGGATGCCTGATGTGAAGGGGATCGAAGTCTGGGAGGATGAGCTCTCCGTGACGGGTCCGATCGACCTGCCGCGCCGCCGCTGATCCCTGAACGAAGGAGCACTCATGGCTGAGAAGAGCGAAGGGCTTTCCGCGCAGGAGCGCGAGGCCGTCAAACAGCGCGCCGCGGAGTTGCGCGCGGAGCAGAAAGCCGGAAAGAACCGCGACGCCGGCGAGAAGGCCATCCGCGAAGCGATCGAGGCGATGCCGCCGAACGATCGTGAACTCGCGGAAGGCATCCATCGGGTCGTGGCCGAGGTGGCAGCCCACCTGATGCCGAAGACCTGGTACGGATTCCCGGCATACACGGATGCGGCCGGAAAGGTCGTGGTCTTCTTCAAGGCCGCGTCGAAGTACGAGTCCCGCTATGCGACGCTCGGCTTCGAAGAGGCCGCGCACCTCGACGACGGAGACATGTGGGTGACCTCCTTCGCGCTGCTGGCCTGGACGCCCGAGACGGAGAAGAAGGTCACGGAGTACATCCGCGCGGCTGCGAACTAAGCCCGGGACGCGGCATCCGCCTCTCCCCCGGTCGACGCATGCCGCACCCTGCATACGGGGTGTCCTAGCGTGGACGGATGCTTCGCCGTACCCTGGCCCGGATGTATTGGGCGCTCAGCCGCTGGACTCTGAAGACGGAGGCGGCGCCCACTCGTCCGACTGTTCTGATCGGCGCTCCGCATACGTCCAACTGGGATTTCGTCCTCATGCTCGCGATCGCCTGGCGCCTCGGGATCGACGTGCGCTGGCTCGGCAAGAGCAGCCTGTTCGCCGGATGGCGCGGACCGATCATGCGTCGTCTCGGGGGCATCCCGGTCGATCGATCCGACCCGAGCCGCGTCGTCGGCGATGTCGTGGCGCGTGTGCGCGCAGGCGAGACCTTCGGCCTGGTCGTGACCCCCGACGGGACCCGCAAGGGCCACACGCACTGGAAGAGCGGGTTCTATCGCATCGCCCGGGAGACGGGGATGCCGGTCACTCTCGGATACGTCGATCGCACGACCATGACGACGGGACTCGGCCCCACGATCGAGCTCACCGGCGACATCCCTGCGGACATGGACCGCATCCGCGCGTTCTACGCGGACAAGGCAGGGTTCCGCCCACAGCACCGCATCGAACCGCGACTGCGCGAAGAAGCCGCCTGAGGCGTCAGTCCCAGTCCAGATATTCCTCGATGATGACGGCGGTCTCGATCGGGTGCGTCACCGGGAACAGGTGATCAGCTCCCTCGACCGTTTTGATGCTGGCACGATCGGGTGCCGTGGCCTGCAGCTTCTCGCCGTTCGCGAAGGGGGCCGTGGCGTCTTCGGTGGCCTGCACGATCAGCACGGGGATCATCGGCGCGAGCGGGATGTCGACGTCTTCGACGCCGAGGAGGAGCAGACCGTTGAGGCGCTCGGTGTGGGTGTTCGCGTACTCACGGGCGATCGTTCCGCCTGCGCCGTATCCCCCGATCCACGTCGTCGCGAATCCGAGGTGATCGATGACCGCCTCGACGTCAGCGATGCGGTCGGCGACAGCAGTGCGATCCGCGCTCTGACCCACGCGCACGACGCGGAAGCCGGCTTCTTCGTCGAGGTAGTGCGTGACGGTTCCGAGGCCGTCGCGCTCGAGCGACTCCGACGCGATGAGCACGAGTCCGATCGGTCCCGATCCCTCTTCGATGTAGGGGATGGCGCGGCCTTCGGTCTCGAAGATGCGATGCTGCGTCATGTGTCGTATGCCTTCCTCTGGCGTCATCCGGCGCGTCTTCGTCGCCATCGCCGAAGTCACCTCACTGCGAACAAGGCTAACCCACATCGATCGGCTCCCCGCAGGAGCGGGCGCGGCCGACGAACCGCGGATGACACGACAGCGGAACTACCTCGCAAGCGGCGATGCGATCTTGGCTGAGCGGTAGCTCTGGCCGTTCCTGGTCTGCTGCCAGCGGCGCCAGTGCTTCGTCGAGAGTCGGAACGGAAGGTGCGCTTGCAGATGGCCTGCGGCGCGTGCGAGTTCCTCATCCGTGTCGGGGAGATTGACCCAGAGAGACAGAGAGGATCCTGCCGTTCCGACCGATGCGCGGATGCCGGACCGTCCGAGGCGACGGCCGTAGCCGTCGACGGCGAAATCGTCGAAAGCCTCGGGGGTGATGTTCGCGTAGGCGGTGCCGGTCCGCGGGTCGATCAAGCCCCCTTCGACCGTGCGTACGAGCGCAGCAAGGGAATGTCCGCCGTGCGCGGGGAGGCCGGCTGCGCCGATCTCCGTGAGTGCGCTGAGCACGGTCTCGAGCGCTTCGGGGCGTACGTTCCATTCGGTCCGTGCATGGTCGCGCCGAGAGGGCCCGCCCAGCGCGGACGATGCGACGTCCATGACGTGCTGTGTCGCTTCTGCGGGGCCGCCCGCCCAGAGGCGCAGTGTCACGCGATCGGACAGCGGCACGAGGCACGCGTCGACGAACTTCCCGACCGAGGACCATGCAGCCGCCGGCTTCTTCACGCGAAGCGCGTGGGCACCGCCGGACGACGCAGGAAGACCGTCATAGGTGACGACGCTCGAGAGTCCCATGACCGACATGCTATCGAGCGGCCAGATGCTCGCGTCCGCAGCCCTAGGATGACGTCATGTCCAGTCAGGCCTTCGACCTTCCCGTTCCGGCACGCGGGGAGAATCCGGACGGCTACAGCACGACGACGCTGCTTCTCGAGGGGGACCTTCTCCTGACGTCGTGGGTGGATGGCATCGCGGCCGTGCGCGTGGGCATTCTCCGCCTCACAGATGGCAGTTGGCGCATCCTCAAGGGGGTGCGCGGGATGCTCCGTGACGCGCTGGCGCTCCCCGGAGGCCGCGCTCTCCTCCTCACCGACTACGGGCTGTTCGAGATCGATCTCGCGATCCTCATGGTCACACGAAAGCTCACCGCAAAGATCGGCAGACACAACACCTCGATGCAGCGCGTCTCGGATGACGTCGTGGCCGTCGGAAACGATGCCAAGGCCACCGACATCCTCGTATCGCTGGCGGCGTGGGAACCGGTCGGGCGTCGGCGTCGCGTGTCCGGGTCGGCGAGTCTCGTCAATGCCGCAGCCGCACGGGCGGGCATCATCCGCGTTCTCGAGGAGCGAGACGGGGTCACGGTCGGCGCGACGAGCCCCTACCCCGGAGAGCACGACCAGCGGATGCTGGTGCTCGACACCGCCGGGAGCGTCGTCTGCGACGAGGTGATGCCCTGGGGAGTGGCCAGTGTGGTCTTCTGGGGCGGCGGGATCATCGCTTCCCCGCTGCGCCTGGCGGAGCACGTTCCGCTCCGCGCGATCCCGTCCGTGCACGGATGTCCCGTGGACGGGGCTCACGACCTCGCCGCGCTTCAGAAGCACGCCGCTGCACCGACATCTGCCCCCTGAGAGGAGTTCCGTGCCCATTCGCTATCCCGCACCGCTTGTTCCGGGTGACACGATCGCCGTCACCTCGCCCTCCAGCGGGGTGACGAATGGCGAACGCGCACGGTTGGAGTTGGCGATCGCCGGGCTTCGCGACCGTGGATTCAATATCGTCGTCGGTTCCTGCATGGATGGCACGCGCCATGTGAGCGCACCAGCGCGGGAACGCGCCCGCGAACTCCAGATGTTCCTGACGGATCCGGGCATCCGTGCCGTCGTCCCGCCGTGGGGCGGAGTGACGGCGATCGACCTCCTTCCGCTCTTGGACTGGGAGGTGATCGGCGAGGCAGAGCCCACGTGGTTCGTCGGTTTCTCCGACATCTCGACGCTCCTGACGCCGCTCACGCTCCTGACCGGAGTCGCCACGGTGCACGGCAACAATCTGATGGACACTCCCTACCGGGCGCCCGACGGACTCTTCGGATGGGAGGACATCACGGCGCTGTCCGAAGGCGCGAGCTTCACGCAGACACCGCCGGGGCGATTCCGTGCGATCGGCTGGGACAACTATCTGACGCATCCCGACATCGACGAGATGACGCTGGACACCCCGGGGACCTGGAGTCGGTTCGATGAAGGCCCCGAAGACGTCGACGTGACCGGCCGGCTGATCGGCGGATGCATCGACACCCTGTGCAACGTCGCGGGAACTCCCTACGGCGATGTCCCGACATTCGTCGATCAGCACGCACCCGAGGGGCTCATCGTGTACGTGGAAGCGTCGAGCAAGGATGCGCTCACCACATGCCGCGCCCTGCACGGCATGCGGCTCGCCGGCTTCTTCGACCGCGCGAGCGCCGTCCTCATCGGACGCACCCGCGCTCCGGACACCGAGTACATGACGCAGCGCGAGGCCGTTCTCGATGCACTCGGCGGACTCGGGGTGCCGCTCATCGGCGATGTCGAGTGTGGGCATGTGCAGCCGTTCATGCCCATCGTGAACGGCGCCCTCGGACGTGTGCGCATGACGCGCAGCATCCGCTCCCTGACCCAGACGCTTGCGTGAGGACACCATGACCACAGACCTGCTGCACCGCATCGGCCTGATCCGCATGTCGGGGCGTGACCCTCGCCAATCGCACCGCGTCGCAAGCCCCCTGGAGCTGTTCTTCGACCTCGTCTTCGTGGTCGCGGTCTCGCAGGCGTCGCAGAGCCTGCACCACGGCATCGCGGAGGGTCACGCCGCCGAGACGACGCTGTCGTACGCGATGGTGTTCTTCGCGATCTGGTGGGCATGGATGAACTTCACCTGGTTCGCCTCGGCATTCGACACGGATGACTGGCTGTATCGCGTGACGACCATCGCGCAGATGGCCGGCGTGCTCGTATTGGCCGCGGGCGTCCACGATGCGATGGCGGAGGGCGACTGGGCGACCGTGACGTGGGGCTACGTCATCATGCGACTGGCCCTCGTGACCCAGTGGCTGCGGCTCGCGCTGTCCGACCCCGAGAACAGGTCCATTGCGCTGCGATACGCCGCAGGGATCGCGATCGTGCAGGTGCTGTGGCTGGCCCGCCTGCCGCTCGATGGCCCCGCCCAGTTCTGGACGTTCTGGGTCATGGTCGCGCTGGAGCTTCTCGTGCCGGTCTGGGCGGAGCGGAAGCGGCGCACGCCGTGGCATCCGCACCACATCGCGGAACGGTTCAGCCTGTTCACGCTCATCCTGCTCGGCGAGAGCCTACTCGCCTCCGCGAACTCGATCATCGGCGCACGCAACGGCGAAGCCCGTGTCGACGGCCTGATCGGTCTCGCCGTCGCGGGCATCGTGACGGCCGCCGCACTGTGGTGGGTCTACTTCTCCCGGGCGCAGGGCGAGCGCCTCACGCGCAACTCCCGCGGCTTCGCCTTCGGGTACGCGCACTACCTCATCTTCGCGGCGATCGGAGCTGTCTCCGCGGGCATCGAGGTCGAACTCGACCTGCTCACCGGAGGGGCTGAGCATCTCACCGTCGCGACGGCCTCTCTCGCTTTCACGATCCCCGTCGCGGTCTACATGGTCATGGCGTGGGCGGTGCTGCTGCGCGGGCAGGTGTCGGGCGCAGCATCCGCGATCTTCCTCGTCTGCGCAGGAGGAGTGCTGCTGTGTGCCATCGCCCCCGTGTTCACCGTCGCCGGCACCGCCGCACTCCTGTGCGTTGCCGTCGCGGTCATGGAACGTGAACGGGCGCGAGCACGGTCACTGTCAGACCTCGAGACCGCCCGCCACGACGGGTGAGGGATGTCGGCCGTCACGCCTCTGCGAAGACGCCCAGTCGATTGCCACTCGGGTCCTCGAACTCGAAGCGTCGGCCGCCAGGGAACTCGTAGGGCCCGGTGACGATGACTCCCCCAGCGTCACGAACCGCGTCGACGGTGGCATCCAGATCTGTCGAGAAGAGCAGGACCAGCGGCCCCTGACCGGGCTGCGCACCGGCATCCAAGCCACCGACCTCGCCTTCGCCGTCGGGAGCCTGGATCCCTCGGTATGTCGGACCGTAGTCGTTGAACTTCCAACCGAACGCGGCTTCGTAGAAGGCCTGCGTCGCGGCGAGATCGTCCACGCCGAACTCGACGTAGCTGAGGGCATGATGCTGAGGGTGAGCCACGGGAGAACCTCCTGAGAGTGAGTTGTCATCATCGTAGGGCGGGGGTCCGACATGCGAACGCGCGGTGCGCGGCCGGAACAAGCTGCGTCAGCTGCCGGTGCTGGAACAATGTTCTCCATGACTCTCGCCGACCGGTACGAACTGATCCATGACGCACCACCCGTGGACGCCTATGTCGCGCTGCGCACGGACGCAGGACTCTCACCGAAGACGGTCGAACAGGGAGCCGCCGCGATCGCAGGCACCTGGTTCTTCTGCCACATCCGCGAACGCTCGACCGCCCAGGTCGTCGCGATGGGCCGCGTGATCGGTGACGGAGGGTGGTACTTCCACATCGCCGACATCGCGACGCATCCGGACCATCAGCGGATGGGACTCGGTCGGGCCGTGATGGACACCCTCGTCGCGCGGATCCAGGACACGGCTCCGGCGAACCCGTACATCACGCTCCTCGCGGATCCTCCTGGTCGCCGGCTGTACGAACAGATCGGATTCGTGGAGACCGCTCCGACCGTGGGGATGCGACGGAGCTAGATCCCGCCCCGCGCGAAGGCGGGCACGCTCACTCTGCGCGCAATGTCACATCCGTCAGCTGTGCGCCGCGCGGGAGATCGAGCATCGCCAGGATCGTTGTTGCGGCGACATCCGGATCAATCAGTCCTGCTGTGGTGTACTCGCGACCCTCTTGCTGAAACACGCGCTCCTGCATGGGAGTGGCGGTGCGGCTGGGATAGATCGTGCCGACGCGGATGCCGTGCTCGGCTTCCTCTGCGCGCAGCCCATCAGCCAGCGCGCGCAGACCATGCTTGGATGCCGCGTACGCGGACCATCCTGCGGAGGTGCGCAACCCGGCACCCGAGTTGACGAACAGCACCTGCCCGCGCGTGAGACGCAGTTGGGGCAGCAGGAGACGGGTGAGTTCCGCCGGCCCGACGAGGTTCACGGCGAGCTGAGACTCCCAGAGGTTCACTGGCGTATCCGCGACTGCTCCCAGATCGACGATCCCTGCGACATGCACGAGGCTGTCAAGCCGTGCGGGAAGACTCTGGTGCGAGAGCGCCCACGACAGGCGTCCTGGCTCGGACAAGTCTCCGACAAGGGTCTGCGCCCCCGGAAGCTGCTCTGCCAGCGCACGCGCGCGACCGGCGTCCCGGGCAAGAAGAACGAGCTCGTCACCCCGCGCGATCAAGCGTTTCGCGACAAGAGCACCGATTCCGGACCCCGCGCCGGTGAGAAGATGAACAGCCACAGCTCTATCGTGGCACAGCGCGCGGGGGTCTCCGCGGCGGAGGCGGCGGCACCTCTTTCGCGAGGTGCACGTCCGCGAACGCGATCGTCACCATGCCGCGACGTGTCTCAATCAGACAGTGCTGGGCGTCGCGCTCACGCAGGTAGCCGACGGCGTCGGTGTACCCGCCCTCGATGCGCGTGCGCACCGTCATCCGCGTACCGAGGGCGGCGGATCGGATGAACTCCACAGGGTCTGACACGACTACACCTCCGAGACCTGTCCCGCATCGACGCGCCAGTGCCGATCGGTCTGCACGGCAGCGAGCATCCGCCGGTCGTGTGTCACGAGCAGCAGCGTTCCCTCGTAGGATTCCAGTGCCTGTTCGAGCTGCTCGATCGCAGGCAGATCGAGGTGGTTCGTCGGTTCGTCAAGCACCAGCAGATTGATGCCGCGCGCCTGCAGCAGCGCGAGGCCGGCGCGCGTGCGCTCTCCCGGCGAGAGCTCTTCGACCGGGCGGTTCACATGGTCGGCTTTGAGGCCGAACTTCGCCAGCAATGTGCGCACGTCGCCCGAGGTCATGTCACCGACGATCGCCTCGAACGTGTCTGCGAGAGGCTTGGAGCCCACCAGCAGCGAGCGCGCCTGATCGATTTCTCCGATCTGCACGCTGGCGCCGAGACTCGCAGTACCCTCATCGGGATGCTGCGTGCCGAGGAGCGCCCGCAGCAGCGTCGATTTGCCTGCCCCGTTCGGCCCCGTGATGCCGATGCGCTCCCCCGCGTTCACCTGCAGCGACACCGGCCCGAGCGTGAAGGTGCCCTGCCGGAAGACGGCGGAGCTGAGCGTGGAGACCACCGAGCTGGAGCGCGGCGCAGAACCGATCGTGAATTCGAGCTGCCACTCTTTGCGCGGTTCTTCGACCTCTTCGAGGCGTGCGATGCGGCTCTCCATCTGGCGCACCTTCTGGGCCTGCTTCTCGCTGGATTCCGCGGATGCCTTGCGCTTGATCTTGTCGTTGTCTGGCGCCTTCCGCATGGCGTTGCGCACGCCCTGACTTGACCACTCGCGCTGCGTTCTCGCACGTGCGACGAGATCGGCTTTCTTGTCGGCGAACTCGTCGTACTTCTCACGCTGCTGGCGGCGCAGCGTCTCCCGTTCTCCCAGATAGGCGTCGTAGCCACCGCCGAACACACGGTTGGAGTTCTGCGCCAGATCGAGTTCGAGCACTCGGGTCACGCAGCGTGCGAGAAACTCGCGATCGTGGCTGACCAGCACGACCCCGCCCCGGAGACCCTTCACGAAGGTTTCGAGGCGCTCGAGACCTTCGAGATCGAGGTCGTTCGTCGGCTCGTCGAGCAGCACGATGTCGAAGCGCGAGAGCAGGAGCGCTGCGAGACCGACGCGGGCCGCCTGCCCACCCGAAAGCGACGTCATCAGTGCTGCACCCTCGACCTCGAGTCCGAGGTCGGCAAGCACCGCGGGAACGCGCTCATCAAGGTCTGCGGCGCCACTTGCCAGCCAGCGCTCGAGGGCCGCAGAGTAGACGTCGGCTGGATCTGCGCCCGGGACCGTCGACAGCGAGGGATCCCCGAGGGCGACTGCCGCGGCATCCATGTCGCCCGTCGCCTGCGCGCACCCGGTGCGACGCGCGATGTACTCGACGACCGTCTCGCCCTCGACGCGCTCGTGCTCCTGCGGAAGCCAGCCGACGAAGGCATCCGCCGGAGCCAACGAGATCGTTCCGGCCTGGGGCTCATCGATGCCGGCGAGCAGGCGCAGCAGTGTCGACTTGCCCGCACCGTTCGCTCCGACGACTCCGACGACGTCACCGGGCGCAACAGTCAGATCAAGGGAATCGAACAGGGTGCGGTGGCCATAGCCCCCAGCCAGGCCCTTGGCGACGAGCGTTGCGGTCATTCTTCTATCCTGTCAGTCGCGGCACAGCCCGACTGCTCCGCGCCGAGCGTACCCACTGCGGCAGACTGAGCACATGCCAGACCTGCATGTACCTCCGGGCCCTGGGGCGCCGCATGGCTTCACCGTGCCCGCGAGCGAGCTGGTCGAACGCTTCTCTCATGCCTCAGGACCCGGCGGGCAGGGCGTCAACACCACCGACTCGCGTGTGCAGCTCAGCCTCGATCTGGCCACGACCACGGCGTTGACCGAGACGCAGCGTGCACGAGCCATCGAGCGCCTGGCGACGAGACTCTCCGGCACGGTGATCACGATCAGCGCCGCTGAGCAGCGCTCGCAACGACAGAACAGAGCCGCCGCGCGCCAGCGTCTCGCCGAACTACTCCGCGACGCCGTCGTGCCGCCGATCATGCGACGCGCGACGCGTCCGACGAAGGGGTCGCAGCGTCGACGGCTTGAGGGAAAGCGTCAGCGATCCGAGATCAAGCTCGGGCGCAGACGACCAGGCCAGGAGTAAGGCTCAGGGCTTCGGGAAGCGCGCACGAAGTGCGTCGAGGCTCTGCTGCGCGGCGCGGCGAACCTCGATCTCCGGGTCTTTCAGCAGCGTTCGGATGCTGGCCATGTCATCGGCGGTGCCGAGAGCTCCCAGCGCTCGTGCCGCGGCCGCGCGCACGCGGGGAACCTGGTCGCTGAGCAGTCCGGCGAGCGCGGATGCTGCGGGCAGCTCACGCGCAGCGGCGACGCGGGCTCCCATCTCTCGGACACGCCATGCGGGGTTGCTCAGCGTCTCGATGATGGCCGGGCCTGCCGATTCGTCCCAGACGTAGAGAAGCGCACGTGCGCCCCAGAGCTCGGGCCAGTAGAGCACCGGCGCGCCGTCCAGGATGCCCTGCGCATGCTCGCCGCCGACGAAGAGCAGGAAGTCCTCACCCTCGTAGTTTCCCGCGAGCAGTGAGAGTGCACGCTCGACAACGTTCTCCTCGCCGTAGCGCTCGACGGCCGCCGCCAGTCGCTTCTCGAGCGGAAGCTCGACGGGAACGGATGCGGGTTCTTCGGGAGTGCGGGTCACGATTCCACTTTAGGCTCCCGCCGCACACCGCTCAGACCTTGAAGCGGTCACTGCGACGACGCTCCCCTTCTTCTCCCCGCCCCTTGTTGCGATCAGCCACCCAGGGGTGCATTGCTCAGCGCCGCCTCGAACATGCTGAGCCAGAGGATGAAGAAAGCCAAGTGAAAGAGGCCGATCACCGAGCCCACGACGAGAGCCCACCGAGCGAGTCCCGCCCCCGCCTCGGGGTTGCCGGGTGCTCTGAGCTGTCGGATCGCGATCGCGCCCAGAGCTAACCCCGCGATCGGAATGACGAACGCCGTGATGAAGCCAGCGATCGCCAATGGGTTCGTCCTCTGGTACCCGACTGTCCCCGTCAACCGTTCCCCCATCGCAGCTCCGCAACACCAGACATCGAGAGACTATCCCTCTGCCGAGACGTTGACGCGGAACTCCACGACATTCCCGCCCATGTCGACGACGCGCTGCTCAGGCTCTGGGGTCGCGCAGGGCGGTCATCGCCTCGAGCAGCGTGTCGTGGATGTAGGCGAGCTCAGGCGAGACCTCACCCCATCCCTGATCGACGCCCTCTGCCGTCCACTCGCTCTCCTCGTCATCGGCGTCCCAGGCGGCATCGCCGTGCTGCCAGATCCACCAGAGGTTCGCGCTCGAATCCTGCACTCGGGCGAACTGCGTTCCGAAGAAGTCGGTGGGCTTGGTGACCAGTCGGCCCCCGCGTGCGAGAGCTCGCTCGACGACGGCGTCGAGGTCATCGACATAGACCTGAAGCAGACTCGGCGTGAAAGGCCAGTCCGGCTTGCGTTCGGCCAGCATGATGGTGGTCGTGCCTACTCTCACCTCGGCCTGGAGCAGAAGCCCGTCCTCGTCAATGGTGCGTGCGTCTGTCCGCTCCTCGCCGTCGAAAACTTCGATCACGAACCGGGTCAACTCATCGGCGCCCGTCGTGATGATGAACGGGTTGACGGTGGCGTAGCCCTCGGGGGCGGCTGGTATGGACATCGTCTGGTCCTCTCCTGGGGATGGATGCGATGTCCTCAGTCCACCACCGGACGAACCTCCGGTATTGAACATTTCCGCCATCATCGACCGGACAGCACCTGGGCCGGCGTCTGGCCGTGGAAAGCGCTCAGCGAACGAGTCAGGTGAGCCTGGTCGGCGAAACCGCAACGCGCAGCGCATTCGGTCGGCGGCACGCCCTGCAGGAGCAGGCTGAACGCTTCACGCGCTCGCGACAGCTGCTCGATCTGCTTGCGCGTGAGCCCTGTCACGGCGCGAACCCGGCGCTGACGGTGCCTCTCCGAATAGCCCGCGTCATCGCCAGTGAGCATCCGCCTGACCTGCTCGTCGTCGCGCAGCACGTCGAGCTCAAGGAGACGATCAGTGAAACTCTCGAGGTCCTCGAACTCCGGGACGGGTAATGCATGCTGCGCGATGGTGACCTTCCCCGCCTGTACGACGAGGCGCTGCTCGCCGCCACGCAGGAGCAGCTTGCTCACTCCGGGCAGGACGACGTGAGCCTTCAGCTGGATGCCCCAGCTGTGCTCACCGACCGTCGAGCGGTTCCAGCGGTGGCCCAACGTTGGACCCGTCAGGCCGGCGAGCATCTCCCCATCCGGCTCGCGGGCGAACCACAGATCCCAGTACTCGACTGCAGGGACGAGGTAGCGCTCATCTCGCGTCGCCCGCGCCTGCCAGACACACTCCAGCACACGCGAGTCGGGGTGACGTTCCTCGTACATGCGTTCCGTTCGCAAATGATCACTTGCGAAGAGAGTACAGACGTGCGAGTCGGTGAACCGCGGAACGCTCAGACGTTGAAGCGGAACTCCACGACGTCGCCGTCCTGCATGACGTAGTCCTTGCCTTCGAGGCGCGCCTTGCCCTTGGCGCGGGCTTCGACGACCGAACCGGTCTCGACGAGGTCCGCGAACGAGATGACCTCCGCCTTGATGAAGCCCTTCTCGAAGTCGGTGTGGATGACGCCGGCGGCCTGCGGAGCCTTGGCGCCCTGCGGGATCGTCCATGCGCGCGACTCTTTGGGTCCTGCGGTGAGGTAGGTCTGCAGGCCGAGGGTCGCGAAGCCGATGCGTGCCAGCTGGTCAAGACCGGACTCGGTCTGTCCCGTCGCCTCGAGGAGCTCGGCGGCATCTTCGGGGTCGAGGTCGATCAGCTCGGACTCGATCTTCGCATCGAGGAAGACCGCCTGGGCGGGGGCGACAAGTGCCTCCAGCTCCGCCTTGCGCGAGGCATCCGTCAGCACCGACTCGTCCACGTTGAACACGTAGATGTACGGCTTCGCGGTGAGGAGGCCCAGCTCACGGATCGGCGCCAGGTCGAGACCGGTCTGCGAAAGCAGCTCGCCACGCTCAAGTGCATCCTTCGCTGCGGTCGCGGCCTCGAGCACCGAGGGGTCGAGAGTCTTGCGCTTGACCTCCTTCTCGTAGCGCGGAAGCGCCTTCTCGATGGTCTGCAGGTCAGCGAGCATCAACTCGGCGTTGATCGTCTCGAGGTCGTTCTTCGGGTTGACCGCACCGTCGACGTGCACGACGTCATCGTCAACGAAGCCGCGCACGACCTGCGCGATCGCGTCAGCCTCACGGATGTTGGCAAGGAACTGGTTGCCCAGACCCTCCCCCTCGCTCGCGCCACGCACGATGCCCGCGATGTCGACGAACGACACGGACGCCGGGAGGATGCGCTCGCTGCCGAAGATCTCGGCGAGCGTCTTCAGCCGCTCGTCGGGCAGGTTCACGACCCCGACGTTCGGCTCGATCGTCGCGAACGGGTAGTTCGCCGCGAGCACGTTGTTCTTGGTCAGAGCGTTGAAAAGGGTGGACTTGCCGACGTTGGGCAGGCCGACGATTCCGATAGTAAGAGCCACGGGGTGCAAGTCTACGCGGATGCCGCCCGTGCAGCGGCTCTCCGCTCACCAGACAGGAGCTCCCGCGTCCTCAGAGACGTGTCGCGCGGAAAGCCCGAGTGACGTACGGCAACTCGATCGTGCCCTCCGCATCGATTCCGAGGTCGTCGAACAGCGCGTTCATCTCGCGCCGAATCCGTGTGCGCTCTTCGTCGGATGCCGTGATGACGTAGCTCCGCGAGGCGGCCATGCTGTGCAGCTGCGCACGGGTCATCGTGCGCGTCCACGGCCACTCGCTCTCTTCCAGCGGGCCGAACGGCGCATGCACCACCGGACCACCATCGGCGAGGGTCTCCTCCGCACTGCTGGCATGCATGATCTCGGTGAGGCGGGTCACCCACTCGACGCTCTCGTCGCGGATGTTCCAGATCAGCCCGAGCGTCCCACCGGGACGCACGACTCTGCCGACCTCGCGCGACCCTGCGACCGGCTCGACCCAGTGCCACGCCTGTCCGAGCACGACGGCGTCCAGAGAGGCATCCGGCAGCGGCAGCTGCTCCGCGGTTCCGATGAAGGTGGGCACACCGGGCACGTTGACGCGGAGGCTCTCAAGCATCGCGGGATCAGGATCGATCGCCACGATCTCCGCGCTCGGGGCGCCCACGAGCGCACGCGTGAGCTTTCCCGTTCCCGCCCCGACATCGGCGACGCGGCTCGCACCTGCCGGCAGCGTCTCGAGCATCCACGCCACCGCCGCGAACGGATACTCCGGCCGGCCCGCCTCGTAGCTGCGGGCCTGAGAACCGAAGGACGTTGCGCGCTCATCAGTCATGAGACCAGCCTACGGCGTGCCTGCGCGCTGGTCAGGAGAGCGCGAGAGAAGGTAGATGCGTGCCACTGGACTTCACCGCTATTGACTTCGAGACGGCGAACTCCTCTCCGGCATCCGCCTGTGCTGTCGGCCTCGTGCGGGTTCGTGACGGCCAGGTTGTGGCGTCGGCCGGATGGCTCATCCGTCCGCCCGCGGGGCACGACGAGTTCCAGGAGTGGAACGTGCGCATCCACGGCATCGAACCCCACCAGGTCGTCGATGCCCCCACCTGGAGCGAGCAGCTCGACCGGCTCTGCGCGTTCGCAGGCGCCGACGTCCTGGTCGCTCACAACGCAAGCTTCGACATGAAGGTGCTGCGCACCGCGTCGGAGGTCACGGGCAACGCCCTTCCGCCCTATCGCTCGCTGTGCACCCTGCAGGTCGCCCGCAAGACCTACTCGCTGGATTCCTATCGTCTGCCGGTTGCGGCCGCTGCGGCAGGCTTCGGCGATTTCGCGCATCACGATGCGCTGGCGGATGCGCGCGCCTGCGCGCAGATCGCCATCGATGCCGCGGCCCGTCTTGACGCCGCTGACATCGACGAGCTCGCGCGGATGCTCCGGATCACCGTCACCGGTTCGCCCGTTGACGAGGTTCGAAAAGCCGTCGCCTGACCTGGCATCTCCCGCTGCGCGCGGCACAATGGAATCATGACGAGCCCCGCTGACGACTCCGCGCTCTCTCTTGAGGTCATCGAGGGCACCTTCGACCTTGCCCGACAGGGGCGCACGGCGCCGCTGGGCGAGATGATCGACGCAGGCGTGCCGATCGATGTGCAGAACCCGCGGGGCGACACCATGCTGATCGTCGCCACTTACGCGGAGCAGACCGCCACCGTTGCCGACCTGATCCACCGTGGTGCTGCGCTCGATGTCGTCAACGCCAACGGCCAGACGGCGGTGACCTGCGCGGTCTTCCGACGCAACGAAGAACTCTTGCGGATGCTGCTGGACGCGGGCGCCGACCAGAACGCGGGCATGCATACGGCGGCCGCGACCGCCGATCAGTTCGGCCTCGCGAGCATGCGCGCGATCCTCGACGAGTACGCCGCGCGCTGAGCCCTTCGGGCGCCCCTTCCGGCGATGTCTGTGGCCCCCGCTACGCTCAGGGCACAGCGCGAACCCCGCCGATTGAAGGAGGCTCCATGGAGACGCTGACGACCCTGCTGGGGATCACCACGGTGATTCTGCTGATCGTGGTGCTCGTTCTCGTGCTCGCTCTGCGCGGCAAGGTTTCCGCCAGCTCGGCTGCCGGAGGGGACTCCCTCGGCGCGGAGACGCGGGCAGAGCTGAGTGCGCAGCGCATGGAGCTGAAAGAGACCATCATGACGGGGCAGAGCCTGCTCGATCAGCGCGTGATGGGTCAGGCGCAGGTCCAGGCCGAGTCGCAGGAGCGCGATCGTGTCGCACGGCGGGAAGAGCAGCGCGCACTGCAGGAGTCTCTGTCCCACGCGCTCACCGGGATGCTCGAACGCATCCACGCACTCACCGAGACGAACGCCGTTCGGCACGGCGAGATGCAGACCCTGCTGCGCGACGAACTCGAGAAGATGCGCACCGGCAATGAGGCCAAGCTCGAGAAGATGCGAGAGACCGTCGACGAGAAGCTGCAAGGCACCCTCGAGAAGCGTCTGGGAGAGTCCTTCGCACTGGTCAGTGACCGCCTCGAGCAGGTGCAGAAGGGGCTCGGCGAGATGCAGACACTCGCCTCTGACGTCGGCGGACTCAAGCGCGTGCTCACGAATGTGAAGAATCGCGGCAGCTGGGGCGAGGTGCAGCTTTCCCGGCAGCTGGAAGACATGCTCTCGCCCGAGCAGTATGCCGAGAACGTCGCCGTGCGCCCGGGTTCGTCCGAGCGCGTGGAGTTCGCGATCCGCCTCCCCGGGCGCGATGATGACCAGCCGGTCTGGCTCCCGATCGACTCGAAGTTCCCTCAGGAGGACTACGAGCGCCTGCTGGAGGCGCAGGAGCGCGGCGACAAGAACGAGATCGATGTCCAGAGCAAGAACATCGAACGCGTGATCCTGGCGCAGGCGAAGCTCATCGCCGACAAGTACGTCGAACCGCCCTACAGCACCGACTTCGCCATCATGTACCTGCCGACCGAGGGTCTCTTCGCCGAGGTCGTGCGGCGCCCCGGACTCACGAGCCGACTGCAGAACGAGTTCCACATCACCGTCGCCGGCCCCTCTGTGCTGATGACGCTGCTGAACAGCCTCCAGATGGGTTTCCGGACGCTCGCGATCGAGAAGCGCAGCAGTGAGGTCTGGAAGGTGCTGAGCGCAGCGAAGGTGGAGTTCCAGAAGTACGGACAGGTGTGGGAGAAGCTCGGCAAGCAGCTGCAGACCGCGCAGAACACCGTCTCCGAAGCAGGGCGGCGCACCCGCGCCGTCGAACGCAGGCTCCGCGACGTCGAGGTTCTCGACGCCATCGAGAGCGACGACCTCTACGATCTCCACGCAGAGATCGGCGATGTGCGCCTGCGCCTGGACGACGCCGAGGTCACGGAAGCCCGCGAGGTGTGACGCTGAGTCGCTGAGCAGAGAGCAGCACGTCGCTGAGCAAAGCGCAGCGACGACCTCTCAGTCCTCAGGCACCGCCCGGCATGAAGCTCAGCAGCATCACGACCGCCGACGAGAACGCGACGAAGGCGCCGATCAGCCACCAGGCGTTGACCTCGTGCCCCTCATCACGGCGCACACGGAACAGCACGTCGGTGCGTCGGGCGGCGTCCATCTCGATCACCGTGACGGTACCGGTGTCGCTGATGTTGGTCTGACGGTAGATGTTCTCCGAAGCCATTCCGCGCACCCCTCTCGCGACGCCCCTGGGCAGGCATCACTGTCGTGATAGATCCGTTCCATTGTGCCAGGGACGCGGCTGAATAGGTCCTGAAGCCTGCGGATCGGAGTTCCGACTCCGTAACGAAACGAGCCCGCCGGCGCCGCTCAGAGCCACTTCGAGACGAGGTGCTCCGAGTTCACGCGACGAAGAGTTCCCGATGCACCGCGCAGGACGACGCTCTCCGTGTACACGTAGCCGTTCTCGCGGCGCACGCCCGCGACCAGCTGACCGTCGGTGACGCCCGTCGCCACGAAGATGGTGTTGTTTCCCCGGACCAGATCATCGGCCTCGTAGACCTTGTCCAGATCGAGACCCGCGTCGATCCCCCGCTGGCGCTCCTCATCATCGCGTGGCCAGAGACGACCCTGGATGTGCCCGCCCAGCGCCTTGATCGCACAGGCCGTCACGATGCCCTCCGGGCTGCCGCCGATCCCCACGCACATGTCGGTGCGAGCGCCATGACGCGCCGCGTTGATCCCGCCGGCGACATCGCCATCGGACATCAGCCGGGTTCCGGCACCGGCATCCCGGATCTCCTGGATCAACTGCTCGTGGCGCGGACGGTTGAGCACCGAGACGACGATCTCATCGACCGGCTTCTCCAGTGCGGCCGAGAGGCGGCGGATGTTCTCACCGATCGGCAGACGGATGTCGACCACGCCGACGCCGGCGGGGCCGGTGACCAGCTTGTCCATATAGAAGACGCTGGACGCATCGAGCATCGTGCCGCGGTCCGAGACCGCAATCACGGAAAGCGCGTTCTGGCGACCCGCAGCCGTCAGTGACGTACCGTCGATCGGATCCACCGCGATGTCGCACGCCGGGCCGCGCCCGGTGCCGACCTTCTCGCCGTTGAAGAGCATGGGGGCGTCATCCTTCTCGCCCTCGCCGATCACGACCTGGCCGTCGAAGTCCACGGTGCCGAGGAAAGCACGCATCGCGTCGACGGCTGCACCGTCCGCGGCCTCCTTGGCGCCGCGACCGATGAAGGGAACGGCGCGGATGGCCGCGGCCTCCGTCGCGCGCACGAGTTCGAGCGCGAGATTACGGTCAGGACGCAGGGGGCTCAGATCGGCCGTCAGACTCACCATGCCGCCAGACTAGGCGACTCATGCGCAGAGACCGGACGTTTTCCGCGCTCGATCGGCGAAGGAATCGCGATTCTTGCCACACGCGAAGATCTCGCCTCCCCTCCTCGCGATGGACCCCGTGAAACCCGCAATTCTGCGCCGGTAGAGTGGGGGTTGACCCCCGCTTCTCAGCACAGGAGATTCCATGCCCGTTGCAACCCCGGATCAGTACGCAGAGATGCTCGACCGCGCGAAGGCCGGCGGTTTCGCCTACCCCGCGTTCAACGTCTCCAGCTCGCAGACGATCAACTCCGTCCTCCAGGGACTGACCGAGGCCGGATCCGACGGCATCATCCAGGTCACGACCGGTGGTGCCGACTACTTCGCCGGCCACACCGTCAAGGCGCGCGCAACCGGCGCTCTCGCCTTCGCGCGCTACGCGACCGAGGTCGCCAAGAACTACCCCATCACGGTGGCCCTGCACACCGACCACTGCCCGAAAGACGCGCTGGCCGGCTTCGTCGAGCCGCTCATCGCCGCCTCTGAGGAAGAGGTCAAGGCGGGCCGCAACCCGATCTTCCAGTCGCACATGTGGGATGGCTCGGCCGTTCCCCTCGCTGAGAACATCGAGATCGCGCAGACGCTGCTCCCCCGCATGAAGAACATCAACGCGATCCTCGAGGTCGAGATCGGTGTCGTCGGCGGCGAGGAAGACGGCGTTGCCCACGAGGGTTCGAACGACGCCCTGTACACGACCTTCGCTGACGTCGACCAGGCCGTTCAGGCTCTGGGCCTCGGCGAGCAGGGCCGCTACATCGCCGCTCTGACCTTCGGCAACGTGCACGGCGTCTACAAGCCGGGTGGCGTCAAGCTGCGCCCCGAGCTCCTGGGCGAGATCCAGGCCGAGGTCGCCGCGAAGTACGGCACCGGCCCGAAGCCCCTTGACCTCGTCTTCCACGGCGGTTCGGGTTCGACCGACGAAGAGATCGCTCTCGCCGTCGCGAACGGTGTCATCAAGATGAACATCGACACCGACACGCAGTACGCCTACACGCGTGCGATCGCCGACTACATGTTCAAGAACTACGACGGCGTCCTGAAGGTCGACGGCGAGGTCGGCAACAAGAAGCTCTATGACCCCCGCGCCTGGGGCAAGGTCGCCGAGACGGCGATGGCCGCTCGCATCGTCGAGTCGACGAAGCAGCTGGGCTCGTACGGCCAGTCCAAGAGCTGAGTTCGCTCACCACGAAGACGGATGCCCCGCTCCTGAGCTCAGGAGCGGGGCATCCGTCTTCTCGCGTGCAGAAGTGCGCGATGCAGACTCAGCGGCGTCGCATCCGCACCGCCCAGATGACGAGGTCGATGAGCGCGTCGATGACGAGCACCACGCCGAACCCTCGAGCAACCTTCGAGCGCGAGCGCGTCAAGGCGACGCCGCCGGCGAGCTCGCTCGTGCTGATCGCTGCTCCCAGGAGTGGCCGCTGACGCACCCAGCGTGCGGCGCGAACGAGGGGGCGCTGTCTGCGGGTGAGCGGCACGGTCTCGCTCCAGCCGCTCAGCAGGAGGTCTCCGATCACCTGTCCCCACCCACGGCCGGTGAACACCTCTCCCCCGGGTTCCTCGGCGAGCGCCGCATCGATGAGCTCGGAAGGGACACCGAAGGCCGTGAGGAAGGCACGCAGCCGCTCCACTTCGCCCGGCACACCGCCGATCGCCTCGGGCGTGCAGGCGCGCAGCGCCGCAACCTGATCCACGCCCACGCCGCCGCTCAGGCCAGCGAGTTCGTCCTGAGTGCCGTCGGCTTCGACGAGCATGCGCCGGTAGAGTTCGGCGCTCTCCGGCACCGCGATCGTCGACACATCGAGCACGGGACGCGTGAGGCGCTGACTGTTCGGCCAGAACATCCCCGTAGGGGACGCAGGAGAGGTCACCTCGACCCAGGCTTCGTCGTACTGCATCGGCCCACGCTGCGGAATGTTGAGCTCGATGATCGCACCGTCCGCGCGACTGCCGGAGAGGGCCATGTGCGCACGGTCCGTGGCATACCGATAGAGCGACCAGGTGCCGGACTCGCGGTAGTGCACGGGGGCGCCGATAAGATGCGCCGTGATCCGCGCCGCCCAGGCACTGCGGCGGGAGAACTCGGCGACGCGCACCGGTTCAGGTTCCGCCAGAAGGTGCGCAGGGATCTCCTCCGCGCCTGCGAAATCGTCAACGCTGTCGCTCGGATCCGGAGAAAGAGGCCCTCCGTCGCCGGGATCGCCGGCCCGCTCGTCCACGCCAAGGCGCAGGATGATCCCTTCCGCCGCGAACGCCTCGCGCAGGCGCCTGTCCGATAGGTCGAAGCGCAGGCGGCCCTCGGCATCCAGCGCGATCACGGTGCCGTCTTCCGTGACGGGGATCAGCGCCAGCGCATCGCCGCCGTCGGCAGCGCGCACGCCCGCGAGAACGCGTTCGTCGCGCAGGATTCTCTCGGCTGTCGCCGTGGCATCGTCTGCGGCAGATTCGATCGAGACGTAAACGACATGGAAGGCGACGTGTTCGGCTGGCATCCTTCGAGGCTACCGGTGGTCCCCCGCGCTTCCTGGCGCGTCGGTCAGCTTCCCGCCGCGCGCGACAGATAGGCCGCGAAAGCGGGGTCGCCGAACATCGGCACCGTCAGAGCGGCGGCGGCAAGCAGTGTGAAGACGACAGCGCCGGCAACCGGCACCCACCAGGTGAGGCGTCCGCTGCGCAGCCGCAGCACCGACATCGCGGCGGTGAGCATCCATCCGACGATCAGCACGATTCCGGCCACGACTCCCCAGATCTTGCCCTGCCCATAGTTCGTGAACTCGCCGTCGATTCCGAGCATCCGCATGCTCTCGTTCATGACGCTCGCGACGTCGAGATACGAGATCGCAGACATGATCACCGTCACCAGCCCGTAGGCGAGGAGCATGATCGTCAACAGTCGGTCAAACGGTCGCCTGCGTGGTGCCGGTACTTCCGAGGACACAGGGGCCACCGCATCCGGAACCGGCGACAGAACGGCCTCGGGCGCCGGGGATACAAGGCCTCGCCCTGCACGCCGGCTCTGCTCTTCTGGGGTTGCGTACTCGCCGTACTGCGGTCGGGAATCAGACACCGGCTCATCGTAGCGAGAGTGCGCTGTGCGGTCGCTCGGAGGTCCACGCAGACAAGACGATGCCCCGAGGGTTGGGGACTCCTCGGGGCCAGAGCGCTGACGCTGGGGACGCCTGCGCTGTGTGTCTCGGCGATGGTATACCAACCGCCATTCTAAAGATATCGGCTCCGAGCGGAGATGGGGAGCGCGTTTCTTCAGATAGTGAACACCGGCGCGCGGCCTACAGCTGCGTGGCACCGAGCTCGAAAGCCAGGGTCCGGGCGACGGCCTGCAGCTTCGCGATGATCTCGGGGTCCACCGGTCGTCGATCTTCACGCAGCGAGATCGCCAGTGACGCGGTGACGCCGGGCGCGATCACCGGAACGGCAAGACACGTCGTGCCGATGGAGTACTCGCCCTGCTCGACAACCCACCCCTTTGAGTGATCAAGTTGCGCCAGCAGAAGTCGGCGATCACTGACCGTTCTCGGGGTGAGCTCCGCGAGCGGATGCCGCGACAGGTAGTCCAGGCGCTCGCCCTCAGGCACCACGGAAAGGATCTGCTTGCCCAGGGCTGTCGCATGCGCACTGTCTTCCATGCCCACCCAGAACTCCACACGGGGGTCGTGCACGGCATCGACGACGTCGATCAGGTGCACCTCGCCGTCGTCGAAGCGCGACAGGTACGCGGTGGCGCCGATCTCATCCGTAATGGTGTTGAGCGCGGCCCGCACCCGCGCGAGAAAGACTCCGCGCGCATCCCGCCCCTCATACAGACTCGGGAAGCGCGGACCGAGAATGAGACCGTCGGGCTGCGCCTGCAGGTAGCCCTCATGGATGAGGGTGCGGGTGAGGTTGTACGTGGTACCCGGCGTCAGGGATGTCGCCGTGGCGAGTGCTTTGACAGGAATCGGCCGTGCCGAGTTCGCGACGATGTCCACGAGACGGAGCGCACGCTGTACTGACCCGATCAGGGTCGCGGCCTCCGTCTCGCGCGCGCTCACCGGGTGATCCGCCCACCCAGCGGCCGGTCGTCTCCGGCCTGGTTCTGACGCAGTTCCTTGGGAAGCGAGAAGATCAGATCCTCTTCGGCGGTGCGCACTTCGGAGACATCCCCGTAGCCGGCACCCGCCAGGGCTTCCAGCACCTCTTCGACGAGCACCTCGGGCACCGAGGCCCCGCTGGTCACGCCCACCGTGGCCACGCCGTCGAGCCAGTCCTGCTGGATCTCCTCCGCATAGTCGACACGATATGCCGCTTTGGCTCCGTACTCCAGCGCGACTTCGACCAGACGCACGCTGTTGGACGAGTTCGCCGATCCGACGACGATCACGAGGTCGGCATTCGCCGCAACCTTCTTGATCGCGACCTGGCGGTTCTGCGTGGCGTAGCAGATGTCATCAGACGGTGGATTGTGCAGTTCCGGGAAGCGCTCACGCAGGCGGTTCACGGTCTCCATGGTCTCGTCCACCGACAGCGTCGTCTGCGACAGCCAGACGACCTTCGACGGATCCTTCACCTGGACGGTGTCGGCCTCGTCGGGTGAGTTCACGATCGTGACGTGATCCGGGGCCTCACCCGCGGTGCCCTCGACCTCTTCGTGCCCCTCATGTCCGATCAGTAGGATCTCGAAGTCGTCGCGGGCGAAGCGGACCGCCTCACGGTGCACCTTCGTGACGAGCGGGCAGGTCGCATCGATCGCGTGCAGGCCGCGATCTGCTGCGGCGCTGACGACGGCAGGTGAGACGCCGTGCGCACTGAAGACGACGTGGGCACCCTCGGGAACCTCGTCGACCTCCTCGACGAAGATCGCCCCCTGTGCTTCAAGCTCGGTGACGACGTGGATGTTGTGCACGATCTGCTTGCGCACATAGACCGGAGCGCCATAGCGCTGGAGAGCCTTCTCGACGGCGACGACAGCGCGGTCCACACCCGCGCAGTAGCCACGGGGCGCTGCCAGCAGCACCCGCTTCTGTCCGACCACCGGGTTATCCTGAAGGCGCTTCGGTGCCGCCGCTCCTCGAACACGAGGAACGCGCGGGAGAGGAAGCGAAACAGCTGTAGAAGTCACTCTTTGAGTGTATCTGCGCCCACCTGTGCAGAGGCGGAGTCCGCGCGCAGCATCCATCCCCGCCAGATCAGCAGAAAGGCTCGCGCGGTGACGACTTTCGAACCCGAATCGATCGCAGGCGAGGCTCCGCCGGCCGATTCCGTCGCGCCCCGCGATTCCACCGCGGAGGCACCGACGTCGGTCGCCCGCCTCAACGGCACGATCCGTGACTTCGTGAGCCGGTGGAACACGGTGTGGGTCGAGGGCGAGATCACATCCTGGAACGTGCGCGCCGGCGCCGTCTTCGCGCGGCTGAAAGACACGCAGTCGGATGCCACGATCTCGATCCGCATCTGGTCGAGCGTGCGCGGGCGCATCCCCTCCGACCTCGGGATCGGCGACCACGTCGTCGCGGCGGTCAAGGCCGACTATTTCGTCAAGGCCGGCGATTTCAGCTTCACCGTCTCGGCGATGAAGCACGTGGGACTCGGCGATCAGCTGGAGCGCCTGGAGAAGCTGCGCGCCGACCTGCGGCGCGAGGGACTGTTCGATCCGGCCCGTAAGCGTCCGTTGCCCTTCCTCCCCCACGTTATCGGGCTCATCACGGGCGAGAAGTCCGACGCCGAGAAAGACGTCCATCGCAATTCCGAGCTGCGCTGGCCTCAGGTGCGATTCCGCACCGAGTACGCCGCGGTGCAGGGCGACCGCTGCGTGCCGGAGACGCTCGCCGCGCTCGCAAAGCTCGACGCAGACCCTGACGTCGACGTCATCATCATCGCCCGCGGTGGCGGAGACCCGCAGACCCTCCTGGGGTTCAGCGACGAACTGCTCGTGCGTGCCGTCGCGGCGGCATCCACCCCGATCGTGAGCGCGATCGGACACGAGAACGACCACCCGCTGCTCGATGACGTCGCCGACCTGCGGGCATCGACGCCCACGGATGCCGCGAAACGCGTGGTGCCGGATGTCGGCGAGCAGCGCGCCCTGATCGCCCAGCTGCGCTCGCGCGCGACGACTCGTCTGTCGCAGCGGATCGCGCACGACATCGCCCAGCTGGACCAGCTGCGCTCCCGGCCCGTGCTGCGCTCGCCGGAGCCGATCATCGAGCAGCGCGCACAGGAGATCTTCCTGCTGTCGGCCCGGAGTCGCGATGCGCTCACCCGTGCCATCGAGGGCGGCAGTCGTCGCACGGCCGAGCTGCGCGCGTCGCTGCGCGCGCTCTCCCCCGCGGCGACGCTGGCTCGGGGGTATGCGATCGCGCAGCGCGCGGATGGCGCGATCCTGCGCGATTCGGCGGATGCTCCCGCGGGCACCGCCATCACCGTGACGGTCGAACACGGTTCGTTCCGCGCCACGTCGGAGGGGGACCTCACCGCGGAAGCGGGCGGCGGCGATGTCGATGGCCGCCGGTAAGATAGAGGGTGTGACCGTGCCGAGCGATGAATCCGTGCCGGGCGCTGCCGTTCCGGCGAGCACCCCTTCCGACGCATCCGCTCTTTCCTTCGAGCAGGCGCGCGACGAACTCGTTCGCGTCGTCGCCGAGCTCGAACAGGGCGCGCCCACGCTCGAGCAGTCTCTCGCCCTCTGGGAACGCGGCGAGGCACTCGCTGAGCGCTGCGAGCAGTGGCTCCTGGGGGCGAAGCGCCGCCTTGACGCCGCCCGTGACTCGGCGGTGAGCTCCTCATGAGCCGCACCCCGAAGTCGGCACCGATCGTCGCCGAGCTCGGCCGTCCCGAGACGCCTCAGGAGACCGCTGACCGCAAGGCAGCCGCGACCAAGGCGTACCGCTCCAGTCAGACAATCCGCAGCCTGCTCGCCGCGATCCTCGTGACCCTCGGCATGGTGCTGATCATCGTGCTCATGGTGCCGCGCGGCGAACGCGTCGCCGCTCCGGAGATCGATGTGTCGGCAATCGCGGCGAACGTCGAATCCACCGTGGGAAGCCCCGCGATCGTCCCCGACCTCGGCGACTTCTGGCGTGTGAACAAGGCCGAGCTGGAGGGCGGATCGCCCGCCGTCTGGGACATCACGCTCGCCCCGTCCGCCGAGAACGAGTCCGGGTTCATCCGCATCGCGCAGGCGTTTGACTCCGACTCCTCGTGGGCGCCACAGCGTCTCAACGGCATCGCCGCGAAGGACACGACCACGATCGACGGGCTCACCTGGGACGTGTACCCGATCGGAGACCGCGGCCAGGCGAATGTCACCTACGCGATCGGCACGCAGGCCGGTCCCGACTACGTGCTCCTCTACGGTTCGCGTTCCGCGGATTCGACGGCGGAGCTCGCCGCAACCCTCACCACGCAGATTCGCGCCCTCTCGGAGACCCCATGACGCACCCGCTCAGCCCTACGGCCGCTTGGACCCAGATGCAGGAGGGCAACCGACGTTTCGTCGCCGACTCCCCGATGCACCCGAACCAGGACGTCGCCCGCCGCCGCACACTGGCGGCCGCACAGCACCCGGTCGCCACGCTCTTCGGCTGCTCGGATTCGCGCCTCGCGGCCGAGATCATCTTCGATCTCGGGCTCGGTGATCTCTTCGTCGTCCGCAACGCGGGCCAGGTCATCGGCGAGTCGATCGTCGCGAGCCTCGAGTACGCGGTCGCGGTGCTGGAGGTTCCGCTCATCGTCGTCCTCGCCCACGACTCCTGCGGTGCGGTGAAGGCAGCGATCGACGGGACGGCGATCGATGCCGCTCCCCTCCCGCCGCACATCTGGAAGCTCGTCGCCCCGATCGTCCCGGCCGCCCGCAAGGTCCTGGCCGAGACCGGTGGCACCACGGTCGACGAGATCGACGCCGAGCTCGTCGGCGCGGAGCACCTGCGCAACACGGTGCACGACCTGCTGCAGTCCTCTGAACTCATCAGCAACGCCGTCGCCGAGGGCCGCCTGGGCATCGTCGGCGCGAACTATCGTCTGGCCGAGGGCACCGCGGTGCCCGTCGTCACGGTCGGCATCGACTCGGAGGGGAACACCCCCGACACGAAGAAGGGATCGGAATGACCGACACCGAGTACCGCATTGAGCACGACACGATGGGCGAGGTGCGCGTTCCCGTGAACGCGCTCTACAGCGCGCAGACGCAGCGTGCCGTGGAGAACTTCCCGATCTCGGGCACCGGGCTGGAGTCGACGCAGATCGCAGCCCTGGCACGGATCAAGAAGGCGGCTGCTCTCGCGAACAAGGAGCTCGGCACGCTCGACGGCGCCATCGCAGACGCCATCGCCGGCGCGGCGGACGAGGTCGCCACGGGCATCCACGACGGTGAGTTCCCGGTCGACACGTACCAGACGGGTTCAGGCACGTCCTCGAACATGAACATGAACGAGGTGCTCGCCACTCTCGCGACCCGTCGCCTGGGCGCCCCCGTGCACCCGAACGACCACGTCAACGCGTCGCAGTCGTCGAACGACGTGTTCCCGACCTCGGTGCACATCGCCGTGACCCAGTCCCTCATCGACACCCTCATCCCCTCGCTCGACCACCTCGCGGTCGCGCTCGAGGCGAAGGCAGAGCTCTGGAAGACGGCTGTGAAGTCGGGCCGTACCCACCTCATGGATGCCACCCCCGTGACCCTCGGCCAGGAGTTCGGCGGCTACGCCCGTCAGGTCCGTCTCGGCATCGAGCGCGTGCAGTCGGCTCTCCCCCGCGTCGCGGAGGTCCCGCTCGGCGGCACGGCCGTCGGCACCGGCATCAACACCCCGCTCGGTTTCCCGCAGAAGGTCATCGCGCTGCTCGCCGCCGAGACCGAGCTGCCGATCACTGAGGCGAAGGACCACTTCGAGGCACAGGCCAACCGCGACGGTCTCGTCGAGGCGTCCGGCGCGCTGCGCACGATCGCGGTCTCGCTGACCAAGATCAACAACGACCTGCGCTGGATGGGCTCGGGCCCCAACACGGGTCTCGGCGAACTGCACATCCCCGACCTGCAGCCGGGCTCCTCGATCATGCCGGGCAAGGTCAACCCGGTCGTCCCCGAGGCCGTGCTCATGGTGTGCGCACGTGTCATCGGCAACGACGCGACGGTCGCCTGGGCCGGAGCATCCGGATCCTTCGAGCTCAACGTCGCCATCCCGGTCATGGGCACCGCACTGCTTGAGTCCATCCGCCTGCTCGCGAACGCCTCGCGCGTCCTTGCAGACAAGACCATCGACGGTCTCGAGGCGAACCTCGAGCGCGCGGCGGCCTTCGCGGGCATGTCTCCCTCGATCGTCACCCCGCTCAACAAGCTCATCGGCTACGAGGCGGCGGCGAAGATCGCGAAGTACTCGGTCGCCGAAGGCATCACGGTGCGCGACGCGGTGATCGCTCTCGGCTACGTGGAGCGCGGCGAACTCACCCTCGAGCAGCTCGACGAGAAGCTCGATCTACTGTCGATGACGCACCCGGGCTGACCCCGAGAAGCGCAGAGGGCGGATGCCTCGGAGAGACGATCTCCGAGGCATCCGCCCTCTTCTTTGCCGGCCTCAGCTGAGCTCGCCGCCCTCCAGCAGTTCCGTGACGAGGGCCGCGATCGCCGACCGCTCGGAGCGCGTCAGCGTGACATGTCCGAAGAGCGCGTGGCCCTTCAGCGTCTCGATGACCGAGGCGATACCGTCGTGCCGGCCGACACGCAGGTTGTCACGCTGCCCGACATCGTGGGTCAGCACGACACGGGAGTTCTGGCCCATGCGGCTCAGGACTGTCAGCAGCACGTTGCGTTCGAGCGACTGCGCCTCATCCACGATCACGAAGGCGTCGTGAAGCGAGCGCCCACGGATGTGCGTCAGCGGCAGAACCTCGAGCATGCCGCGTGCGACGACCTCTTCGAGCACGTTGCCGGAGACGACGGAGCCGAGCGTGTCGAAGACCGCCTGGCCCCAGGGCCCCATCTTCTCGCCCTGGTCGCCCGGGAGGTAGCCGAGTTCCTGCCCACCGACGGCGAACAGCGGACGGAAGACGATGATCTTGCGCTGCTGCTGCCGTTCGAGAACGGCCTCCAGTCCGGCGCAGAGGGCGAGCGCGGACTTTCCGGTGCCCGCGCGACCGCCGAGCGAGACGATGCCGACCTCCGGATCGAGCAGAAGATCGATGGCGATCCGCTGCTCTGCCGAGCGTCCGTGCAGGCCGAAGACCTCACGGTCACCGCGCACCAGCGCGAACTCGCCGTCACCGACCACGCGGCCGAGCGCCGAGCCGCGCTCCGAGTGAATGATGAGGCCCGTGTTCACCGGCAGGCCGCGCGCGGCCTCGCTCACCCCGACTTCACTCTCGTAGAGGTCGCTCATCTCGTCGCCCGACAGCGGCAGCGGCGCGATGCCGCTCCACCCGGAGTCGACGGCCTGCTCTGCGAGGTACTCCTCGGCGATAAGACCCAACGATGCCGCCTTGACCCGCATCGGCAGGTCCTTGGAGACGATGGTCACGTCCTGCCCGTCCTGGGAGAGGTGCATGGCGACAGCGAGGATGCGGCTGTCGTTGTCGTTCAGGCGGATGCCGCTCGGGAGCACCGAGGCATCCGTGTTCGCCAGCTCCACCCGCAGCGTGCCGCCGTCACCGACCGGCACCGGGAAGTCGAGTCGCCCGTGCTCGACGCGCAGCTCGTCGAGGTGGCGCAGCGCCTGACGGGCGAAGTAGCCGATCTCCGGATCGTGCCGCTTGCTCTCGAGCTCGCTGATCACGACGACCGGAACCACGATCGAGTGCTCTGCGAAGCGGAAGAACGCCCGCGGATCCGACAGCAGCACGGACGTGTCGAGCACGTAGGTGCGAAGGCGCTGATCGGAGGTGTCCGCGATGCCCCTGTCACGGGCGCTGTGCGGTGCTGAACGAGTGTCCTGTTGTGCGGTGTGTGCGGCCACGACCCTCTCCCGACCCGGGTTCTCCCGGTGTTAGGCGAATCGGCCAGGGCCACGAGTCGCGATCCAGAAGGCCGACCCGATCGGGCACCGTGCCCGATGCCATGAAGGTACGGCGCGCACCCGGTCCGCATTCGGACCGACACGCGGCGAATCTGTTACTCGGAGGTGAACTTCTCGTATCCGGCGGAGCCGATGGCCTCGTCGAGCTGCGCGAGGGTGTCATCGCTCGTGCCGACGTGGGCCGAGACGCGGATGCTGGCGCCGCGGGCCGTCGCTCGGACGCCGGCATTCGCGAGGCTTGCCGCGAGTTGCGCCGGGTTCTCCGGCAGGAGGTTGACAATGCCTGCGCGTTGCTCGTGCGCGCGGGGCGTCTGGACCGCGATCCCATAGGAGTCCGCAATCTCGAACAGGCGATCGGTGCGTTCCATGAGGGCCGCTTCGATGTCGGCGACACCAGCATCGCGCGCCGTCGTGAGGCCCATCGCAAGGCGGGCCACCGCGAGCTGGTCGGGGCTCGCCACGGTATAGGCGTTCGCACTCGGAGACGGCGCAGGAAGCACGTCCAGGGGCAGGCCCCCGTCGACACCGCCGAAGCCCGACAGGACAGGCGTGATGCGCTCTCGGGCTCGGGCCGAGAACGTGGCGAAGCCTGTTCCCCGACCTGCCCGCAGCCACTTGTAGCCGTGGCCGACGATGACGTCCGCCGCGGCGTAATCCGCCTCGATCACGCCGAAGGACTGCACCGCGTCGACGATCAGCAGACGATCCGGGCCGAGGACCTCACGCAGGGCAGACAGGTCCGTGCGATATCCGGTGCGGAAGTCGACATGGCTCACGACAAGCGCCGACACATCGTCGTCGAGGGCCGCCGCGACAGCATCCGGTGTCACAAAGCCCGCATGCGGGTCGTCGTCCTCGAAGTCCATCCACCGCGCGCGTGCCCTGCCGAACGCGGCCGCGCGCTCGAGCGAGACCGTGATGCTGGGGAACTCCGAGGAAGCGGCCAGCACCTCGCCGGACAGCCCGTACAGCGCATGCATGAGGCCGTACGTGGCGGAGGGCTGCAGCGTCACCGTGTCGGCGGACACGTCAAGCATCTCGGCGAGCAGCTCGCGCGCCTCGGGGACACGGTCATGCACGAGCGTGTGCGACGCGGGACGCGGGCTTCCGAGAAGCTCAGCGTCGGCGACGGCTTCTGCCGTGATCGCCGGAGAGAGCAGACCGTAGGCCGCCCAGTTCAGGTACCCGTACTCCTCGCCGAAGGTCGACCGATACTCCTCAAGAGCGCTCATCCTGCAATTCTCCCACGGAAGCACTACGCAGAGCCGCCGTCGAGGGGTGCGGAGATCTAGCGTCCGAAACGGCGGTCACGGTCGGCATAGTCGCGGATCGCCCGGAGGAAGTCGACCTCACGCAGGTCTGGCCCCAGCGCCTCCACGAAGTAGAACTCGCTGTGTGCACTCTGCCAGAGCAGGAAGTCACTCAGCCGCTGCTCGCCGCTCGTGCGGATGACGAGATCCGGATCGGGCTGCCCACCCGTGTAGAGGTGCTCGCCGATCATCTCGGGAGTCAGGTGGGCCGCAAGGTCTTCCAGCCTGCCGCCGGAGGCCTCGTGCTGCGCGATGATGCTGCGCACCGCGTCCACGATCTCTGCACGCCCGCCGTATCCGACGGCCAGGTTCACGTGCAGCCCCGTGTTGTCGCGAGTGCGCTCCTCCGCCTCCGCGAGCACGCGCGCGAGGGGTGGTGGCAGCAGGTCGGTGCGTCCGACGTGCTTGACCCGCCAATTGCGCGCATGTGACAACGAGTCAGCGAGCTCTGCGATGATCTCGATGAGATCTTCGATCTCCTGACTGTCGCGCTTGGTGACGTTGTCGCTGGAGAGCAGATACAGCGACACGACGGGGATGCCGAGATCGTCGCACCACTCGAGGAACTCTCGCATCTTCGCCGCACCGGCACGATGACCGTGTGCGGGTGTGGCAAGTCCCAGCTGGCGCGCCCAGCGTCTGTTGCCATCGATCATCATGGCCACGTGGCGTGGCATCGTCGCGGGATCGAGTCGGCGACGGAGCCGTCGGCTGTACAGCCGGTAGAGAGGCCCGCGCCCCTCATCCACACGCGCATTCACGCTCCCACGCTACCGCGCGCATGCCTGGATATGTACCGTGCGCGGCATGCGCGCCGACATAGAGTGTGCAAGGTGACCCGACGACACGATCCCCCGGTCCCCGACGTTCCCCAGCTGCCGCTGCTCGATGAGGCAGCGGACGATGCGCACGTCGAGATCAGACCGACATGGCGGGGGTGGATCCACGCCGGAACCTTCCCAGCCGCGATCGCCGCGGGAATCGTGCTGATCGTCCTGGCCCAGGGGGCGCCGGCGAAGTGGGCGTCCGCCGTGTTCATGGCCTCGTCGCTTCTCCTCTTCGGAAACTCCGCCCTGTACCACCGCTTCGACTGGCGGCCGAAAGTCAAGGTCATCCTGAAGCGGATCGACCACGCGAACATCCTGCTGCTGATCGCCGGCACGTACACGCCGATCGCGGTGCTCGCACTCCCTCCGGAGAAGGGCATACTCCTGCTGTTCCTGGTCTGGGGAGGCGCCCTGCTCGGCATCCTCTTCCGCGTCTTCTGGATCAACGCCCCGCGCTGGCTCTATGTCGCCCTGTACCTGCTGCTCGGCTGGGCTGCGGTCATGTACATGGTCGATCTCGTCCTCGCGAATGTGGCGATGATGGTGCTGGTCTGTGTGGGTGGCCTGCTCTACACGGCGGGGGCCGTCGTCTACGCCGTCAAGAAGCCCAATCCGTGGCCCGGTCGCTTCGGGTTCCACGAGATCTTCCACGTGTGCACTGTCCTGGCTTTCCTCTGCCACTGGACGGCCTGCCTGCTCATCGCTCTCGCGCCGCTCTCGCCGTCGCTCGGACTCCCCGGCTGAGCGGCCGTCTCGTCGGCTCGCGCTCAGCGTGAGGAGTCGGGTGCCTCCGGCGCCTCGGGATCCGCAGGCTTCGCCGGCGGCTCAGCCCCTTCGGCCGCAGCCGCCTCTTCCGCATCCAGTTCGGCGCGCACCTCTTCGCGATAGCGCACGCGGCGGATACGGCGCTGCATGTCGGCGATCAGGAGGATGACCGCGATCAGCACGATCACGATCGCTGCGAAGCCGATCGGACCCGGGGTCACCAGGTCGGGATCGACCGTGGGCGTCGGAGTGGGGGTCGAGGTCACTGCACGCACGAGCGCGTCGATCATGTGTCCGCCTTCCGTGCGCGAAGCACTTAGCCTAGAAGTACCAGCCTAACGATTGGAACGAGTGTCCGTGACGACCAGCCAGCACCTCGACGAGCGATACGGTCGCGTCCGCCGAGGACGCCTCCCCTGGGTGATCGGCGGCCTTCTCGCCGTGATCGCCGTCGTCATCGGCGGATGGATCACGGTGCGCAGCTCCATCGACGCCGTCGACATCACCGATCTCGGTTTCCACGTCGCCGATGAGCACAGTGTCACGATCGACTTCCAGATCGTCGCTCCGCACGACCGCCCCGTCTACTGCGCCCTGGAGGCGCTCGACGAGGAGTTCGGCATCGTCGGCTGGCGCATCGTCGAGTACTCCCCCTCCGAGGCGCGCGCCCGCGCCTTCACCGAGCGAATCCCCACCGTCGCCGAGGCGACGACGGGTTTGGTGAACACCTGCTGGGTCGCTTAGGATCATCGTGAAACCCGACGCCCCGGAACACTCCGGGGCGTCTTGGCATATCCCCGCGGCATCTGACGGCGGGGCCACGAATGAAGGAGTTGCGCCGTGTCCAACGACGCCCAGGTTCCCTTCCTTACGCAGGAAGCGTACGACCGACTCGCCAGCGAGTTGGAGATGCTTTCGACGACCGGTCGCGATGAGATCGCCAAGCGCATCGAGGCTGCCCGTGAAGAGGGCGACCTCAAGGAGAACGGCGGCTATCATGCCGCGAAAGACGAGCAGGGCAAGCAGGAGGCGCGCATCCGCACGCTGGAGCACCTGCTGAAGACGGCGAAGGTGGGCGAGGCTCCCGAGAGCCGCGGCATCGTCGAGCCCGGAACGGTCGTCACGGCGATCGTCGCCGGTGGCGAAGAGACATTCCTCCTCGGCAGCCGCGAGATCGCCGCCGGCGACGATCTCGATGTCTACAGCGAGGCGAGCCCGCTCGGCACCGCGATTATGGGACTCAAGGTCGGCGACAAAACCGCCTACGAGGCACCCAACGGGCGTTCGATCGCCGTCGAGGTGCTGAAGGTCGACACCTACGCGGGCTGAGTCCGCACCCAGCCCGCGTCAGGTCCCGCTCAGTCGGGTACGACGATCGGGTTGTATCCCGCGCGGCGCAGGGTCTCGAGCGTGAGCTCCGAGTGCTCTGCGCCGCGTGTTTCGATACTGAGCTGCAGAATGACCTCGCTGATCTGCAGCCCCTGTCCGTGACGCGTGTGCATGACTTCCATCACATTCGCGCCGGCCTCGGCGACAAGCTCCGACACTCGGGAGAGCTGCCCCGGGCGGTCGGGAAGCGGGATGCGGATCGTCAGGTAACGACCGGATGCCGCGAGCCCGTGCGAGACCACACGCTGCAGCAGCAGCGGATCGATGTTTCCGCCGGAGAGCACCGCCAGGGTGGTGCCCGTGTCTTTCACCTTGCCCGCGAGGATCGCTGCGACGCCCACGGCGCCGGCCGGCTCCACCACGACGCGTGACTGTTCGAGGAGCACGAGGATGGCGCGGGCGATATCGTCGTCGGTCACGGTGACGACCTCGTCGACGAGCTCCTGAATGATCTCGAACGGCACCGCGCCCGGGCGGGCGACGAGGATGCCGTCGGCGATCGTCGGGCGCGTCACGATGTCAACCGGATGGCCTGCGGCAAGCGACGGCGGCATCGCTGCCGCATTCTCGGCCTGCACGCCGATGATGCGCACGGTGCGTCCGGCGCGAGCGGCAGCAGCCTTCGCAGCGGCCGCGACGCCGGCGATGAGGCCTCCCCCACCGATTCCCATGATGATCGTGTCGACGTCGGGTGCGTCTTCGAGCAGTTCGAGTCCGAGCGTCGCCTGACCGACGACCACGTCGCGATGATCGAAGGGGTGAATCAGCACGGCGCCGGTGCGTTCAGCGAACTCGTCGGCGAGACGCAGCGACGTCGTCACGGTCTCACCCTCGAGGACGACCTCAGCGCCGTAGCCGCGCGTCGCGAGGAGCTTCGGCACGGGGACCCCGAGCGGCATGAAGATCGTTGCAGGGATTCCGAGCATCTGGGCCGCGAGAGCGACACCCTGCGCATGGTTGCCGGCGGATGCTGCGACAACTCCGCGTGCGCGCTCCTCCGGCGTCAGACGCGAGAGCCGGTGCGTCGCCCCACGCACCTTGAAGGAGCCCGTGCGCTGCAGATTCTCCATCTTGAGAAGCACGGGCGACCCGAGCAGATCGCTCAGGGTGTGCGAGGGCAGCACCGGGGTGTGCGAGATGACTGGAGCGAGGCCTTTCGCTGCCTCTTCGATCTCGGCGAGCGTGGGAATCATGAACGCATCCGGAGTCTGGGTTTCGGTGGCAGGGGTGACAGTGGTCAACGAGCGTCCTTTCTCGTGCGCGGCACGGTGCTCCAGATGAGGTCCCCAGGCGGTGGGGCTCCGGTACGCCAGGCGCCACTGCTGAGGGTGACGGCGACGACATTCACGAACGCGGCGAGAGGCACGGCGAACAGCGCGCCGGGAATACCGGCGATCATCGCACCGCCGGCGACGACGAGGACGACGGCGAGTGGGTGCACCTTCACGGCCGAGCCCATGAGGATGGGCTGCAGGACGTGGCCCTCGAGCTGCTGCACGCCGAGGACGACGACCAGCATCCACAGGGCGATCCATGGTCCGTTGTAGACGAGTGCGAGGAACACGGCGAGCGTTCCGGTGAGCACGGCACCGACGATGGGCACGAAGGAGCCGAGGAAGACGAGGACGGCGACGGGGATCGCCAGCGGGACTCCGAGAAGGAACGCGCCGAGTCCGATGCCGACCGCATCGATCGTGGCGACGAGCATCTGGGTGCGTGCGTAGTTCACGACGGTGCGCCAGCCGTTGCGTGCTGCGGAGTCGATCGCGGGGCGCGCGTCGCGGGGGAAGAGACGTACCGTCCACCGCCAGATTCCGGCACCATCCGCGAGGATGCAGAGCAGAATGAACAGAGCCAGCAGGCCGCCGGTGACGACGTGTCCGAAGGTGGACCCGATCGCAAGGGCCCCGCTCCACAACAGCTGCGCCTGTTCTTGGAGAAGCGCCAGCCCCTGCTCGATGTAGCCCTGGATCTCTTCTGCGGACAGCTGAAGCGGGCCCGTGACAAGGAAGTTCTGGAACTCATCCAGCGCCTGCACGGTGCGCGTGCGCACGTCGTCCGCCTGCTGCACGATCTGCCAGATCACGAGCCAGAGGAGTCCGGCGACGATGGCGATGGTTCCCACCACCACGATCACGATCGCAAGCCACTTGGGTACGCGTCGACGTTGCAGCGCCTCGAATGCGGGCCACAGCAGTGCGGCGATGAGCAGGCCGATCAGGAGCGGAATCACCAGATACTTGAGCTGGATCACCAGCCAGATGACGACGCCGATCGCGGCGGCGATGATCAGGAGCCGCCAGGCGTAGGCCGTGGCGATGCGAAGCCCTGAAGGAAGCGACTGCTCGACTTCGCCGGAGACGGTGCGCATGCGGAAGAGATCACGCACGCGAGGACGATTCTCTTCTGTCATCACCTCAGTTTAGGGCGCGAGGAGGGCGACATTTCATCCGTCGTCGGCGGAGCGGTGTCCGAGGTACTCGATACGCTGACGACGTGACGGATTCTCTCTCAGCCGCAGAGGCGCGGCGCATGACTCTGGGCGCCCAAGGGTTCTCCCGCCGCCGTCCCCCCGCACCTCAGGTGCGACACCTGCACACCGCGATGCACCGGCTCGGTGTCCTGCAGATCGACTCGGTCAACGTCTTCGCACGCGCACACTACATGCCGCTCTATGCCCGTCTGGGCGCATACGATCCGTCGCTGCTCGACCGCACGTTCCTGTCCGGCGGAGGGCGTTACGTCGAGTACCTCGCACACGAGGCGACGTTCGTTCCCGTTGCAGACTGGGCGCTCTGGGACTTCCGCATGCAGGACTATCGGCGGCGCTACGGCCACGCCTGGCTCGAAGGCGACAACGCACGCACGCTCGCGTGGGTGCGCGACGAACTGGCTGCGCGCGGCCCCTCGCGGCCGGTCGACATTCGCGGTGACGCCCCGAAGAACCGCGGCCCCTGGTGGGACTGGGATGAGGTCAAGCACGCGCTCGAGCACCTCTGGCGCATCGGCGAGGTGGCGATCGCTGGACGACAGGGTTTCGAACGTCGCTACGCGCTCGCGGCGGATGTGATCCCGTCTGCGGCGCAGACTCCACCCGTGCCCCGCGCTGACGCGATCCGCGAGCTCGTTCAGCGTGCCGCGCGCTCCCTGGGGGTGGCTACGCAGAGCGACCTCGCCGACTACTACCGCATCAAAGACCGTCCGCTGGTACAGCAGGCGCTGCGCGACCTCACCGACGAGGGAACGCTCATTCCGACCGTCGTTCGCGGGTGGGAGAAGGGCGGACGCCCACTCCCCGCCTGGCGCCACAGAGACGCGGCCCTCCCCCGGCGCATCGATGCAGCGAGCGTGCTCTCTCCGTTCGACCCCGTCGTGTGGTTCCGAGAGCGAGCGCTGCGGCTCTACGGACTCGACTACCGCATCGAGATCTACGTTCCCGCACATCTGCGACGCTACGGCTACTACTCGCTTCCGGTTCTCGTCGGCGACCGCATCGTCGCCCGCGTCGACCTGAAGGCGGATCGCGCGACCTCGACGCTGCAGGTGCAGTCTGCGTGGTGGGAGCCGAGCGCGAAACCCGCCACGGACGCGCCCGCGATCGCCACCGAGCTGCTCACCGCCGCACGCTGGCAGCAGCTGGAGCATGTGTCGGTGTCGCGGTGGGGCGACGCTGCAGACGATCTCGCCCGCATGCTGGACGGCCACACCGCGCATCTCGGATCCTTCGCTCGGCACGAGCATCCGCGTGCCGAGCGCGCCCTTCCTGAGACAGCAACGCGCCCCGCGGCCGAAGCCACGGGGCGCGTGAAGTGAAGATCTCGCTCAGAACTGCACGCGAGGCGGCTCTGCGATCGCCGCCGCATCGGCGACCTCGAAGAACTCGCGCTCGGTGAAGCCGAGGCGTCGTGCGAACAGGTTGTTCGGGAACACCTTGATCTTGGTGTTGAGCTCGCGCACGCCGCCGTTGTAGAACCGACGCGAAGCCTGGATCTTGTCTTCGGTGTCGACGAGCGCGTGCTGCAACTGCAGGAAGTTCTGGCTCGCCTGGAGCTGCGGGTAGGCTTCGGCGACGGCGAAGAGGCTGCGCATCGCCTGCTGAAGGTGCCCCTCAGCAACGCCCGCCTCTGCGGGACCTGCTGCGTTGAGCGTCTCTGCCCGCGCACGGGTGACGTTCTCGAACACGGCCTTCTCGTGAGCCGCGTAGCCCTTGACGGTGTCGATGAGGTTGGGGATGAGGTCGGCACGGCGCTTCAGCTGCACCGTGATGCCGCTCCATGCTTCGTCAACGCGCACGTTGAGCTGGACGAGTGCGTTGTACGTCGACCACAGGTAGATCCCGAGTGCGGCGACCAAAACTACCAAAACGCCGACGACGACGACTACCGGAATGAGCGCCTCCATGTGGGGCGACCCCCCTTTCACCTCAGTTGCTTCATCCTATGCGGACACCCTGCATGGCGTCTGCGAAGTTGCAGTGTCCGCCCGCTACTCACCCAGGACACGAGTGAGGTAGCGGTTTCCAAAGCGGCGCTCCGGATCCATCCGGTCCCGCAGCGCGACGAAATCATCAAAGCGCGGATAGCGCCCGCGAAGTTCAGATGCGCCGATCGAATGCAGCTTGCCCCAGTGCGGACGTCCGCCGTGCTCGAGCATGACCTGCTCGACGGCATCGAAGTACGCCCGGGGATCGTGCCGCCAGTAGCGGTGCACAGCGATGTATGCGCTCTCGCGGCCGTGGGCCGTCGACAGCCAGATGTCATCGCTCTTCGCGAAGCGAACTTCGATCGGGAACTCGATCCGCCATCCGTGCTTCCGGATGAGGGCCTGCACCGCTCGAAACGCGGGGACCACGTTCTCCACCGGCAGCGCGTACTCCATCTCGCGGAACCGGACGTTCCGGTGCTGTGTGAAAACCCGATGCGAATGGTCGGTGTACTCGCGGTCTCCTGTGAGCTTCACGGCAAGGCGGCTGAACGCAGGCGTGATGGCGGGGACCACCACCCCTGCTGCGCAGACCGCGCGGTAGATTCCGTTGGACAGCAACGTCTCATCCACCCACTTGCCGACGACCGGGAGCGGTGCGCGAACAGTCGATTCCGGGAGCCGGTCCTGACGCTTGGTCAGGGCGACCTCGGTGTGCGGGAACCAGTAGAACTCGAAATGATCAGATGCCGCCACACGATCATTCAGCGTTGCGAGCACGTCGTCGAGCGGCGCCGGCTGATCGATCGCATGCATGACGAACGCGGGGACGCACTGCAGTGTGACGTCGACCAGGATCCCGAGCGCTCCGAGCCCGAGCGCCACCGCCGGCAGCAGTTCGGCGTTCTGGGTCTCGTCGATCGTGAGAAAGTCGCCCGCCGCCGTGATGAGCGTCGCCCCGACGACCTGCGTCGAGATGCCACCGAACCCGGCCCCGGTGCCGTGCGTGCCGGTCGAGATCGCCCCGGCGATCGACTGCCGGTCGATGTCGCCGAGGTTCTCCATGGCCAGACCGTACGGGGCGAGCAGCGCGGGGATGCGATGCAGACGCGTTCCGGCTAGGAGGGTGACCCGTCCGCGTTGCTCATCAACCCGCGACAGCCCCTGCAGTTCATCGAGTTCCAGCAGCACGTCGGGCGCGACCGCGATCCCGGTGAAGCTGTGCCCTGCGCCGACCGCTTTGATCCGCAGGCCCTGCGCGGCTGCGGCCACCACGGCACGCTGGACGCCCTCGGGGCTCCGGGGACGCTCCACCCGCTGCGGGCGCACCGACGCCGAGCGGCCCCAGTTCTGCCAGGTTCCGCCGATCTGCGTCATAGAAACGCCTTTCCCTCACCGCGATACGTCAACAGCTCATCGACGATCTCCGAACCGTCGATCAGGTGGTAGTGCGTGATCCGCTCGGCGGGTTCCCCGCTCTTGGCGTGCCGCCACCAGGTGCGATCTCCCACCCTCAGGTCCGCCGCCGATGCTCCCTGCAGCGGTGTCTGCACCTCTCCGGCCGCTTCCCGCGGCATCGTGCGCAGCCCTGCTGGCCACACGGGCCTCGGCTGACGCGATGTCTCGGCCGGTCCGGACGCGATCCAACCGCCTCCCAGCACGGTCGCGATGTCGGATGCCGGTCGGCGCACGACGTCGAAGGCGAACGCCGTCGCTGGGGCCGGCTGGAACGAACGATATCCGTCGAAGAGGTGACCGGCGAGGAGCCCACTGCCCGCGCTCGCCTCGGTCAGCACCTCGTCGGCGCCGGTGTACTCGAGCGAGCCGGTGCCCCCGCCGTTGATGAACTCCAGCGGCACGAGCGCGGTCAGCGCCTGCACGATCCCGGCACGACGCTCGCGCAGTTCCTCTTTCGAGCGCGACTGCACGAAACGGATGAGCGCATCGGATGCTCCGGTCTGGTCGCCCTGACCGGCGATCTGCGCCTCGTACATCTGGACGCCCACGAGTTGGAAGCCCTCACGCTCGGTGAGCTTTCGCGCGAAGGCCGCCACGTCCGCAACCGAATGCAGAGGCGAGCGGTAGACGCCGATGTGACCGAGTGCGGCGGAACGCCATGACGCATCCGCGTCGATCGCAACGCGCAATCGCGGTCGTTGCTGCGGGGGAACGATCTCGTCGATGAAATCCAGCTGCTCCAGGCTGTCGATCATCAGCGTGATCCGGCTCGCCGCCTGCTCATCCGCCATGAGTCGGGCGAGACCCGCGCGATCGGCCGTCGGGTATCCGAGCACGATGTCGTCGTGCCACTCCGACAGCCAGAGCGCCTCGTCCAGCGTGAAGCAGAGCAGTCCCTGGTATCCGGGAACGCGCAACACCGCGTCGATCACGCTGCGCACGCGCACGGACTTCGTCGCCACCCGCAGTGGCAGCCCGCCCGAGCGCACGACCATGTCCATGGCGTTGAAGCGCAGGGCATCGAGATCGATGACGGCCACGGGCGCGGGCAGATGCCCCGTGGCGGCTGTGAGACGAGGCCACCAGCGGGCAGGATCATCCCAGGCATGTCGGTCAGGACGTGGGGCACCGGAGCGGCCGTGATCGGTGTGGCTCTGGTCGGCGGTGAGGTCGAGCACTCCCCCACCCTACGGCCTGATGCCGTCGGATCGCTCGATAGGCTAGCCGGTGCGCCCCCATAGCCCAATGGCAGAGGCAGGCGACTTAAAATCGCTTCAGTCTGGGTTCGAGTCCCAGTGGGGGCACTGTGACGATGAAGGGCTCGCACTCCGAGGAGTGCGAGCCCTTCACAGCATCAGCGGATGCTACTTCGCAGCGACCTTCTTGGCCGCAGGCTTCTTCGCAGCCGGAGCCTTCGCGGTCGCGGGCTTCGCAGCGGCGGTCTTGGCCGTCGCGGGCTTGGCCGCAGCGGCCTTGGCGGCCGGCTTCTTCGTCGCCTTGTCGGCGACCGGAGCGGCAGCCTTCTCGACCGGCTTCGCCTCGACCGTCTTCACGGTCTCGGTGGTGACGGCCGGACGCGGGCGCGCAGCGAACTCCTCGAAGACGTAACGCGGGTTCTGCACGGTCTGCAGGTTCACGAGGTCGCGGCCGAGCCACAGGTTGTTCCACCAGCCCCACAGCACGCGGAACTTGCGCTCCCACGACGGCATCGCCAGGCCGTGGTAGCCGCGGTGTGCGATCCAGGCGACGAAGCCCTTGAGCGCGATCTTGCCGGACTGGAAGACGCCGTTGTAGAGACCGAGGCCTGCGACAGCACCGAGGTTCTTGTGGAAGTACTCCTTGGGCTCCTCACCGCGAAGGACGGCGACGAGGTTCTTCGCCAGGAGCTTGGCCTGGCGCACCGCGTGCTGAGCGTTCGGAACGCAGTAGCCGCCGACACCGCCACCGGTGAGGTCGGGAACAGCCGAGATGTCACCCGCGGCCCAGGCACCCTCGACGGGAGCCTCAGCGGTACCGACACGCAGGTCGGCGCGCGTCGCGATGCGACCACGCTCTTCCACGGGAAGGTCGCCACCGCGGACGACCGTCGGGTTCGCCATGACACCGGCGGTCCACACGATGAGATCGGTGGGGATGACCTCGCCGGTCGAGAGCTCGACGTTGCCGTCGACCGCTCCCGTGACCTGCGTGTCGAGGTGCACGAATGCGCCGCGCTTCGCGAGGTCCTTGAGAACCCACTCGCTCGTCGGCAGCGACACCTCGGGCATGATGCGCCCCATCGCCTCGATGAGGTGGAAGTGCGTGTCATCGAAGCTCAGCTGCGGGTACTTCGACACGAGTGCCGAAGCGAGCGAGCGCAGCTCGGCGAACGCCTCGATGCCCGCGAAACCGCCACCGACGACGACGACCGTCAGCAGGCGGTCGCGCTCGGGGCCGGCCGGCAGGGACGCTGCGCGGTCGAAGTTCGACATGAGACGGTCACGCACGGCGACGGCCTCTTCGATCGTCTTGAGACCGATCGCGTTGTCTGCGATGCCCGGGATCGGGAAGGTGCGGGAAACAGCACCGGCGGTCACGACGATCTGGTCGTACGCGAACTCGTACGGCTCGCCGAGCTCGGGCGTGATCGTCGCCACCTTGTTGGCGTGATCGATGCCGGTGACCTTCGCCGTAATGACGTTGGTGCGCTTGAGGTGACGACGGTGTGCGACGACCGCGTGGCGAGCCTCGATAGACCCCGCGGCCACCTCGGGCAGGAAGGGCTGGTACGTCATGTACGGGAGCGGGTCAACCATCGTGACTTCCGCTTCACCCTTGCGAAGGTGCTTCTCGAGCTTCCAAGCCGTGTAGAAGCCCGCGTAGCCGCCACCGACAATCAGAATCTTGGGCACAGGGGGACAACTCCTCGTCGTCATTGGGCAGACGTGCGTCGATCGCGCGCCAATCGGATGCGCCGGGCAGCTGCAGTGACGCCAAGCGCTATAAGAATACCAGCCGCGGTGAGTGCCAAGAGCGGAAGTGTGCCATATGTCAATGTCTCAAGGGTGGGAATGAGGGGGCTGTCGGCTTTCGTCGGCTGGTCCGCCTGCGGAACAGGCGGCAGAGCGACGGGGGCAGACGTCGGCACGGGAACCGGTTCCGAGGGGGCCCGACGGTGCAGATGCACCCATTCAGCGAGACTTCCCAGCGGATTCTCCTCGACCGTCGGCACCTCGGCGCTGACCGCCGCGGCCGCGTCGACGAGACCGAATCCGTACAGCGGGTCAGGCACGCTGGTCGCCGCAGGAGCGGGCCGCGCCGTCGAGATAACGCGGTTTATGACGTTCGCGGCGTCCATATCGGGGTGCGCGGCACGCACGAGTGCGACGATGCCCGACACGATCGGGGCGGCACCACTGGTTCCGTTCCAGCGTTCGACGGTGCCCGCCGCCGTCACGCCCAGCAGTCCTTCGCTGGGCGCAGAGACGGCGATCGTGATTCCCTGTGTCGACGCCGACTGGCTCGCGGTGCCGTGCTGGTCGACGCCGCCCACGGTGAGCACACCCGGGATCGTGGCGGGCGCGCCGACCACAGTCGTGCCGCTCCCGCGGTTCCCGGCGGCGACAACGACGACCACGTCGTTCTCGAACGCATGCAGGAACGCCTTGTCCCAACTGGGATCCCAGCCGAGCGTGTTCATCGTGAACGAGAGGTTGATCACATCGGCGCCGTTGTCGACCGCCCAGATGATCGCCTCGGCCACCTGCGTGGTGAAGGGCACGGTGGCGGAGGCACCGAAGCCGAGCGAGATCGAGAGCAGATTGGCCTCCGGAGCGACACCGATCATGCCGGTGCCATCCGGCGCACCGCGGCCGGCAGCGAGAGACGCCACCCGCGACCCATGGTCGCTGTCGATCGGCCCGAGTGGCGTCCGACCGTCCGCGGAGCCGTTGCCCGAGACATCCGTCCCGTCCGTGACCGCACCTGCGAAAGCCGCCGGGCCCCGGGCGATCCCCGTGTCGATGACCGCGATCGTCACTCCCGCACCGCGGGTCGTCTTCCATGCCTCGCGGATGCGCGCGCCGTCGAGCCAGTACTCCTGCGCACGGGTCGGGTCGCTCGGCTTGTCCGGGATCGTCGGTGCGGGGCTGGGTGTCGCGGCGAACAGCGTGAACGAGACGGTGAGCACGCCGAGCGCGGCGAAGAACCGCGTGTGCAGTCGTCGTGCTCTCATGCCTCCCCCTCGCTCTTCGATGCGCGCTGCGGCAGTGCGGCCGGCTCAGCCCGTGGTCGTGGTCTCTGCGCCCGCAAGGGCCGCGCCTGGTGTGACGCATTCGCAGCGCTCGGGGCTCCAGCGTGAGCGGCGCAGCGCCTCATCGCCGATGGGGTTGACACCGGGTCCTGCCGCGAGAGCGTGGCCTGCGAGCGCATGCAGGCACTTGACCCGCGTGGGCATGCCCCCGGAAGAGACACCGGCGATCTCGGGGACCTCGCCGAAGGGCGCACGATCGGCGAGGAAAGCCTCGTGCGCACGCCGGTAGGCGGCGGCGATCTCTTCGTCGTCCTCCAGCAGCGCGGCGAGCTCAGGCATGACCTGGGTCGCCTCGAGCGTCGACATCGCGGCCGTCGCGGCCGGGTGGGTCAGGTAGTAGAAGGTGGGGAACGGTGTGCCGTCCGGAAGCCGCGGCGTCGTCGCGACGACCGTCGGGTTGCCGCAGACGCAGCGCGCGGCGATTCCCACCACGCCGCGGGCCTCTCGTCCCAGCTGCGCCGAGACGACGGCGATCTCCTGGGCGGTGGGCGGGGCGAAGGGAGGCGTGGTCACCCCTCCAGGGTACGGGAGGGGCGCGGAACGATTCTCAGAGATGACTCAGAAAGCGTCCGCCGTGCGGCCCATCATGGAGCGGGTGCCTCGGTCTCGGGCCCGGTAGCGGTCTGCGCGAGGCCCGATGCGGCGAGCGTGCGGAGGATCTGCGGCATCCAATCGGCCTCACGCTCTTTCAGTTCGCCGCTCACCGGCTCCTGCTCTCGAGGCAGCGCATCGGGGTCGAGGTCGTTGTCGACGAGGTAGACGATCTCGCCGGGCTTGACGTAGTAGAGGCGCTCGCGCGCCTGCGTCGTGATGTACGCCGGGTCGTTCCAGCGATCGCGTTCGGCCTTGAGCTCGGCGATGCGCTCTTCACTGACGTGGACGGCCTGCTCCAGTGCGGCGATCTTCTGCCGCTGCTCGATGTACGTGCCGAGGGTGGGCACCAGCACCCAGGCGCCGAGGACGACCAGCGAGAGCATGATGACCATGAAGGTCGACAGGCGGATGCCACTGACCCAGCCGCGGACGTCGATCGTTCCGGTCTCAGGACGAGACCTGTCCGCTGTGCGGCCCGTCGTACGCGGAGACGACGAAGGGGGAGCCGGTCGTCGTGACATGGCTCCCCCTCCGTTCAGTACTCAGTGCGTTCGCGCGTTCTTCTCGCCTCAGGCGGAGAAACGCGGGAAGGCCGAAGCGCCGGCGAAGACCGCCGCGTCGCCCAGCTCTTCTTCGATGCGCAGAAGCTGATTGTACTTCGCGACGCGCTCGCTGCGAGCAGGCGCACCCGTCTTGATCTGACCCGCGTTGGTGGCGACGGCGAGGTCGGCGATCATCGTGTCTTCGGTCTCACCCGAACGGTGCGAGAGCATCGCCGTGTAGCCCGAGCGCTGCGCGAGGCTGACGGCGTCGAACGTCTCGGTGAGCGTGCCGATCTGGTTGACCTTGACGAGCAGCGAGTTCGCGACGCCGCGCTTGATGCCGTCAGCGAGGCGCTGCGGGTTGGTGACGAACAGGTCGTCGCCGACGAGCTGCACCTTCTTGCCGAGGGCGTCGGTGAGGAGGCTCCAGTTGTCCCAGTCGTCCTCAGCGAGTGCGTCCTCGATCGTGACGATCGGGAAGTCGTTGACGAGACCGACGTAGTACTCGATCAGCTCGGGGCCGGTCCAGTCCTTGTTGTCGAGGCGGTAGACGCCGTCCTTGAAGAACTCGGTCGCAGCGACGTCGAGGCCGAGCGCGATGTCCTTGCCCGGGGTGAAGCCGGCCTTCTCGATCGCCTTGATGAGGAACTCGAGGCCTTCGCGGTTGCTGGGCAGGTCGGGGGCGAAGCCACCCTCGTCGCCGAGGCCCGTGGCGTAGCCGGCGGCCTTCAGCTCGCTGCGGAGCACGTGGTACGTCTCCACGCCCCAGCGGAGCGACTCTGCATAGGTGTCGGCGCCGATCGGAGCGAGGAAGAACTCCTGCATGTCGATGCCGTTGTCGGCGTGCTCGCCGCCGTTGATGACGTTGAACAGCGGAACGGGCAGCAGGTGCGCGTTCGGACCGCCGAGGTAGCGGAAGAGCGGGAGGTCGGAGGAGTCTGCGGCCGCCTTGGCGACGGCGAGGCTCACGCCGAGGATCGCGTTGGCGCCGACGCGGCCCTTGTTGCTGGTGCCGTCGACCTCGATGAGGATCTCGTCGATGACGCGCTGCTCGCTGGCTTCCATGCCCTCGATCGCCGGGCCGAGCTCGTCGATGACGGCCTCGACGGCCTTCAGGACACCCTTGCCGCCGTAACGGCTCTTGTCGCCGTCGCGAAGTTCGTATGCCTCGAACGCGCCGGTGGACGCACCGGAGGGAACGGCGGCGCGCTGCACGATGCCGTCATCGAGAAGCACCTCCACCTCGACGGTCGGGTTACCGCGCGAGTCGAGAATCTCGCGAGCGCCTACAGCCTCGATCTGTGCCACGTATGTGCTCCTTGCTCAGGGGGAAGGGTGTGGTGGAGCGACGTCGATCCGTGGTCAGTCTAGCCGTGTGCGCGGACGCCCTCAGGCGAGCAGGGCGAGTGCGACGCCGTCCCAGCCTTTCAGGCCGACGGTCTGCAGGGCTGTGGCGTCGAATCGCGGGTCCTCCCCCAGCATCCGCAGGCCTGCGAGAGTGCCCTGCACTTTGGAGTCCGTGCTGTCGGCGTGGAGGATCTCGCCGTCGCGACCAATGTTGTCGAGGACGATCAGCGCCCCCGGATGGCCGAGTTTCGCGGCCCAGTCGAGGTAGAGCGTGTTCGACTCCTTGTCGGCGTCGATGAAGATCAGATCGAAGCCCGGCACGAGGGTCGGCAGGACCTCGGCACCGCGGCCGATGCGGATGTCGACCCGCTCTCCCACCCCCGCGGCATCGATGTTCGCGCGCGCCACGGCGGCGTTCTGCGCCTCCGCCTCGATCGTGACCACACGTCCGGCCTCGCCGACGGCGCGGGCGAGCCAGATCGTGGAGTAGCCACCCAGGGTTCCGATCTCCAGGACTCGACGTGCGCCACCGAGGCGCGCGAGCAGGTTCAGGAGCTTGCCCGAGACGGGAGCGACCTCGATCGCCGGGAGCCCCGCGGCATGCTGCGCCGCGAGCGTCGCCTCCAGCGCCGGGTCGTGCCCTACGAGGAGGTCAGCGAGCAGTTCGTCGGCCGCTGCCCAGTTCTGCGGTGTCGGTTGCGCCATGCTCCTCAGCCAACTCGCTGGGCGCATCGCCGTCAAGGGGCCAAAGGCGCATCACGGCGCCGGTGTCTCCACGGCAGGCGGCGCCACCACGCGCTCGCGACACAGAGCGAGCTCGGGCTGCGTGCGGAACTGACCGGTGAGTGCGAGGACGAGCGCGACGACGGCGAGGACGCCCCAGCTGACAACGCCCAGCGGCCCGACGATCGCCAGATCGAACGGGGTTCCGATGGGCTGCAGCAGCAGGATGAGTCCGGCCGCGGCGTTGAGCGCACCGTGCCCGACGACCGCGGGCCAGACCGATCCCGAACGCAGGCGCAGCCATCCGAAGAAGACGCCCCAGGCGACACAGCCGCCCATCATGAACAGCACTCCCGTGATGTCGGTACGGCCGAAGTTGTAGCCGAGCAGGATGATCGGCGCATGCCACAGCCCCCAGATCGCGCCGCTCAGAACGAGCGCCGGCCAGGTGCCGAGGGGACGGAGCGCAGGCAGCAGCCAGCCGCGCCACCCGATCTCCTCTCCGAAGGCGGCAACGCTGTTGATGAGGGCGCCGAGGGGAACCATGGCCAGCTGTGCGACGACCAGCGCTTCAACGGGCGGGAGTGGGGTGCGCGCCGGTGTCGCAGATTCGAGGAGCGCAGCGTACGCCGAGAAGGTGAAGTCCGGCTGCGCCAGCCCGAACAGTGCGGACACCGCCACGATGAGCACGATCAGCACGACAGGTGCAAGCCATCCGACGACGATGAGCCAGACCACGCGCTTGGCGGGGCGCAGGGGCCACAGCCCCAGGAACCGCACCCGCTCCCCCTTCGCGGGAACGCGGAGCGCGAGCATCACGATCAGAGTCGCGACCGCAGGGGTCCACATCATGAGAGGCAGCAGCAGCGGTGCGATGGGTGCCGCCAGGCCCTCGCCCAGCCAGAGGGGCAGTGCGACGAGCCAGGCGAGCGCGCAGGCGGTCACGACGAAGAGCGCGACCGCACCCCACGGGACCGTCCGAAGAGAGTGAGCGGGGGAATCGGTCATGCGTCGTCCTTTCGAGCGGATGCGGCGGTGCTGAGCACGGCCGCGCAGGTGGTGGCGTCATCGACCGTGACGACCATGATCTTTCCGTTCTTGCAGGTCACTTCGATTCCTTCGCCGGTGCGCAGGACGACGCCGAAGCGTCCGTCAACGCCCCAGCGGATTCCCCATCCGCCGAATTCGCCGAATGGGTTCACGGCGACCGCTCGCACCGAGGCGATCTCAGCGGCGGGGATCTCGTAGCGAGGCCAGCCGAGGGCACCGCGAACGTGAAGCCCCGCACTGTCGGCGCGGACGTGGAAGACGGAGGTCGCGAGCATCAGGAGGATCAGCACGACTGCCGTGGCGACCAGGATCCACCCCGCCACGGCATCGACGGCGACGAGGCCGACGCCGAGGGCGAGAGTGATGAAAAGGAGTACGCCGAGGGTGATGATTCCGCTTCGCGACAGCGTGGCGGATCCGAACCAGGCGGCGCTGGCGCCGTCCGCCAGGGGAAGCGGCGCCGCACTGGGACCGCTGCGCAGTTGCGGCTTCGGACTTGCGGGCTGCAGGAACCAGCCGAGGGCGGTGACGCCCACCAGCACCGCGAAGGCGATCAGAACCGCCACGCCGATGTCCGGCGCGTCCTGCGCGTCCTCGAGCCCGCGCTGGGAACCGACGATCACGAGGGTCAGCAGGCCCATCATGCTGGCAAGGCCCAAGCTCGTCGCGGCGAGGAATCGCGCCGTGAACGACGGGTCCTGGGAACGGGGCAACAGCGTCGCCGGTCCTTCCTGATGCTGCGGAAGCCGCCCGGCGAAACGACCCATGACCGCGAAGCTGATGACGAGTGCGGCGCCGATGAGCAGGGGTCCGAGGTTCATCCAGGGTGGACCGAAGCCGTCCGCGCCGTCGGTGCCCCAGTGGATCGCCGAAGGGTTGGGCACCTCCGGGAGCCACACGAGAACCACGACGGCGGCGAGCGCAAGGATCGCCAACGGCACGATCACCCCCACCCAGAGGGCTGCGGTGCGGGCGCGGCGCTGGTCGTGTGTCATGCGGATGTCTCCTTGATCAATGCGGCCAGGGTGTCGGGCGTGATTCCGAGGCGTCGGGCGCGTGCGACGAGGGCCTCAACGTCGGCATGCAGGTCGGCGAGTGAGGCGGCCGCAGCCGTCACGATCGCCCCTCTCCCGCGACGGACCTCGATCAGTCCTTCGTCTCGCAGTTCTTGAAAGGCGTGCAGCACCGTATGCAGGTTGACGCCCAGGCCAGCGGCGATCTCGCGGGCCGGTGGCAGCCTGTCGCCGGGCCGTACGCGCCCTGCGGCGATCGCGGCACGCACGGAGGCGGCGACCTGCTCGAAGAGCGGTCGATCGCTCTGAGCACCCATCGTCAGTAGCATGCGGCCTCACCGTGGCTAGTTCTAGTTCAACTAGAACATTTATAGCAGTCCTACCAACGATGCGGAAGAGCCGATTCCGTCAGCGGAAGATGCTGTCATGCGCATCACACCCCGCCGCCTCGCGATCGGCATGAGCCTGTGGATTCCCAACCTCTTCAGCGGCATCCGCGTGCGCCGCTTCAGCGACGACTGGACGCACGCGACGGTGGAGTTGCACGTCAACGTCTTCACGCGCAACTACGTCAAGACGGCGTTCGGCGGCTCGATGTCGGCGATGACAGATCCCTACTTCTTCATGCTCGTGATGCACCAGCTCGGGCGCGACTACGTCGTCTGGGACACGAAGGGCGAGATCGAGTTCCTGAAGCCGGGCCGCGGCGTGCTGACCGCTGAGTTCGAGGTGTCGGCGGCGAAGGCGCAGGAGATCCGTGACCGCGCGCACGCCGGCGCACCGGTGCGCGAGTGGTTCGAGACGGTCATCACCGACCGCGATGGCGATGTCGTCGCGAAGGTGCGTCGCGAGGTCTACATCCGCGAGAAGAAGCGGGTCACCGACGCGCGACGCTGAGCACGTCACCCGCCGTTCACCCGCAAGTGGGATCCTGATCGAATGCCCCTTGCTCGTGTTCTCCGCCTGCGCGACGCCACAGTCATCGGGCTCGGCTCCATGATCGGGGCCGGAGTCTTCGCCGTCTGGGCGCCTGCTCTCGGCGCCGCGGGCTCCGGCATCCTCATCGCCCTCGCTGTCGCGGCCTTCGTCGCGTTCGCGAACGCGACCTCATCGGCGCAGCTCGCCGCCGTGCACCCGGTGGCCGGCGGCACCTACGCCTACGCACGGGCCGAGATCGGCCCCTGGTCGGGCTTCATCGCGGGCTGGTGTTTCGTGGTCGGCAAGGTCGCCAGCTGCGCCGCGATGGCGATGACCTTCGCCGCCTATGCCGCTCCGGAAGGGTGGCAGCTTCCCGTCGCCGTCATCGCGGTGGCCATGCTCACAGCCGTGAACTGCTTCGGCGTCACGCGTACAGCCCTCCTCACGCGGATCCTGGTCCTCGTCTCGCTGCTTGGTCTCGCGGTCGTCGTCGCGGCCGGCGGAACCGCTGTCGCGACAGGAGCCTCCCCCCAGCCACTTCCTGCCGCGACCGCCTACGGCATCCTGCAGGGAGCGGGTCTGCTGTTCTTCGCCTTCGCCGGCTATGCGCGCATCGCGACGATGGGAGAAGAGGTCACCGATCCGGCGCGCACGATCCCGCGGGCGATCATCCTCGCGCTCGCAGGTGCCGTCACCGTCTACGTCCTCGTCGGTGCGACCGTCGTGCTCACCCTCGGCGCATCGGTGTTGATATCCGCGGCACCACTCGTCGACGTTCTCGCGGCGGCCGGCTGGTCCGCTGCCACGCCCGTCGTCCGTGTGGCCGCCGCGGCCGCCGCGCTCGGGGCCCTTCTGGCGCTGCTCACCGGCATCGGTCGCACAAGTCTCGCCATGGCGCGCGAGAACGACATCCCCCGCTTCTTCGCGCGCATCGACGAACGCTGGCAGGTGCCACGGCGTGCGGAGATCGCGATCGGCGTGCTCGTGATCGGCATCGTCCTGCTCGCCGACCTGCGCGGGGCGATCGGCTTCTCCTCCTTCGGAGTGCTGCTCTACTACCTCATCGCCAATGTCGCTGCCTTCCGCCAGCGCCCGGAAGCGCGCAGGTACCCGCGCGCGCTGCAGATCGCCGGCGCTTTGGCCTGCATCCTCCTCGTCAGCACGCTGCCCACCGAGGCCTCGCTGGTCGGAACAGGCGTGGTGCTCGCCGGTGTCGTGTACCGAATGCTGCGGCTGCGCATCCGCAGGGCTCAGTCCGAGACCCGGCCTCGGTAGTCGCTCGGCGTCAGCCCGAGGACCGCCCGGAAATCGTGACTCAGGTGGGCGTGATCTGCATAGCCGAGCTCGGCCGCAAGACCAGCCAGATCGGCCCCGGGGTCATCACGCAGCCGCTGCGCCGCCTCCTGCAGTCGGCGGCGCCGGATCATCGCAAGAGGAGGAACGCCGACGTACCGGTGCGCCATGCGCTGCAGCGTGCGCAGCGACACCGCGAGGCGGGCCGCGGCGTCATCTGCGCGCCGCACCGTGGCATCCGTCATCAGCAGCGCCGCCATGCGATTCGCCTGACGCGCGGCTTCGCTCACCTCCCCGACGCGCGAGACGAGCCAGGCCGACACCTCCTGCGCCGCACGCGTTCGCCCTTCGGCACCGCCGACGGACATCGCCGCCGCCACCTCAGCCCGCAGCCCTTCCGCATCCACCGCGACCTCCCGATCGACCAGCTCCGCCGGCGCATCGCTCAGCGCCGCGGCAGCCGCCGGGGTGAGCAGCGCACCCACCGCCCATCCGGACCCGTGCAGATCGCGATGACTCCTCCTGGTCGTCGCGCCGGCGAGCACGATCCCCTCTGCCATCACGACGAGGTTCAACGCAGGAAAGGCGACGACCTCCTGCCGCGAGGTGACGCCCTCAGGAAGATCCCACTCCGGGATCCACAGCCAGGAGATGAGCTCCGACGCCGCCTCCGGCGCAGGGATTCGGTGAAGCTGCGGCATCTGCGCGGGGTAGAGCACTCCGCGTTCCTGATCGATCATTCCCCCAGGGTAGAGAGTGGGCGCCGAGGATGTCGCAGATTTCCAAGCAGACGCCGCGGGGCCTTTCTAGCGTGGACCCATGACCACAGGAATCTACACAGACAATGGCCGTCCGCTGCGATCCAGCACCCTCACCCCCTTCCTCGCGATCCCCGACGCGCGCGGTGCGCTGGAGTTCTACCGCGACGTCTTCGGTGCGAGCGTGCAGGGCGTGACCGAGATGGGCGGCATGATCGTGCACGCCGATGTGGTGTTCCCGTTCGGAGGGATGCAGATCGGCGAACCCAACCCCGAGTACCACCTCGTCGCCCCGCCCACCGGCGAGGACGACTGCTACTCGATCGGGATCTACGTTCCCGACGTCGACGGGGTGTTCGAGGCAGCGGTCGCCGCAGGTGCGCAGGTACGCGAAGCGCCGTCGACATTCGTCTCGGGCGACCGTTTCGCGAGTGTTCGCGACCCGTTCGGTGTGCGGTGGTCGATCATGACCCGCATCGAAGACATCTCCGATGAAGAGAGCGCCCGCCGCGTCGAGGAATGGGCGGCATCCTTCACGTGATCGCCGTGGCGCTCGGGGTCAGCCCAGCGGCTTAACCTCGAGCGCTCCCGGGGCATCGCCGGCACGCACCGCGGCGAAAGCCGTGTAGCCGTCGCCCTGCGCACGCTCAAGAAGAGCCTTGAAATTCTTCGTGCGACGCTCCAGACGCACCCGCGCGCCCGCATCGATCAGAGCCTTCTTGTGCGCGAGCAGCTCGACCACCGGAACATCCGCGTCGTGCACGAGCACGACAGCGTTGGCCGTGGCGTCCTGCTGCTCTGCCACCAGATCGACGATGCGCTCGAATCCGATCGAGAAGCCGACCGCCGGCACCTGCTGGCCGAGGAAACGACCGATCATGCCGTCGTAGCGCCCGCCGCCGCCGAGCGAGTAGTCGACCGACGGGTGCGCGAGCTCGAAGATCGTGCCTGTGTAGTAGCCCATGCCGCGCACGAGGAACGGATCGAAGACGAGCGGGACAGGGTCGATTCCCGGCGCGGGCTCGCGAGAGGCGGCCACAGCCTCGCCGATCCCGACGAGGTGCGCGACGATCTCATCCGGCGCGTTCTCGGGCAGTCCCTTGCGAATCTGACGCTCGCCGAACGGGTTGTACTCGAGCGTCTGCGGACGTCGCAGGAACGCTTCGAAGGCATCGACGGCGGATGCGGCAGCACCGCGTTCACGCAGCTCCGCCGCGACGCCGTCCGGACCGATCTTGTCGAGCTTGTCGATCGTGATGAGGACTCCTGCGCGCTCGTCCGGAGCGAACCCGAAGGTGTCGAGCATCCAGTCCAGGGCGCGCCGGTCGTTGATCCGGACGGTCGCGCCTTCGAGTCCGAGTGCGTCGATCGCATCCAGGGACGCCGCGATGAGCTCCGCCTCGGCGCGTGCGGAGTCATCGCCCATGATGTCGATGTCGCACTGCATGAACTGGCGGTAACGCCCCTTCTGCGGACGCTCAGCGCGCCACACCGGGCCGATCTGAATAGCTCGGAAGACACCGGGGAGTTGCCCGCGGTTGCTCGCGTAGTAGCGCGCGAGGGGCACCGTCAGGTCGTAGCGCAGACCCAGATCGGCCAGAGCCGCCGGGTCGTCGGCACCCGCACGGATCGCCTCCGCTTCCAGGCCGCGGCGCAGGACGTTGAAGGCGAGCTTCTCGTTGTCGCCGCCGATGCCCGCGTGCAGCCGGGAGTACTCCTCCAGGGCCGGGGTCTCGATCTCGTCGAATCCGTGCGCACGATAGCGCTCGCGGATGATCGCCAGCACGCGCTCTCGCCGCGCCTTGTCGGCGGGAAGGATGTCGCGCATTCCACGGGGAGGGTTCACGGTAGCCACAGCACTATCTTCCCAGGTCTGCACCGTGGGCCTGCGCCGTCAGTCGCCCGCGGGCTCCGCGGCGCGAACCTCGGCTTCGAGAGCCGCGAGGCGCTCACGCAGTGCGCGCTCCGCGTCCCAGCCCTGCGCGCGGGCCTGAGCGACGAGCGCGAGAAGCGCGTCCCCGAGATCGGCTTCGGACGCGACCGCTCGCGGCGAATCACTGGGCGGGACCGTCGGACCGGCCACGCGGCCCAGCACCTTCTGCGCCCGCGCGAGGGCGGGCATCCCCCGGGGGATGCCATCGAGAACACTCCGGCGCTCGCGCTTCTCCGCGGCCTTTGCCGCATTCCAGTGCACGAGCACCTCCTCCGGCGTGCGGGCGACGGCATCGCCGAACACGTGCGGATGACGCCTCACCATCTTCTCGCTCAGAGTGCGGGCGACGTCATCGATGGTGAACGGGTCGTCCTCGTCTTCCGCAGCCACGGCGGCATGGAAGAGCACCTGCCAGAGCAGGTCACCGAGCTCCTCGCGCATTTCGACGCGGTCGCCGTTCTCGATGGCGTCGATGAGCTCGTGGGATTCCTCGATCAGATAGGGCACGAGATCCCGATGCGTGATCCGCTGCGACCACACGCAGCGTTCACGGACGGCGCGCATCGTCTCGGCCGCGTCCTGCAGAGGAACGCGCTCCTCAGTGCCGCGCCGTCCGTCCGGGCTCATGCGATCGCCATCGCCCTGCGGTAGCCGCGAGCACGGGCCGACACGATGACCGCCGCGAGCACCAGCGAGATGAGCGACCCGAGGAGAACACCGAGGATCGCCTGGTCGCGGATGACCGCGTCCTCTGCGAAGGCCAGGTTCGCCAGCAGCAGCGACACCGTGAAGCCGATGCCGCCCAGGGCGCCTGCCGCGAGGATGTCCACGAAGGGCAGTGCAGGAGCAGCCCCCTTCGGACGGATGCGCATCGCGACCCAGCCGAACAGCGCGATACCCAGGATCTTGCCCACCGGCAGAGCGACAACGATCGCCCAGAAGGCTGGGGAGAGCTCCGTCGGCGACACCTGTGGGATCACGACGAAGGCGGCGACGAACGCGAAGATCGGCAGCACGATCCCGTTGACCCACGGCTCGAGGACGTGCCGTGTCTGGTCTGCGGGTTTCGGCGCCATGACGAGGCCGAGCATGACACCTGCGATCGTCGCATGGACGCCCGACGAGGCCACGAGACCCCAGGCCACGAGACCGACCAGCACCATCGCGATGGCCACCGGAATGCGGGCGCCGCCCCGGAGCATCCGGCTCAGCACGGCAAAGACCGCCACGGCGACCACGCCGAGGAGGAACATCACGAAGTCGAGGTCCTTCGCGAACAGGACCGCGATGAAGATGATGCCGACGATGTCGTCGAGGATCGCGAGCGCCAGCAGGAACACGCGCACCGCCGAGGGCAGCCCGCGCCCGAACACCGCGAGCACGCCGAGCGCGAACGCGATGTCGGTGGCGGTCGGGATCGGCCAGCCGCTGCTCGTCTCCGCACCCCCAGCAATCATCAGGTAGACGACGACCGGGATCAGGATGCCACCGGCCGCCGCGATCGCCGGCTGCAGAGCCTTGCGCACGCTGTTGAGGTCGCCACGCGTGAGTTCGTACTGCAGCTCGAGTGCGACGACGAAGAAGAAGATCGCGAGCAGTCCGTCCGACACCCAGTGCGCGACCGACAGGTCGAGCATCGTGCCGGGGACCGCGATGTGCGCATCGAGGAGTCCGGCGATGCCGTCATGGGCCGGGGTGTTGGCGAGAAGGAGACCCACCCCCGCTGCGACCAGCAGAAGAATCGCCGGAAATTGCTGAGAACGAAGAGGATTGCGCGAAGTACTCATCGATTCCATCGTACGTTGCGCCGCTGGCGGGGCATCCGGATCCGAGTCCTGACGCGACTGCCTGTCGCGGGCCGTAACCGTGCGGGAGCACGCTGCTGACCCGGCTACGCTCGAAAGGTGACCCCCGAACCCACGAACACTGAAGCAATCCGTCTCATTGGGCGATTCGAGGCCGGCCGCGAGATTCCGGACGCCATGCGCGCCGATGTGCGGATGCTGGGAGCTCTGCTCGGCCAGGTTCTGCGCGAATGCGGCAGCGACGGCCTCTTCGACGATGTGGAGCGACTGCGCATCGCCACGATCCAGGCGTACGACGATGACTCCGCCGAGGCCTTCGCCCGCGCCACCGAGATCGCCGAATCCTTCTCGGTGCAGCGCGCCGACGAGGTCGCTCGCGCCTTCACCGCCTACTTCCACCTCGTGAACCTCGCGGAAGAGCACCAGCGCGTGCGCGTGCTCCGCGATCGGGCGGGTCAGCCGGGCCGACCCGACGCCAATGACACCGTCGCGACCGCGTTCGCGCAGCTCGTCGGCGAGGTCGGCTCCGAGGAGGCGCAGCGGCGCCTGGGCGCGCTGCGCTTCCACCCCGTGTTCACGGCGCACCCGACCGAGGCCCGCCGTCGCGCGGTCTCCAGCAGCATCCGCCGTCTGGCCGATCTGCTGACCCAGCACGACGTCGCAAGCGAGGGCGGTGCCGAACAGCAGCGCGCGCAGCGCCGGATGCTGGAAGAGGTCGACACTCTCTGGCGCACCGCCCCTCTGCGTGCGGAGAAGCCCGCGCCCACCGATGAGGTGCGCACGGTCATGTCCGTGTTCGACGAGACCCTCTTCACGACGGTGCCGCACGTGTACCGCCGCATCGACGATGCGCTGCGCGGGTCCGACTCCGGCAACTCCGCGCCGATCGCACCCGCTTTCGTGCGCGTCGGATCGTGGGTCGGCGGCGACCGCGACGGCAACCCGTTCGTCACGGCAGACGTCACACGCGAGGCCGCGGCCATCGCGTCCGATCACGTCCTGCGCGGCCTCGAGAGCGCGATCGCCCGCATCGGACGAACACTGACACTGGATGCCGAGGGCACCCCGCCCTCCGCCGCGGTCGAGGCACTCTGGGACCAGCTGCGCGCCGCAGATCCCGAGACTGCGGAAGAGATTGCCAAGCGCTCCCCCGAAGAGCCGCACCGCCGAGTCATGCTGCTCATCGCGGGCCGCGTCACGGCGACCCGCCTCGGTGATCGGGCACGCGGGTACCGCGTCCCCGACGAGCTGCTCGCCGATCTGCGCGCTGTGCAGGACTCGCTCGAGGCTGCCGGGGCGCGCCGTCACGCCTTCGGCGGCGTGCAGCACCTCATCTGGCAGGTCGAGACGTACGGCTTCCACCTCACCGAGCTCGAAGTGCGCCAGCACTCCCAGGTGCACCGCACCGCGCTCGCCGAGCTGCAGGCCGGCGGCGAGATCAGCGAACAGACGCAGGAGGTCCTTGAGGTCTTCCGCGCTGTCGCGCACATCCAGAACACGTACGGTCCGCGCTCCGCCGGACGCTACGTGGTGTCGTTCACGCAGTCCGCCGACGACCTCGCGAACGTGCACCGTCTCGCGCGCTTCGCCTTCCCCGACGGCGACGGGCCCGTCCTCGACGTCGTCCCGCTCTTCGAGACCTTCGCCGACCTGCAGGCGGCCCCCGGCATCCTCGCCGAGGTCATCACGCATCCTGAGGTCTCTGCGCGTCTCGCGCAGACCGGTCGCCGCATGGAGGTCATGCTCGGCTACTCCGACTCGTCGAAGGACGTCGGGCCCGTCGCGGCAACCCTCGCGCTCTACGAAGCGCAGGCGCTCATCGCCGGGTGGGCGAAGGAGTCGGGCATCGAGCTCACGCTCTTCCATGGCCGTGGCGGTGCGCTCGGACGCGGTGGTGGACCCGCCAACTCGGCGATCCTCGCTCAGCCGCCGCACTCCGTCGATGGCCGCTTCAAGCTGACCGAGCAGGGCGAGACGATCTTCGCCCGCTACGGAGAGCCCGCGATCGCGATGCGCCACATCGATCAGGTCGCCGCCGCCACCCTGCTGGCGTCCTCGCCGAGCGTCGAGAAGCGCACGAGCGAGGCTGCGGAGCGCTTCGCCGAGGTGGCATCGGTGATGGATGCCGCCTCCCGTGAGCGCTTCTTCTCGCTTGTGAAGGCCGAGGGCTTCGCCCCCTGGTTCGCCACGGTCACCCCGCTGGAGGAGATCGGTCTGCTCGCGCTGGGATCGCGCCCTGCCCGCCGAGGCCTCTCCGTCGAGTCCCTGGAAGATCTCCGCGCCATTCCGTGGGTGTTCGCCTGGACACAGGCGCGCATCAACCTCGCCGGCTGGTTCGGCCTGGGCTCCGCCCTCGACGCCGTCGGCGATGTCGCGCTCCTGCAGACCGCATATCGTGACTGGCCGCTGCTGCGGACGATGATCGACAACGTCGCGATGAGTCTTGCCAAGACAGACACGCGCATCGCACGCCGCTACCTCGAGCTCGGCGATCGTCCGGAGCTGGCGCAGCTCGTCCTCGACGAGCTGGAGCTGACCCGGGAATGGGTGATCCGCCTGACCGGCGGCGACGAGCTGCTCGCGAACAAGCGCGTGCTTCAGCGCGCCGTCAAGATGCGCAGCCCCTACGTCGACGCGCTCTCCCTGCTCCAGCTGCGTGCGCTGCGTGCGCTGCGCGACACCCCGGAGAACGCCCCGCAGGATCCGGAGCTGCAGCGACTTCTGCTGCTGTCGGTCAGCGGCGTCGCCGCGGGCCTGCAGAACACGGGATGACACACCCAGATGCCCGGGGCATTACAGCCTCGGGCATCTGTGTGTCAACGTCCCACGCCTGACACGGTAAAGTGAAATCTCCTCGCCGTATCCGGCGCCCTCGCGCGTGACACGATCGACCGCGCTCCTCGTCTCTTCGTCTAGAAAGCTTCCCCCGCGTGACCGAGACCGCAACGCTTGCACCTGAATTCCACCCTCTCGCTGATTCCGTTCAGCCCATCTTCGACACCGTGCAGGCCCGCAGCCCTCACGAGCCCGAGTTCCACCAGGCCGTTCACGAGGTGCTCCACTCGATCGCCCCCGTGCTGACGAAGCACCCTGAGTTCGTCGAGAACGGCGTCCTCGAGCGGCTCGTCGAGCCCGAGCGCCAGATCATGTTCCGCGTGCCATGGATCGACGACGCCGGTCGCCTGCAGGTGAACCGCGGCTACCGCATCCAGTTCTCCTCCGTGCTCGGCCCGTACAAGGGCGGACTGCGTTTCCACCCCTCGGTGAACCTGTCGATCATCAAGTTCCTCGGCTTCGAGCAGATCTTCAAGAACGCGCTCACCGGCCAGGGCATCGGCGGCGGCAAGGGCGGCTCGGACTTCGACCCGCACGGCCGCAGCGAGGCCGAGGTCATGCGCTTCTGCCAGTCGTTCATGAGCGAGCTGTACCGCCACATCGGCGAGCACACCGACGTCCCCGCGGGTGACATCGGCGTCGGCGGCCGCGAGATCGGCTACCTGTTCGGTATGTACCGCAAGATCACCAACCGCCACGAGTCCGGCATCCTGACCGGCAAGGGCATCGGCTGGGGCGGTGCGCAGGTGCGCACCGAGGCCACCGGCTACGGCGCGGTCTTCTTCGTGCAGGAGATGCTTGCGGTGCACGGCGAGTCTCTCGAGGGCAAGCGCGTCGCGGTCTCCGGATCGGGCAACGTCGCGATCTACGCGATCGAGAAGGCCACGCAGCTGGGCGCCAAGGCGATCACCGCCTCCGACTCCTCCGGCTACATCGTCGACGACGCCGGCATCGATCTGAGCCTGCTGCGCCAGATCAAGGAGGTCGAGCGCGGCCGCATCGTCGAGTACGCGAAGCGTCGCCCCGGCGCACGCTTCGTCGAAGGCGGCAACGTCTGGGAGACGCCGGTCGACATCGCGATCCCCTCCGCCACCCAGAACGAGCTCAGCGAGGCATCCGCCCGCATCCTCATCGCCAACGGCGTGCGCGCTGTCGCCGAGGGCGCGAACATGCCCTGTGTGCCCGAGGCCGTCGAAGCCTTCCAGCAGTCCGAGGTGCTGTTCGCGCCGGGCAAGGCAGCGAACGCCGGTGGTGTCGCGACCTCCGCACTCGAGATGAGCCAGAACGCCTCGCGTCAGCGCTGGGGCTTCGCCGACAGCGAGCAGAAGCTGCGCGACATCATGGCTGACGTTCACGACGCCTCGTTCCGCGCTGCTGAGCGATACGGCGCCCCCGGCGACTACGTCGTCGGTGCCAACAGCGCCGGCTTCGAACGCGTCGCGACCGCCATGCTCGCCCAGGGCGTCATCTGAGCATCCGCGTCATGCCGAAGGCCTCTCCCCCGCAGGGAGAGGCCTTCGGTCGTTTCTGGCTCAGACGGAGCGGTCGTCGACGTGCCGCGCCAGCGACTGACCGTAGCGCTCGGTGAGCTGCACCATGAGATCCGGTGTGTCGCGGTCGACGCCGAACACGTACCCGGGGAAATCGAGTTCCGGCTGTGCCGCGGCGATCTCCTCCGCGCGATCCGGAGACAGGAGCTGCACCGGATCCCCCACGGCGACCCAGCCGATCGGCACCACGGTTCCTTCTGGCAGAACCGCGCGTCGGTGCACGATCGCGTTGACCCGCACCTCGCAGCGGTCCCCCACCCGTGCACCATTGAACACGCGTGCGCCCGAGGCGAAGAACACCTCCTCGCCGACCGTGGCTCCCGCGATGCTCGCAAGAGTGCCGACCAGGCAGTGGGGTCCGATGTGGACGGCATCGGCGGCGGTCGCACGGATGAGCGCGTTCTCCATCACGATGACGTGGGCGCCCAGCGTGATCGGCCCACCCTCCGCGGTGATCACGGCCCCGTGCAAGACCTGACATCCCGGACCGATCTGCACGTCGCCGGAGATGACGGCCGTGGGAGCGATGACTGCGGTGTCGTCGATGCGGGGCCGAGCCCCGAGGTGCTCGTAGATCATGCGCCCACCGTAGCGCGCTGCTAGGCTCGCCGTCATGCAATGCCGTTGACTTCGTTCTCGCACTTCCCCGCGCGCTTCGGGTTGTTCCACGCGCGCCCCGAACGAAAGACCGCATCATGCACCTTCCTCTTCGCGGACAGACCGCGCTCATCACCGGCGTCTCTCGCCGTGCCGGAATCGGATTCGGCGTCGCTCTCGCCCTCGCCCACCTCGGCGCACACGTGTTCCTCCATCATTTCCGTCCCCACGACGTCGATCAGCCCTGGGGTGGCGATGACCTCGACGCCGTGCGCAGCGGCGTTCGCGATGCTCTCGCGCCCGGCGCGCGGATGGGTGACAGGAATGCCGATCTGCGTGATCCTGCCGCCATCGACGACCTCGTGGATGCGGCCACCGCGCTGACCGGTCGTCTCGACATCCTCGTGTGCAACCAGGCGATGAGCGGCGGTGACGGCAGCATCTTCGATCTGACCGCCGACGCCCTCGACGCCCACTGGCAGACGAACGCCCGTGCGACGCTCCTGCTGACAGGGGCGCTCGCGCGGCGCCGCCGAGCGGAGCAGCAGACGACGTCCGGGAAGCCCGCACGCCCGGGAGACCGGAACACCGGCGGTCAGCCCTTCGCCGCGCCGACCGGAAGGGTGATTTGGATGACGTCCGGGCAGGCTGATGGGCCGATGCGCGGAGAAGTGGCATACGCGACGAGCAAAGCCGCCCTCGCGGGCGTCACCCGCACGGTCGCCGCCGAGCTGCTGGAGGTCGGGCTGGTCCTCAACACCGTGAACCCCGGCCCCGTCGACACCGGGTATCTGGATCCGGCAACGACCGATCGTGATCTCAGCTGGATTCCGGAGTACCTGCAGAAGACGCCGTTCGGCCGATTCGGGAGGCCCGAGGACCCCGCACAGCTCATCGCCTGGCTGTGTACCGACGCCGCATCCTGGATCGTCGGACAGACCCTGACCAGCGACGGAGGATTCTCGCTGCTCTAGTGGGGGGCTGTGTCCGGAAGCAGAGAAAGGATCTCCAGCAGGTCGTGCGCCGTCTCATCCGGCGCATCCAGCATCGGCAGATGCCCTGCATCCTCGATCACGTAGGCGACGATCCCCTCAACGAGCGCCCAGCGCCGCATCGCGGAGACGATGTTGCCGGTGCGGTCCTCCGCGCCGTGCATGAGCGCAAGCGGGACGGGGGTGCGGTAGCTGTCGTCGGGGTCGACGAAAGACACGGTCGCCCGCCAGACGTCGAGGAAGCGCGCCTTCGGCATGCGAGCGAAGACGGCTTCGGTGGCGGCGATGGCACCCGGCGTCACCGCCGACGCGCGCGCCATAAGCCCGGGAAGACGTCGTGCAGGAATGAGCGCGAGCGCGGGGGCCGCCAACCGCAGTGCCACCCGCTCGACGGAGGTCAGCGGCCCGGCGTTCCACGTCGCGCCGATCACGATGAGGGCGGCGACGCGGTCGGGCTCGGCCCGCACGAACGCCTGCGACAGGTTGCCGCCCAGTGAGTGTCCGACGAGGATCGGTCGAGCGAGGTTCAGCTCCTCGAGCAGCGCGCCGAGATCGGCGAGCGTGTCAGCGGCACGGAAACGCACGTGCGCGTCGAGGGTGGATTCCCCGTGGCCGCGCTGGTCCCAGAGCACCGGGCGGAATCCGGCCTCCTGCACCCGCTCGGCGAGCGCCGTGAAACTTGTGTGGTCCATCCCCGCGCCGTGGGTGAATACCACGGCGCGACCGTCGCCCTCGCCCACGCGATAGCGGATACGAGCACCGGGACGCTCCATCCTGCGGTCTAGGCTCATGCGCCGACGGTACCAGCGGCACCTGTGCACACCCCGGACGGATCAGCTGCTCGCCGCGACCGGTTCGGGGAAGAGGGCGGTGAGCAGCTGTCCGACCCAGTCGAGGAGCTGCTCATCGGTCATCGCCTCATCGCCGGGACGCGGAATCGGGACGACGAGAGCATCGCCACCGCTCACGAGCTTCGCGGTCGGGTACAGGCGGCGCAGACGCACCTGCATCGAGTCGGCGAGATGTGCCGGTGCGATGCGCAGGTTCGAGCCCATCACGACGACATCGCTGATTCCCGCGCGCGCGGCGCGGCGACGGAGACGTGCCACGGCGACGAGTCCTTCGACCTCCGGCGGGGGCGTTCCATAGCGGTCGGTCAGTTCATCGATCACCAGACCGATCGCATCATCCGCTGCGGTGGCCGTGGAGGCCGACGAGAGCTTCTGGTAGGCCTCCAGACGCAGACGCTCACTGTCGATGTAGGCATCCGGGATGCGCGCGTCGATCGGCAGCTCCAGTCGCAGCTCGGCGCCGGTCTCGGTCTCTTCACCGCGGAAGGTCGACACGGCCTCTCCGATCATCCGCAGGTACAGGTCGAAGCCGACGCCCGCGATGTGTCCGGCTTGCTCGGCGCCGAGCATGTTGCCGGCACCGCGGATCTCCAGGTCTTTCAGCGCCACCTGCATGCCCGACCCGAGCTCGTTGTTGACCGCGATGGTCTGCAGACGGTCGGCGGCGGTCTCGGAGAGCGGTTTGAGCTCGTCGTAGAGGAAATACGCGTAGGCGCGCTCGCGGCCTCGTCCGACGCGCCCGCGCAGCTGGTGCAGCTGCGACAGGCCGTAGCGGTCGGCTCGATCGATGATGATGGTGTTCGCGTTCGAGATGTCGAGACCGGTCTCGATGATCGTCGTCGACACGAGCACGTCGAACTTGCGCTCCCAGAAGTCGTCGACGACCTGCTCGAGCTGGTGCTCCCCCATCTGCCCGTGGGCGACGGCGATGCGCGCCTCGGGAACGAGCTCGGCGAGCTGTGCGGCGACCCGCTGAATCGACTGCACCCGGTTGTGCACGTAGAAGACCTGTCCTTCGCGGAGGATCTCACGACGGATCGCCGCGGCGACCTGCTTGTCGTTGCGAGGACCCACGAACGAGAGGATCGGGTGCCGGTCTTCTGGCGGCGTCGCCAGCGTCGACATCTCCCGGATCCCGGTCACGGCCATCTCGAGCGTGCGCGGGATGGGTGTCGCGCTCATCGCCAGGATGTCGACGTTCGTCTTCATCTTCTTCAGGGCGTCCTTGTGCTCGACGCCGAATCGCTGCTCCTCATCGATGATCATGAGTCCCAGGTCTTTGAAGATGACCTGGTCGGTGAGGATGCGGTGTGTTCCGATGACCATGTCGACCGTGCCGTCGAGCAGGCCCTGCAGCACGAGGCGCGCCTCTTTGTCGGTCTGGAAGCGCGACAGCGGACGCACCTTGACCGGGAAGCCCGCGAAGCGCTCGGTGAAGGTCTCGAGGTGCTGCTTCACCAGCAGCGTCGTCGGCACGAGCATGGCGACCTGCTTGCCGTCCTGGATCGCCTTGAATGCGGCCCGCACCGCGACTTCGGTCTTGCCGAAGCCGACGTCGCCCGAGAGCAGACGGTCCATGGGAATCGGCCGTTCCATGTCGGCCTTGATCTCGTCGATCGTCTGCAGCTGATCGTGGGTCTCCGCGAACGGAAACGCCTCTTCCAGCTCGCGCTGCCAGGGAGTGTCAGGGCCGAAGGCGTGACCCTTCGCGCTCATCCGGGCCGAGTACAGCTTGACGAGCTCGACCGCGATGTCGCGCACTGCCTTGCGCGCCTTGCCTTTGGCTGCCGCCCAGTCGCTGCCGCCCATCTTCGACAGCGTGGGCGCTTCGCCACCGACGTACTTCGACAGCAGGTCGAGCTGGTCGGTCGGCACGAAGAGCTTGTCGCCCGGATAGCCGCGCTTCGACGGCGCGTACTCGAGAACCAGGTAGTCACGGGTCGTCTTGACGGCGTTGCGCCCTCCGGTGGACACCTCGCGCTGGGTCATCTCGACGAAGCGCGCGATGCCGTGCGTGGCGTGCACGACGAAGTCGCCGGGCTTGAGCTGCATCGGATCGACGACGTTCTTGCGGCGCGAGGCGAGCTTCTTGACCACACGCTGGTCGCCGCCGATCGTGCGTCCGTAGAACTCGTTCTCGGTGAGCACCGCGAGCCCCGCCTCGGGAACCTGGAATCCGGCCTCGATGCTCCCCACCACGAGCGTCGCCACTCCCGCATCGGGAACCTCGGTGAGATCGGGGACGATTCGTGCCGCGACCCCTCGATCGGACAGGACATCGCGCGCACGGTCGATGAGTCCTGCGCCTGCAGCGACGAGCACGACGCGCCAGCCGTCGCTGACACGTGCGGAGACGAACTCTATGGCGCCGTCGACATTGCCGTGGAACGACGGGATCGGCACGGCGGTCTGTCCGTCGGATCCGGCATCGAGATGTTCGCTCTCGGAACCGGGATCGAAGGCGCTCAGCCGCCACCAGACGCCGTCTCGGTCGTGCACGGCCGTGCGGAAGTCACCGAGCGAGAGAAAGTCTCCGGCGCCGAGGTCGACAGGCGCGGATGCCCCGGCCGTTGCGGCGCTCCATGCCGCCTCCAGGAACTCACGGTTGGTCTCGCCCAGGCTCGTCGCGCGCGCGCTGGCACGCTCGGGGTCGACCAGCGCCGTGGCGGATCCCGCGGGCAGATAGTCGGCGAGCGGCACGAGCGGCCCTGCGACCGCCGGCAGCAGCGACTCCATGCCCTCGACCGGGATTCCCTCTGCCATCTTCTGCAGCATCGCGGCAATCCCCGGGAAGACCGCAACGAGCGACGCTGCCTTCTCGCGCACGGCGGGCGTCAGCAGCAGCTCGCGGCTCGCAGGAAGCGACACCTCTGCGACCTCACCCGGCAGTGAGCGCTGGTCGGCGACCGAGAAGAAGCGAATCTCGTCGACTTCATCGCCGAAGAACTCAACTCGGGCCGGATGCTCGGCAGTCGGCGGGAACACGTCGAGGATGCCGCCGCGCACGGCGAACTCGCCGCGACGGGAGACCATGTCGACGCGCGAGTACGCACGCTCGACGAGCGTGCGAGCGACCTCATCGAGTTCGAGACCGCGGGCGCCCTTGCGCAGCACGAGCGCGGAGATTCCGCCGAGATCCGGGGCAAGCGGCTGCAGAGCCGCGCGCACGGACGCCACCACGATGAGCGGATGCGTGCCGTCCCACTCGGTTATGCGCCCCAGCACGTCCAAGCGGCGCCCTACCGTGTCGGGGCTGGGGCTCAAGCGCTCGTGCGGCAGCGTCTCCCATGCCGGGAACGTCAGCACCTCCGCGTCCGGAACATAGGAGACGAGGGCGCTCGCCAGCGTCTCAGCGCGCCGACCGGTGGGGACGACGACGAGGAGCGCAGCGGGCTTCCCGGAGTCGGCCCGGCGCTGAAGCAGTCCTGCGAGCAGCGGAGCGTCCATGCCGTCGGCAGCGATCAGCTCGGCATCGGTCTGCGCCCAACTCAGCGCATCACGAAACGGCGATGCCTCTTCCAAGGCGCGAACAATCCCCTGCACAGTCACCGAACGAGTCTACGGCGCACCCCCGACATCCGGCGGTCGCGCCTCTAGGATGGGGACGTGACTGACGCCCAGCAGCCCGTTCCGCAGACCCCGCCTGTGCCGCCGGCACCGCCGATCGAGCTGACGTTTGATCCTCCCGCGGCCCCGCCCGCGGCTCCTGCTCCCGCGGCCTCTGCGCCCGATGCCGTAACTGCACCGGCACCGAACTGGTCAGCGGCTCCGCCTCCTCCCGCGAACTTCCCGGGCGCGCCCGCCGTTCCCGGCAGCGCCGCGCCCCTCGCCCCCGCGCTTCCGACGTCCGCGCAGCCTGCCGCGCCCGCCTACGGGGCACCCGGCTACGCCGTTCCCGGTTACGGCGCGCCCGCTGCGCCGCAGTCCGGTGCCGCGCACTCTGCCGGCTCCCCGTCGTCCACGGGATATGCTCCGCCGAACGGTGCCTACGCGGCGCCCATCGGCGGATACACGCAGGGTTACCCTGCCCCCGCGGCAGCAGAAGGCCCCCAGACGCGGACGCTCGGCACGGTCGCGCTGATCATCGCGCTCATCGCCGCCGTCGGCACATCCTTCGTCGGCGCGTACGCCGCCCTCGAGATCGGTCGCAACGCGCTGACGCCCGAGACGCTGATGTCGGCGAACACGGCGAACGTGCTCTCGTTCCTCTCGCCCGTGCGCGAGTACGTCCTGTGGCTGGAGATCTCGTTCTGGGCCGGAACAGTGCTGGGCATCTGGGCGCTCGTACAGGGCATCGTCGCGACCGTGAAGCGGCGCGGACGCGGAATGGGGATCGGCGCGATCATCCTCGCGGTGCTCGGCCCCGTGATCTACTCCATGATCGTCTGGATCGGATTCTTCGCGGGCGCGGCGATCGCCGGAAGCTGATCGAGGGCGCTGCGCTCAAGCGCGCGGCGCGTGGTGCTTCTGCTGTGCGGCGACGAGTCCCTCGCCGATGAGCTGCTCTACCGCATCCGCCGCATCCGAGACCAGGATCGGCAGGTTGGCGCGCTCGTCACCACCGAAAGGTGAAAGCACCCAGTCAGCGGGGTCCTGACGACCCGGAGGGCGTCCGATTCCGACACGCACACGCGGGAAGTCGGCGGTGGTGAGTGCCTGAGCGACATCGCGGATGCCGTTGTGTCCGCCGTGCCCGCCGCCGACCTTGAGCTTGATCGTGTCGAACGGGATGTCGAGTTCGTCGTGGACGAGCACGATGCGCTCCGGGGGAACCGAGTAGAAGCGGCTCAGCGCCGCAACCGGGGTGCCCGAGACGTTCATGAACGTGTTCGGCTTCACGAGCACGATCTTGTCGCCGCCCGGCCGCTCCCAGGTCTCGACGACCCGGGCGCCGCCCTTGTGCTCGCGGAAGCGCTCACCGCGCCGAGAAGCGAGCTCATCGACCACGAGCTGGCCGACGTTGTGCCGGGTCGCCTCGTACCGCGGTCCTGGGTTTCCCAGGCCGACCACCAGCCACGTCTGCACCATGACCCCATCCTTCCGGAACGACGAAAGGGGCGCGACTTTCGTCGCACCCCCTTCTGCGAAGCGAGTGATTACTCGGCAGCGGCTTCCTCAGCCTCTTCTGCCGGCTCTTCCGCGGCAGGAGCGACGACGGCGATGAGCAGCACGTCGGCCTCTTCAGCGAGCGTGACGCCCTTCGGCAGAACGACGTCGCCCGCGGTGATGTGCGTGCCGTCTTCCTTGCCCTCGACCGTGACCTCGATGCTCTGCGGGATGTGCGTGGCCTCTGCCTCGACCTTGATCGTTGCCACCTCGACCGTGACGATGTTGCTGCCGAACGGCTCGCCGGTCACGACGAGCGGAACCTCGACGATGACCTTCTCGCCCTTCTTGACGACCAGCAGGTCGATGTGCTCGATGATCTGCAGCACCGGGTCCTTCTGCACGTCCTTGACGAGCGCGAGCTGCGAGGTGCCCTCGATGTCGAGGTCGAGCAGCGCGTTGGCGCGACGGATGATCAGCGAGACCTGGTGGCCGGGCAGCGACACGTGCACGGGCTCGGTGCCGTGGCCGTAGATCACGGCGGGGATCTTGCCGGCAGCGCGAAGGCGGCGGGCGAAGCCCTTGCCGAAGCTGGTGCGGACCTCGGCGACAACCTTGGTGTCTTCAGTCATGATGTTCTCCTCTAGGACGCGCGGCGAAGGCGTCGCGCGGTGGTCTGGAATCTGTCTTCTCGAACGCAGACACGTGAGGAAAGCCACCGGGCTTGCTTCGCCGCGTCGATAACGGATGCGTGCGCACGCGCAGCATCCCTCGCCGAGGAACTCCTCCATGGTACCCGAAAGCCGCTAGCATGAAGGACATGCTTGACGCCGCCTTCCTTTCCCATGCCCTCTTCTGGCTGATCGGTGCCATGACCGTCTGCGCCACGGTTCTCGCAACCGCCGCGCTCTTCTCCATGGGCCGCTCGGGCTACCGCAAGGACTGATCGGCTTCGCCGCAGGCACATGCGGTAACAGCGCGCCCTCGGGCGACAGCATCCGACTACGCTGGAAGAACCCGCGATCACGCTCGTGACATTGCGGGCTTCCCCCGCTTACGGAAGGTGCTTCTATGTCCTCTGCCGGCACGGCAAATATCGGAGTCGTCGGACTCGCAGTGATGGGCTCGAACCTCGCCCGCAACCTCGCCAGCCGCGAGGGCAACACGGTCGCCGTGTTCAACCGCAGCTACGAGAAGACCGAGACCCTGGTCACCGAGCACCCTGAGGCGGGCTTCATTCCGGCGAAGACCTACGAAGAGTTCGCCGCCTCGCTGCAGAAGCCGCGCACCGCGATCATCATGGTCAAGGCTGGCCGTCCGACCGACGCCGTCATCGAGTCGCTCATGGAGGTCTTCGAGCCGGGCGACATCATCGTCGACGGAGGCAACGCCTACTTCCCCGACACGATCCGCCGCGAGAAGGCCGTGCGCGAGACCGGAATCAACTTCGTCGGCGCCGGCATCTCCGGTGGCGAGGAGGGCGCACTGCTCGGCCCCTCGATCATGCCCGGCGGATCCGACGAGTCGTGGGTCACCCTCGGCCCGATCCTGAAGTCCATCGCCGCGGTCGCCGAGGGCGAGCCCTGCGTCACGCACGTCGGCCACGACGGCGCCGGCCACTTCGTGAAGATGGTTCACAACGGCATCGAGTACGCCGACATGCAGCTCATCGCAGAGGCCTACGACCTCATCCGTCGCGGCACGGGCAAGTCGCCCGCCGAGATCGCGGAGATCTTCGCCGAGTGGAACCGTGGCGAACTCGAGTCGTACCTGATCGAGATCACCGCGGAGGTGCTGCGCCAGATCGACGCCGAGACCGGCAAGCCGCTCGTCGACGTCATCGTCGACCAGGCCGGCGCGAAGGGCACGGGCGCATGGACCGTCCAGACCGCGCTGTCGCTGGGCGTCCCGGTCTCCGGCATCGCAGAAGCGACGTTCGCACGCTCGCTGTCGTCGCACCCTGAGCAGCGCGCAGCCGCCGCGTCGCTTCCCGGCCCCGACGAGGCTTTCACCGTCGCCGACCAGGACGCCTTCATCGAAGACGTCCGCCAGGCGCTGTACGCCTCGAAGATCGTCGCCTACTCGCAGGGCTTCGACGAGATCCGCGCCGGTGCCGCCGAGTACAACTGGCAGATCGATCTGGGCGCTGTCTCGAAGATCTGGCGCGCGGGATGCATCATCCGCGCCCAGTTCCTCAACCGCATCGCCGACGCCTACGCCGCCGAGCCCGAACTGCCTGCACTGCTGACGGCACCGTACTTCGCCGATGCCCTCTCGCGCGGCCAGGCCGCATGGCGCCGTGTCGTCATCGCTGCAGCGCAGGCGGGCATTCCAGCACCGGCGTTCTCGTCGTCGCTGTCGTACTACGACGGCATCCGGGCAGACCGCCTGCCGGCCGCCCTCGTGCAGGGGCAGCGCGACTTCTTCGGCGCGCACACGTACAAGCGCATCGACAAGGAAGGCACCTTCCACACGCTGTGGTCGGGCGACCGCAGCGAGATCGAGGCAGAAGACACGCACTGACGTTCACGTCTGAGTGAGAACGGGCCGGAGACCACAGGATCTCCGGCCCGTTCTGCGTCATGCGCCGATGTTGTGATTGCGCCGGAAGACGTTCGTCGGATCCCACGTCCGCTTGAGCGCACGCAGCCGAGTGAGCGCGGCGCCGTCGAACAGCGTGGGTACGTCTTCGTGGCGTTCCTGATCGGCGAAGTTCGCATACTGGGCGCGGCGGCCGGCGGCGATGGCCGCCCACTCGCGGGCAAGCGCTGTGCGCTCGGCGTCGTCGATGAGTCCAGGGATGTCAAATCCCCCTGCGAGAACGAACCAGGTCGCGTCTCGCGCGGGAAACGCGCTGTCGTCCTGCGCCACATCCGCGAACGCGCCGCCGAGCGAGCGCAGAAACACGACGGATGCGGGATGAGCCTGACGAAACGCGACCAACTGGTCGATAAGAGCATCATCGAGTTCGCGGAAGAGACCGTTGCCGCCGATGAAGCCCGGAGGCGCAGACTCGGCGTCCGGCGCGGGCATCTCCATCAGGATGTCGCGGTACGCAGGGGTGGTGATCTCGACCGTGACGTCGGAGAGCTCGGCGACGGGCGCGAGTACCGCCCGCAGCCGCTCCGGCTCGGGACCCGCCCACACCGCACTCAGACGCGCCCCGGCCGGCGCACTCGGGTCCATCGGCGGCACATCCATGTACGTGACCGTCAGCTGCCGCGGCGCCCCCTCCATCAGGTCTCGCGTCGCACGCAGGACCTCCGCGGCGTCGCCGTCGATCACGCCTTCGGCGAAGGCGATGCCGGGCAGCGGATGGGCCTGGAAATCGAAGCGAGTGACGACGCCGAAGTTGCCTCCGCCACCGCGCAGCGCCCAGAACAGCTCCGGTTCGTGCAGCGCAGAGGTCTCGATGACTTCGCCCGTCGCGGTGACGACCTGCGCGCCGATGAGCTGGTCGGCGGCGAGGCCCCACATCCGGACCATCCAGCCGATGCCGCCGCCGGTCGTCAGCCCCCCGACGCCCACGGTGGACGTGTCGCCCGAGCTGATCGCGAGACCGTGATCAGCGAGCTCCGCGGCCACCTGGCCCCAGGTCGCGCCACCGCCGACGCGGACGATCGTGCCGTCGACCTGCACGTCGGCGAGGTCAGCGAGCTCGAGCCGCAGACCGCCGACGTCTGTGCGCGCCCACACGCTGTGCCCACCGCCGACGACGACGAGAGGAACGGCTTCTGCCGCGGCCTGGACCACGGCTTCCGTCACGTCCTGAACCGTCGCGGCGCGGATCACTTCGGTCGTGCGATTGCCTCCGGTTGCCTGCGTGGATTCACCCATGCGTGCACACTAGACGCCGGCACCGACATCCGAAAGAGCGCCTCTTCAGCGCACCCCCGCGGCCGTCGCCGCGACGAATGCCGCCGCACGCACGGCGAGCGCCTTCAGGTCGCCGCCGGGCTGGGCCGCATCGCCGACGAGCGGCCCGCCGATTCCCACGCCGAACGCGCCCGCGGCGAGGTACGACGGAATCGCCTCGAGGCCCACTCCCCCGACCGGGATGATCCGTGCATCCGGGAAGGGATCCCGCACGGCGCGGAGGAATCCGGGACCGAGGGAGGCGGCAGGGAAGAGCTTCACCGCGGCGACGCCGCTGTCCATGCCCTGCTGCACCTCCGTCGGGGTGAAGACTCCCGGCAGCACCCCGATGCCGGAGCGAACGGCGTAGGCCACCGACGCCGTCAGCGTGGGGGTGACGATGAACTGCGCACCGGCGGTGATCGAGCGGTCGACGTCGCTCTCGCTGAGCACGGTGCCGGCACCGATGAGCGCCCCGGCGGGAGCATCCTGAACCACCTGCGCGATCGCCTGCTCAGCCTCGGCCAGCGTCAGCGTGATCTCCAACGTCGTCACACCGGCGCCGATCAGCGTGAGCGCGGCCTGGACGGTCTGATCGACGTCCGTGCCGCGGATGATCGCGACGAGTCGCGTCTCGGCGATCCGATCGCGCAGCGCTGCGTTGTCCACGGTCACCACTCTGCCACCGACCCGTCGGCGTGGCGCCAGATCGGGTTCTGCCACCGCTCCCAGCCTGCGGAGGCCATCCGCACGGCCGACTCATCGATCTCGATGCCCAGACCGGGGCCGGTCAGGCGTTCGAATCCACCGTCGACGAACGCGAGTGGGGCGGTGTCGGCGACGTAATCGAGCACCTCCGCGCCCTTGTTGTAGTGAATGCCGATCGACTGCTCCTGGATGAGGTAGTTCGGCGTCGAGAAGCCCACCTGCAGGCAGGCGGCGAGCGCGAGCGGCCCGAGCGGGCAGTGCGGGGCGAGCTGCACGTCGAACGTGTCGGCGAGTGAGGCGATGCGACGGACCTCGGAGATCCCGCCCGCGTGCGAGAGATCCGGCTGAGCGATGGCGATCCCCGCGTTCAGCACGGGCAGGAACTCCTGCCGGGAGTACAGCCGTTCCCCCGTCGCGATCGGGATCGTCGTGGCATCCACCAGATGCCCGATCACGTGTGAGTTCTCCGGCACGACCGGCTCCTCCATGAAGAACGGGTGCAGGGGTTCCAGCAGTCCCACCACTCTGCGCGCTGTCGCCAGTGTGAAGCGCCCGTGCAGATCGACGGCGACGTCGCGATCCGGTCCGAGCACCTCCCGCGCGCTCGCGACACGCGCGACCACGCCGTCGAGCTCGGCGACCGAGCCGTTGCGGCTCATCTTGCCTGAGGCGTTCATCTTGACCGCGGTGAGTCCCACCGCCATCTGCGCGGCGATGTGATCGGCGACCTCGGAGGGGTCATCCCCGCCGACCCAGCCGTAGGCGCGGATCCGATCCCGCACGGCCCCGCCGAGCAGTTCGTGCACGGGGACGCCCAGGCGCTTGCCGGCGATGTCCCAGAGCGCCTGGTCCACGCCCGAGACCGCACTCGCGAGCACCGGACCACCGCGGTAGAACTGCCCCTTGGTGAGCACCTGCCAGTGGTCTTCGATACGGGACGGGTCCTTGCCGAGGAGATACTCGCCGAACTGGTCGACCGCAGCACGCACGACATCGGCGTAGCCCTCCAGCGAGCCCTCCCCCCAGCCGACCAGGCCCTCCCGCGTCTCGATGCGCACGAACAGCCAGCGCGGCGCGACGGGGAACGATTCGACGCGGGTGATCTCATCTGCGATGGTCATGGCTGCTCCTGGTTCGCGCTCTCGCGCTGATAGTGCTCAAGAACGGTCTCGACGATCCGCTCGGGCGTGGGTTCGACGTTGACGCGGATGCCACGCTCATCGTCGGCGAGCGGCTCGAGCGTCTCGTACTGCGAGGCCAGGAGCTCCGGAGGCATGTACTCGTGCGTACGGTCTCGCACGCGGTCCTGCACGAGCTCGATGGGGCCCCATGGTTCGACGACATACGCGGTCGGAACGTGCGCACGCAGGACATCACGGTAGCTGCGCTTGAGCGCGGAACAGGCGATCACGACTCCCCCGCTGGCCTGATGCTCGGCGAGCGCCTCGCCGACGATGCGCAGCCATGGCGCGCGGTCCTCATCACTCAACGGCTGCCCTGACGCCATCCTCTCGACGTTGCGGGCGGGGTGCAGCCGGTCGCCGTCGATGAACGGCACCCCCAGCTGACTCGCGAGCCGCGTGCCGATCGTCGTCTTGCCCACGCCCTGCGTGCCCATCACGATGATGGCGACGGGGCGCGTGGGCACGACAGGGCTCGGGCCGCCGTCGTGCGCGGCCGTGTGCGTCATCTCTCAGCCCTTCGTGGCGCCGGCGGTGAGGCCGGAGACGATGTACTTCTGCGTGAAGAGCGCGATCAGCATGATCGGAAGTGTCACGATGACGGCTGCCGCCATCAGCCCACCCCAGTCGATGCTCGCGTAGCCGACGAAGTCGAAGATCGCGACGGGGAGCGTCTTGGTGCTCGATCCGGACAGCACGAGCGCGAACATGAAGTTGTTCCACGCGAAGATGAACGACAGGATGCCGGCGGTGGCGACACCGGGCATCGACAGCGGAAGCGTGATGCGCAGGAACGCGCCGATGGGCGTGAGACCGTCGACCTGTGCGGCCTCCTCGAGCTCCTCCGGCATCGAGTCGAAGTACGACATCATGATGTACAGGATCAGCGGCAGCGAGACGAACATCATCGACATGATGAGGATCGTGTACGAGCCGACCAGCCGCATCTGGGAGAACACGAAGTACCAGGGCACGAGCAGGCTGACGCCGGGGATGATACGGGCCAGCAGCACGACCATCGCCGACTTGCCCATGACGAACCGGCTCATGCTGTAGGCCGCGGGAACCGCGAGCACGAGCGAGAGCACGGTCGCGACGAATGCGACGAAGAACGAGTTCCAGATGTAGGCGGCGTAGTTCGCCTGCCCGAAGACGGTCGCGTAGTTCGCGAGGGTCGGGACGAAGCTGAAGAACTTCGACGGATCGTAGATGTCGACGTTCGTCTTGAAGCTCGCCAGCACCATCCACACGAGTGGCGCGACGAGGGCGAACACGACCAGGGCAAGACCGAGGAAGCGTGCGAACGACGGCAGGGGGAACTTCTTGCGTCGTGCCTCGGGGAGCACGAGGAGAGTCGTAGCGCTCATTTGTTCAACGCCTTCTTACGCAGGGAGAGGATCCAGATGAGTCCGATGATCATCAGGAAGAAGAGGATGAGAACCGTCGACGCCTGGCCGTAGCGGTTGTAGTCGAAGCTCAGGCCGTAGGCATAGGTGTTGAGCGTCTCCACCTCGTGGAAGGACCCTCCGCCCTTGCCCTTGGTCGCGTAGAGGATGTCGAAGGTCTTGAGCGCATCGATGCCGCGCAGGATCACCGCAGCGATGATCGTCGGCGCGAGCAGCGGGAGCGTCACGTACCAGAGGCGCTGCCACCAGTTGGCTCCATCGACCCGGGCGGCCTCATCCGGCTCCTCAGGAAGCGCGGTCAGGCCCGCGAGGATGATGAGCGTCACCATAGGCGTCCATTGCCAGACGTCGACGAAGATCAGGGTGCTCAGCGCGGTGTCCGGACTGCTCAGCCAGGGCTGCGCGGGAATGCCGAGCCACGAGAGCATCTCGTTGGCGAACCCGATGTTGGGCTCGAAGATCAGGCGCCACATCATGCCGATCGCGACGGGTGTCGCGACGAGAGGCAGCAGGATGGCGACGCGCACGAGCTTCTCACCGCGGAAGGGCTTCCACAGCATGAGGGCGATCGCGATCCCGAGGATGACCTCGAACAGCAGCGCGCCGCCGGTGAAGTAGACAGTGCGCCCGACGGCGGGCCAGAAGCGCTCGGTGTCGGTGAGGACCTTGACGTAGTTCTCGAATCCGATGAAGTCGAAGGGAGCCCTGACCGAGCCCTTCGAGTTGGTGAAGCTCAGGTAGAGCGTCCAAACGAGGGGGAAGATCAGCAGCAGCGCGATGAAGATCATCGCGGGCGCGGCAAAGACCCATTTGCGGTGCTTGTTGACCCAACGGGAATAGCGTCCCCAGGTTCCGAGGTCACGGCGTGCGGCACTGCTCACCGGCGTCTCCTTTGTTGGTACCGGTGGGGGCGGACGTCGCCGCCCCCGCCGGTGGTGGATGAATCTAGGTGCTTAGTTCTCGTCTTCGAGGAAGGCGCCGAACTTCTCCTGCGCGCTCTTCGCCGCACCGGGGACGTCGCCGCCGGTGATGCCGACGACGATCGGGTCGCCCACGATCTCGCGCGCCTCGGAGACGTTCACGACGAGCGGGCGGTCGTAGCCGACGCCGTTCTTCGCGTTCTCTGCGATGGCGTCAGCCAGCGCGGGCGGGAAGCTCGCGGTGCCCTTCGGGTCCTCCCACACAGAGGTACGCGCTCCAGGCACGCCCTCTTCCTGCACGGCGAGGACGCTGTCGAAGCTGGTCGCCCACTTGATGAACGCCCAGGCGTTCGCCTGGTTGCTCGATCCCTCGTTGATCGCGAGGCCCCAGGACGGGATCGCGTACGGCTTCGAGCCTGCGGGCCCTGCCGGGAAGGCGGCGTAGCCGAGCTTGTCGAAGACGGTGGAGTTCTCTTCCAGCGCGAGGTTCTGGTAGAGGCTGCTCGCGTCGGTGTAGAACGCGGCCTGACCCTGGGCGAAGATCGCCGCGGCCTCGGGCCAGCTCATGTCGGTGCTGACGTTGGCCGGTCCGTACTGGTTCAGCAGACCGCCGTAGTACTCGTAGGCTTCCACGGCCTCGGGGGTGTCGACGCTGGCCTTGCCGTCGTCCATGAAGTCACCGCCGAAGCTGTACAGGAAGCTTGAGAACTGCGTGACCGCCGCCGAGCGGGCGGTGCGGGCCACGAAGCCTGCGACGCCGGGGTTCGCCTCGGAGATGGTCTTGGCTGCCGCCGCGAGCTCGTCGAGCGTCGTGGGAACCTCGAGTCCTGCCGCCTCCAGCAGGTCGGCGCGGTAGTAGAGAACCTGAGACTCCGTGATGAGCGGCACGCCGACGACGGCGCCTTCGTAGGTCGTCGTCTCGACGGGACCGGACTGGAAGTCGCTCCAGTCCCAGTCGGCGTCTTCCTTGACGAGATCCGTGAGGTCGGCCATGTACCCGTTCTGGGCGAAGAGCTTGCCCTCCTGCAGCGGGCGGTACATCATGACGTCGAGTTCGTCGGTGCCCGCGTTGAGCTTCACGTTGTACTGGTCGGAGAGCTGGTCTTCGCCGAGCTGGGTGAGCTCGACCTTGATTCCGGTCTCCTTCTCGAACTCGGGGATCTTCGACTTGATGATGTCGGTCCACACGTGGTTCGCCAGCGTCACGCGAACGGTGCCACCGCCCTCACCCTCTCCTCCGCTGCCGGCGTCGCCACCGGGAGCACAGGCCGCAAGAGTACCTACCGCAAGGATTCCCGCTGCCGCGACGGCGGCGGTCCTGAATACAGCTCGATGCATCTTCGCATCTCCTTCTCTGTGTCTGCGCTTCGGTGCGCGATGTGATGAAGAACCTTGGCGTCGGGTGCCGAAGGTGCCATTATTCTAATAAATCATACTTGTAACGCAAGTGCGAGGATTAGAAAGGACTCCCGGTGCACATCGACATCGCAGGAAAGGTCGCCGTCGTCACAGGCGTCGGCAAGGGTATCGGCCATGAGATCGTCACGACGCTCTCCCGAGAAGGTGTCACCACCGTGTCGATCGACGTCAATGCCGACGATCTCGCCACGATCGGTGCAGAGCTGGATGCCACAGGGGCCGCGCATCGCGAGTTCGTCTGCGACATCCGCGACAGCGCGCAGATCGCCGAGGTGATCGCCGCTGTCGAGCAGCAGTACGGCCGCATCGACATCCTCGTCAACAATGCGGGAGTGGCAGGAAACGGCCCGATCGACGGCCTGGACGAGAAGACCTGGGACTTCGCGCACGACGTCAACCTCAAGGGCACGTTCCTCATGTGTCGCGCAGTGCTCCCGATCATGAAGCGGCAGCGCGCGGGCCGCATCATCAACGCCGCATCGTTCGCGGCCTTCGTCCCCATCTACGGCAGCGCCGCCTACGCCTCCTCGAAGATCGCTGTCGCGCACTTCACGCGCGCCCTCGCCGGAGAGGTCGGCCCGTGGAACATCACGGCGAACGCCTACGCCCCCGGGATGGTTCCGACATCGCTCAATCACTTCGACGAGCTCCCACAGCCGGAGCAGTCCCGACTGCTCGACACGCTGAGCCTTCGGAAGTGGGGCAGCAAGTCGGATATCTCGAGCCTGATCTGCTTCCTCGCCTCCGACCTCGCCGGCTACATCACCGGTACACTCATCGACATCAGCGGGGGAAAACTGGCGACACAGGTCCCCCGACTCGCCTATGAAGCAGCCGCGGCTGAAGGCGAGTACGACTTCGCGGCCGACGGCAGATGAACGGGGGCGCCCGAGTGGCGGATACCAGCAGTGCGCGCTACCGCGCGCGCATCGGAAGCGGGCTGTATGCCCACGTGGTCGATGTGCTGGGGCAGGAGATCATCGACGGCGTCATCGAGCCGGGCACCATCGTCTACGCCGACCAGCTGTGCGACCGCCTCGGCGTCTCACGCAGCGTCGTGCGCGAGGGCATCCGCACGCTGAGCTCTATGGGGCTCGTCGAAGCGCGCCCTCAGGTCGGCACGCGCGTGCTGCCGCCCTCGTCGTGGGACCTCCTGAACCCCTATGTCGTGAAGTGGCGCGGGCAGGGTCCGACCTATGCGTTGCAGATGAAGCAGCTGCTCGAACTCCGTCTCGGCATCGAACATGCCGCCGCGGGGCTCGCGGCGCAGCGCATCTCGGCCGAGAGTGCTGCGGAGATCCTCGAGCGCGCGCAGATCATGCAGCAGGCCTTCCTCGACCATGATGCGCGCAAGTTCTTCGAGATGGATGCCGGCTTCCACCGTCTGCTGCTGGAGGGCACCGACAACGCGGTGATGGCCCAACTGGCCGACACGATCGGTGCGACGCTCGACGCCCGCGGCCACGACACCCGTCCCGGCATGCACGACATCACCGCCGAATCCGTGGCGAACCACATCCGCCTCGCGGAGGCACTCGTCGCTCGGGATGTGAACAGCGCGCAGGAGATGGCGCTCACGCTCGTGCAGCGCACGCTGGAGGAGTTCGAAGAGGTCAGCGCACGCTACGGCGTGTGATCTCCGAGATCAGAGAGGGCGGATGCTGCGCAGCATCCGCCCCTCTTCGTTGATCAGCCCGGCATCACCATGACGGACTTGATGTTGCGCCCGGACTCCATGTCTTCGAACGCACGCTTCCAGTCGGCGAGCTCGTAGACCCCGCCGAGCACCTTCTCGGTCTCGAGTGCACCCGTGGAGAACAGCGACAGCACGCGTTCCCACGTCGTCCAGGTGTGCGAGAAGGAACCGTAGAGAGTCGCCGCCTTCGCCACGAGCGGGTCGAGGCTGAAGTTCAGCGGCTGCGGTCCCCAGCCGACCTTGACGATGGATCCGAAGGGACGAACGAGTTCGAGGCTCTGCTTGAGCGCGATGCTCACGCCTGTGGCGTCAACGACCACGTCGGCGCCGAATCCGTCGCCGAGCGTCTTGAGCAGCTCCGCGGGGTCCTCTTTCGTGACGTCGATCGTGTAGTCCGCGCCGAGCTCACGCAGCTTCGCGAGACGGTGCTCATCGACGGGGGTACCCAGCACGATCGTGGTGCCGGCACCGCGCAGGCGCGCGATCTGCAACGCAAGCGCGCCGATCGCGCCTGCCCCCTGGATCACGACGATGTCGCCGGGGGTCACCGTGGCACGCTCCACGAGCGCGTTGTAGGCGACGGCGAAGGGCTCGGTCATCGCGGCCTGCTCGAAGGTCACGTTCTCCGGAATCCGGTGCAGCACGCGCGGTTCGGCACACAGCAGCTCGCCGAAGGCACCGTCGCGGATCGCCCCGTACCCCTGACGGTGCGGGCAGAGGTTGTAACGCCCCGTGCGGCACAGCGCACAGGTGCCGCATATCGAGGCGGCCGTCTCACAGACGACGCGATCGCCGACCTGCCAGCCGGTCACGTCGTCCGCGACGGCGGCGATGACACCGGCCGTCTCGTGCCCGAGGATCACCGGCAGCGCGACCTCCCAGCTCTGCCCGTTGCGCCACATGTGGATATCGGAGCCGCACACGCCGACGGCGCGCGCGGCGACGAGCACCGTGCCGGGCAGCAGTTCCGGCTCCGGCACGTCGCGCACCTCGACGTCGCCGTCGTTCATCCCGAACTTCACCAGAGCCTTCATCGTGCGACCTCCTCGATCTCGCCCCGAGCGATGCTCGGGAGTCCCGCGGCGGCGAGCGCCGCCTCGTGCGTGCGCACGCGCACCGCGGTGGACCCTCCGAAGTACGTGTCGCGCGCCTCGCGGAGGAACTCGACCGACTCGGCCATCTCGCCCATGCCGTTGACGCCGTCCTCGATGCTGATCCAGCCGTCGTAGCCGGCGTCGGCGAGGGTGCGGAAGATGCGGTCGTAGTCATTGAGCCCCTGGCCGATCACGCCGTGCTGAAGCGCGGGCGAATAGCCGAGCGTGCCGTCGCTCTGGCGCAGATCGTCGAGCGATGCTCCGGGAGCAAGTGAGCGGTCGGATGCCTGCATCGTGACGACACGGTCGATGACCTGCTCGAGGAAGTCCGCGGAGTCATCGCCGGCGACGATCGCGTTCGAGGGGTCGAACTGCACACCGAAGCTCGCCCTGTCGTCGATCGCGTTGAGGATCTCCAGGAACACATCCGACTTCTGCGCGAACTCGGGGTAGCGCCAGAAGCCGTCCTTGTAGTGGTTCTCCAGTCCGAGCGTGACGCCCAGTTCCCGCGCGATCGGGAGCAGCCGGGTGATCGCATCGACGACCCACTCCACGCCCTGCTCGCGGGAGACCTCGGGATGCTTCTGCCCGGAGAGCACGCGCGTGCTCGCGCCCCGCCCACCCAGTCGAGCTGTGATGCGCATCATCTCGATCTCACGATCGAACTCCGCTTTGCGCACCTCGGGATCCGGGTTGGTGAAGTCGGGAGAGACGCACAGCATCGGCATCTCGAATCCGGCGGCCGCGAGATGCTCGCCGACCTGATCGATGTGATCATCGTCGGTCTGCCAGAACATTCCGCTGTACAGCTCCAGCCCTTCGGCCGGGAGCACCCGGGCCTTTTCGATCCAGTCGAACACCGTCATGGTGCGGTCGACCGCCAAGGCGGTGAGATCGCCCTTGGGGAAAACGCTGATCCTCATTGATTCCTCGCTCTGATTTTCGGGGGGTCGGGTATAAAAGTATTACGAATAAGATTATTATGCGAGAGTGCATCTGCACGACACACCCGCACACCACGCAAAGATGCGAAAGGGAATCGACATGACGTTCGACAGCACAGCGCTCCAGTCCTGGGCAGCGAGGCTTCTCGTCTCGTGGGGCTACAGCGACGATGACGCGGCCTACATCGCCGACACACTCGTCGACGCGAACCTCCGCGGAGTCGATTCGCACGGCGTGATCCGGCTGCCGGCCTACCACGCGCGCATCGACGCCGGACTCGTCGTTCCCACCGCACGGCCGGTCGTGACCCGCGAGGGTGGTGTCATCCGCGTGGACGCCGCCGGCGCTCCCGGGCAGCTCGCCGCCAGGGCGGCCGTCGCAGCCCTCGTCGAGGCGAGCGGCGAACTCGGTGTCGCGAGCGCCGTCATCCACGGCAGCACGCACTTCGGCACAGCCGGCTACTACGCCCGCGCACTGGCTGCGCAGGGCAAGATCGGCATCGTCGTCTCGAACTCCGAGCCGGCGGTCGTCCCGTTCGGCGGACGAGATGCCTTCCTCGGCACCAACCCGTTCGCCTTCGCCGCGCCCACCGGCGGCGACCCGATCAGCCTCGACATGGCGACCAGCACGAGCGCGATGGGGCGCGTGATGGTGGCTCAGGCGGCCGGTAAACCGATTCCTGCCGACTGGGGAGTCGATGCCGAGGGCCGCCCGACCACCGACCCGCAGGCCGTGAAGGCACTGCTGCCCGCGGGCGGCCCCAAGGGCTACGGTCTCGCCTATCTGACCGAAGTGCTGGGCGGTGTGCTCTCGGGCGCCGCCATCGCCTCCGGAATCGGAAACATGTACTCCGACTTCTCCCGCCCGCAGGATGTCGGCCACTGGATGCTCGCACTCGACGTCGAGCGGTTCCTTCCGTTCGGGCAGTTCACACAGCGCATGGATGGCCTCGCGGCCGACGCGCACGCCATCGCCCCCGCGCCGGGGAACAGCCAGGTCCTGGTGCCCGGCGAACCCGAGGAGCGCACGAAGGCCGCGCGCCTGAGCGCTGGCATCGACCTGCCTGCGGCGACAATCGAAGAACTCACCCTCCTCGGCGTCGCGTCCGAGGTGCCGTTCCCCGAAGGAGACATCCGATGAAGCTGCTCGTCCCGAACCTGATCGCTTTCGAGACCACCCTCGAGGGAGTCGAGGTCGTGCATTTCGACCCCACCGCCGCGATTCCCGCGGAGCACAGGGACGCCGAAGCGCTGGTCGTCTGGGGTGCGGGCGCCTCGCTGCTTCAGGACGCGGTTGCAAACCTGCCGCGCCTGAAATGGGTGCAGCTGCTCTCGGCCGGCAGCGACGCGGCCCTCGCCGCAGGCTTCCGCGACGACATCGTGATCACGAGCGGCCGCTCGCTGCACGATGCCCCCGTCGCCGAGCACGCGCTCGCACTGACCCTCGCGGCCGCGCGTCGCCTGCACACCCTCGGGCGCGCGCAGATCGGCCACCGCTGGGCGGAGGAGATCGGCGGCATCCAGCCAGAGCCGAGCCCCGGGGTGTTCTCAACACTGCGCGGTGCGCGCGTGGTCATCTGGGGTTACGGCAGCATCGGCTCGACCCTCGCCCCTCACCTTGCGGCCCTCGGGGCGCAGGTCACCGGTGTCGGCACCACGGCCCGCGTTGAAGGTGATGTCACCGTCGTCACCTCACAGGACCTCCCCGCGCTCTTCCCCGAGACCGACGTCGTGATCATGATCCTGCCGGCGTCGGCCGCGACCGATGGTGCGATGAGCGCGGAACTGCTCGCGGCACTCCCCCGTCACGCCTGGGTCATCAACGTCGGCCGCGGCACGACGATCGATGAAGGCGCACTCATCGATGCGCTGCGCGACAAGCGGATCGGCGGCGCGGCGCTCGACGTGACGACCGTCGAGCCGCTGCCCGTGGACTCCGCACTCTGGGACCTGCCCAACCTGATCCTCACCCCGCACGCCGCGGGCGGCCGGCCCCTGGGTGCGGCCGATCTGATCGCTCACAACCTCTCTGCTCATCTGCGCGGCGAAGCGCTGCGCAATGTCGTACACCCCACACGAAAGGCCTGAACCGCATGTCGACGTCGATCCGTGGTATCACCCGCGAATCCCTCACCCGCCCGCTTGTGCAGATCTCTCTCGATCTCACCAACAACACCGAAGCGCTGCGCACGGCCGCGATCGCGGTCGAGGCGGGTGCGGACTGGATCGAGGTGGGTACGCCGCTCGTGCTGGCCGAGGGCCTGCACGCGGTGCGCGCACTGCGCAAGGAGTTCGCGGACAAGCCGATCATCGTCGACCTGAAGACGATGGACGGCGGCTACCTCGAGGCCGAGATGATGGGTGACGCCGGCGCCGACGCCGTGATCGTCATGGGTCAGGCCCACGACGCCACGATCGCCGCGGTCATCGAAGCGGGAGACCGATTCGGGATGCTCGTGATGGGTGACGACCTCGGTGCCGCGGATCGCGTCGCCGAATGCGCACGACTCGAGGCGCTCGGTGTCGGCATGGTCATCCACCACATCGGGTACGACCACCGCAACGCCAACCCGCATCTGGGCCTCACCCCGCTGACCGACCTTCCGGGCATCGTGGCGGCGACGACCGTGCCGGTGCAGGCTGTCGGCGGACTCTCGATCGAGCAGGCCGTCGGATGCCCCGCGATCGGGGCCCCGGTCGTGGTGTTCGGCGCTCCGCTCGCGATCGACGGCAAGTCGTTCAGCGCGGCGGATGGTGACCTGCTCGGCGTTCTCACGGATGCCTGCGCCCGCGTGCACGCCACCCCGATCGTCTACCCCGGCTAACGCCCCGCGGTCGCTCTCCCCTGCCGAGAAACCACTTCCCGCGCGAGAAACCACGTCAGCACGTGCGTCTCGGGCAGGGGGTGGTTTCTCGCGTAGTGACGATCCCCGAAAGTCCTCATAGGAAACTCATAGGCGAGCGAGGACAATAGAAGCATGAACGATCTGCCTGCTCCTGAGCTTCGCCGTCCGGATGGTTCCCCTCTGCGCATCCTCGCCGTTGACGACGAACCAATGCTGACCGACCTGCTCGCCATGGCTCTGCGCATGGAGGGCTGGGAGGTGCGTACCGCGGCATCGGGCACCGAGGCCCTTCAGGTCGTGCGCGATTTCGGGCCGGACGCCCTCGTTCTCGACGTCATGATGCCCGACCTCGACGGACTCGGCGTCCTCAAGCGCCTACGCGAGGCCGGCAACCTCGTTCCCGTGCTCTTCCTCACCGCGAAGGATGCGGTGGGCGACCGCATCGCCGGTCTCACCGCGGGCGGCGATGACTACGTCACCAAGCCGTTCAGCCTGGAAGAGGTCGTCGCCCGCCTGCGCGCGGTGATCCGACGAAGCGGCGGTGCGGCATCCGACGGCGCTGACGCGATTCTGCAGGTCGGCGATCTCAGCCTCAACGAGGACAGCCACGAGGTGCTGCGAGACGGCACCGAGATCGAACTCACCGCGACGGAGTTCGAACTGCTCCGCTACCTCATGCGCAATGAGCGCCGCGTCCTGTCGAAGGCGCAGATCCTCGATCGCGTGTGGAGCTACGACTTCGGCGGTCGCTCCAGCGTCGTCGAGCTGTACATCTCGTACCTCCGCAAGAAGATCGACGCCGGACGCACCCCGCTGATCCACACCGTCCGAGGCGTCGGCTACATGATCAAGTCGCCGCAGTAGCATCCGCCGACAGCTGAGTACCGTGAGCGCCTCTCCCGCACCCGCCGCCGTCTTCACCGCGCCCTCGCCGCGTCGTCCGCTGACGCTGCAGGCGCGACTCATGGCCGCCGTCATCGGCTTCGTCTCGCTGATTGTCGTGATCATCGCGATCATCACGAGCGCGACGCTCGGCCAGACCCTGGAAGAGGGTCTGCGCCAGCAGCTGCTCACGAACCGCGACCGCGTCGCGCAGATCACGACCGAGCAGGCGCTGCTCTCACACACCGTGCCGACCGCGACGAATCTGCTGATCGGGCGTTCGGTCCCCCCGGGCATCCTGCTCATCATCATCGCGCCCGATCGCACCGCCACCGGTGCCGTCGTCGGCGACGACGGCACGACGACAGAGCTCACGACCCAGCAGATGCAGCAGGCGGGCCTTGCGATCACTGAGAACCGCGGAACCACGGCGATCAGCTCACTCGGCTCCTACCAGGTGACCCACGATGTGCTGCAGACGACGCAGCTGCTCGGCGGCGATGTGAACATCGTCGTGGGTCTTCCTCGCGAGCAGATCCAGCGCAACATCGGCGCCCTGTTCACGACGATCGCGCTGACGACCTTCGGCGGACTCATCCTGCTCGCGCTCACGACAGCGATCACGATCCGCCTCGGCCTGCGTCCGCTGCGTGCGGTGGCGGCGACCGCCACTCGTGTCGCGAACCAGCCGCTGGACCGCGGTGCCGTGCAGATCCAGGAGCGCGTTCCCCTCACGGAGGCCGATCCGCGCACCGAGACAGGGCTCGTGGGCGCGGCGCTCAACAAGCTCCTCGATCACGTCGACGCCTCGCTGGCCGCGCGACAGAAGAATGAGGAGCGGATGCGGCGCTTCGTCGCCGACGCAAGTCACGAACTGCGCACCCCACTGACGTCGATCCGCGGCTACTCCGAGCTCTCGCTGCGCGACACGACTCTCCCCGAGACGACCCACACGGCGCTGGAGCGCATCCAGGCGCAGTCGCTGCGCATGACGCGCCTCGTCGAGGACCTGCTGCTGCTCGCGCGCCTGGATGAGGGCCGCGAACTCGTGCACAGCGCCGTCGACCTGTCCCGACTGGCCGTCGAAGCCGTGGCGGATGCCCGGCCCACGGCGCCTGATCACTCCTGGAACATCGAGCTGCCCGATGAACCCGTCATCGTGACGGGTGACTCCGGCCGCCTGAGCCAGGTGATCGTGAACCTCCTGGCGAACGCGCGCACGCACACGCCTGCGGGCACACAGGTCACTCTCCGGCTGGAACGTGACAAGAACACGGCCGTGCTGCGCGTGCATGATGACGGGCCGGGGATCGCCCCGGAGCACCGCGAGGAGCTGTTCGCCCGCTTCGCGCGCGGCGATGTCTCCCGCGCGCGGCAGACCGGCGGCAGCGGTCTCGGCCTTGCGATCGTCAAGGCGATCGTGGAGGGCCACAGCGGCACCATCCGCGTCGACAGCGAGCCGGGCGATACGACCTTCACGGTACGGCTGCCGCTGGCCCCGGTGGAGACGTCAGACGCGGAGGCGACGCCGCATCCCGCGGCGGATCAGTAGCCGGCGAAGGCGTCAGTTCGCACGCTGCGCGCGGTCCGGAGCTCCGGCGAGAGGTCGGCGATCAGTCGCGGCGGCCCGGAGAGAAGCACATGCCTCTCGGCCAGGTCGGGCACCAGACGCGCGAGCTGAGGGCCGTCGAGGCGCGCACCCGCCGCCCACATCCAGCTCGCCGGCAGCTCCTGCGGTTCGTCGCGCGTGAACACGATGACGCGCACGCCGCAGCGCTCGAGCTCATCTCGGAACGCCAGCTCGGCGGATTCCGCGGTGACGTACACGAGGACGATGTCGCGGTCACCGCCCTGCGCCCGAAGCTCCCGCAGCTGGGACACGAAGGGAGTGACGCCGATCCCCGCCGCGACGAGAAGAACCGGCGCTTCTCCCCGAGGAAGCACGAAGTCACCCCAGACGCCCGTCGCGCGCAGCGTCTGCCCCACCCGGACGTCCCGGAGTGCGCGCTTGTAACTGGACGGATGCTGCTGTGTGCCGTCCCGGTACGCCACACGAAGCTCCGGAAGATCGCTCGGGGAGGAGAGGATGCTGAACTCGCGGCGTGTACCCCGGACGTCGGGGCGCGCATGCGGGACCTCGAGCTCCACATACTGCCCGGCGACGACTCGCGGACGTCCCTCCACCTGGAAGGTCAGCTCGTGCACCGTGGGGGTGACGAGCCGACGCCCGGCGAGCGTGAGACGCAGTCCTCCGCGCAACGCCAGGGCGAACGCCAGGAGGTTGCCGATGAGCAGTGCGCGCTCCTGCCCGAGAGTCACGAAACCACCCACGAGGATGGGCCAGCCCACGAGCACACCCACGACGGTCGCGACCGTGAACTGCTGCCAACGGCGAGGCGGCAGGGTCAGCGGTTCGGAGAGCATGAAGGCGCCCAGGAACAGCACCGGCGACTGCAGCAGCGCGAGCGTGAGCGACTCTCCCGCGGAGAAGGCCAGGCCGAACTGCGCGGAGATCGTGACATCGCGCACGAGCGCCGTGGCGACGGCGACGAGGACGAAGAACGCGACGATGCGGACGCGTGAGGTGCGCCACAGCACGACGAGTCCGAGGAGCACCACGGGGACGACGAGCGCCGGTGTGCCCACCCACCACGACGAGAAGGTGCCGATGCCCGCCAGGGTCACGACGGTCGCCCCCACGGCCGCCGGATTGAGGAAGTGACGCCCGCGCCAGACGATCACGTACTTCGACAGTGCAGCGACGGCACCCGCCACCGCGAGGGAGCCGAGTTCAGCGAGGGACATCCCGGGTTGCAGCACGAACAGGAGGATGAGCGCGGTGATGAGCGACGATTCCACCCGCCAGGCTCGGCGCACCACGCGTTGGCCGATCGCATCCACGACCGCGACCGCCGCGGCCAGTACCAGGAGGGACGACATGAGCGCCAAGGGATTCACCCCGACGAGCCCGGTGAACGACAGCACGAGGGCGATCACCGCGAGCGCAAGGAGTGCGAGCAGCACCGTCCGGTACATCGACAGCATCCCGAGAAGCGAAAGAACCCGCTGTCGCACAGCGATGAGCGATGTGATCACGACTGCCCCTCCCTCCGTCCGTGCGCCGTGTCGGCAAGAAACAGCGTGGCGACGCCATCCGAAGACTGCTCCACACGTCCATCCGTCCCCATGCGCACCCAGGACACACCCCAGCGCGCGGCGAGATCCGTGCCGCCCTCGAAGAACAGCGCCGTCGCGATCGTATCCGCCGTCATCGCGTCGGGGGCCATCGCCCAGGTCGCCGCCCAGGTGCGCACCGGCCGTCCCGTGCGGCCGTCGAGCACATGGTGCAGACCGTCTCCCCAGGCACGCCGATTGATCGCGGATGCGCAGAGCGCCGCATCCTGAATCGTCACGACTCCGATCGCCGATCTCGGATCATACGGATGCTCCAACGCGACCCGCACCGGCGCTCCGCGCGTCGCGAGGTCACCGCTCGCGTCGACGATCACGCGTCCGTCCACAGGCGCGAGCGCGGCGAGCACGCGGTCGACGAGACGACCTTTTCCGATGGCGCCGACATCGATGGTTCCGGGCCCATCCAGCGAGACGGACTGTTCTGACCACCGCAGGCGCTGCTCCCAGTCCGACGGCGCTGCGCGGGGTGCGTCCGCCCGCAGCGATACCGCCGCGTCGTAGCCCAGCGCTGCCAGGCTGTCGCCGATGAGCGGATTCACAGCACCTTCGGTGGCCTGCGACAGCGCACGGTACATGTCGAGCAGCCGCACGGCGTCCGGCGGCGCCGCGATCTCGCCACCGGCCACAGCGAGCGCCGACATCTGCGAATCAGCGCGAAAACGGGACCACGCCTGATCGAACGCGGTGATCTCCTCACGAACGCTCGCGCGCAGCCGCGGGCTGAGCACCTCGTCGGTCTCGATCTCCCAGTGCGTGCCGATCGCCTCGAACGGCCAGACGGGCATGGCGCCTACTCCGCGGCCTGCGCCTTGATCTCTTCGACGGCCTGATTGAAGCCGCCGCTCGTGAGCGACGAGCCTGCCACGCGATCGACCTTCAGCTCGTCGATCGGCACGCCCGTCACGACGGCTGCGATCCCGTCGATGAACTGGCCCTGGTACTGGACGGTCTCGCGCGCCTGCGGGTCGCCCGTCACCTCGACGCCCTCGACGACTCCGTCCGCAAGGGTCAACGTCACAGAGATGGTCTCGGGCATGCCTTCGGGCGTGCGATAGGTTCCCTCGGCCGTGTACGTGCCGTCCTTGTAGGAGCCGCTCGCGCTGTCGGTCGATGCCGGAGCGCTGCCGTCCGCGCCCGCATCGGGCGTCGCGGGCGCCGCGCAGCCCGCGAGAGCGGTGGCACCGGCGACGCCGATGAGCGCCGCCGCCATCCGCAGCGCCGGGGTGCGAGACGGGGTCAGGGGTGTACGGATCATGCGTTCCTCCTGCTCGGTGAGAGCGGATGCCACGGCCGTGGCGTCCTCTGCACGTGGATGCTTCCGCGCACGCGCTGACGCTACGCGCCACGACTGTGGACGCGCTGTGATGTGGCGGGAGGTTACGCTTCGCCGCCGAACATGCTCGTCACCGAACCATCCTCGAAGACCTCGTGGATCGCGCGAGCCAGCAGCGGGGCGATCGGGAGGATCACGAGACCCGGGAAGTTGCGGTCTGCGGCCAGAGGGACCGTGTCTGTGACGACGACCGAGTCGACGGCCTCGTCCTGCAGCCGCACCGCTGCCGGGTCGCTGAAGATCGCGTGCGTCGCCGCCACGATGACCTTGCGTGCGCCGTTCGCCTTGAGAGCCTGCGCGGCCTTGACGATCGTGCCACCCGTGTCGATCATGTCATCGACGAGGAGGCAGGTGCGACCGTCGACGGTGCCGACGATCTCGTGCACGGTGACCTGGTTGGCGACCTTGGGATCACGACGCTTGTGGATGATCGCGAGAGGTGCGCCCAGGCTGTCGGACCAGGTGTCGGCGACGCGCACACGACCCATGTCGGGCGAGACGATCGTCAGCGTCTCCCGGTCTTCCTCGCTGAGCGTGCGCTCGAAGTAGTCCAGCAGCACGGGCTTCGCGAACAGGTGGTCGACGGGGCCGTCGAAGAAGCCCTGAATCTGTGCAGCGTGCAGGTCGACGCTCATGACCCGATCGGCGCCGGCCGTCTTGAGCAGGTCGGCGACGAGTCGGGCGCTGATCGGCTCACGGCCGCGGCCCTTCTTGTCCTGACGCGAGTAGGGGTAGTACGGGGCGACGACCGTGATGCGCTTGGCCGACGCGCGCTTCGCGGCGTCGATCATGATCAGCGTCTCCATGAGCCACTCGTTGACGGGCTCGCCGAAGGACTGGATCAGGAAGAGGTCGCACCCGCGGATCGACACATCGAAACGCGAGTAGATCTCGCCCGAGGCGAAAGTGCGGTGCTCGGTGGGAGCGAGCTCCGTGCCGAGCGCCGCGGCGACGGCCTTTGCGAGCTCGGGGTGCGAGCGCCCGCCGGCGACGACGAGTCGCTTCTTGGTCTTCGCGACGAGACTCGGAGCGACGCTCTTCGCCCGATCGAGATCGGTCTTCTTCTTCTTCTGACCCATGGTCTGGTTACTCCGCCGATCGTGCTCGGGTTGCCGCGTTCGCAGCTTCCGTGCCTGCCCTGTTCTTCTCGACCCATCCATCGACATTGCGCTGGGGGGCGACACTCAGAGCCAGGGCACCGGCGGGCACATCCTTGCGGATGACCGCTCCTGCCCCGGTTTTCGCGCCTGCGCCCAGTCTAACGGGAGCCACGAACACGTTGTGCGACCCGGTGTGGACCTCATCGCCGATCTCGGTGCGGTGCTTGGTGATGTCGTCGTAGTTCGCGGTGATCGCACCGGCGCCCAGGTTGACGCCCGTGCCGATGTTCGCGTCCCCGATGTACGACAGGTGCGGAACCTTGCTGCCCTCGCCGATGGTCGAGTTCTTCGTCTCGACAAACGCGCCGATCTTGCCCTTCGCGCCGAGAACCGTGCCGGGGCGCAGGAACGAGAACGGGCCGACGGTCGCACCGGCGCCGATCACGGCGAGCGTCGCGTCCGTGCGGCGGACGATCGCCCCCTCGCCGACCTCGCAGTCGACGAGCGAGGTGTCCGGACCCACGATGGCCCCCTCGCCGATCGTCGTGGCGCGCAGGATGTGCGTGTTGGGCAGGATCGTGACGTCGGGGGCGAGCGTCGCATCGTCGTCGATCCACGTGGTCGCGGGGTCGACGACGGTGACGCCCTCACGCTGCCAGCGGCGCACGATGCGAGCGTTGAGCTCTCGCCCGACCTCGGCGAGCTGCACGCGGTCGTTGATGCCGAAGGTGGCCACGGCGTCGGCGGTGATCTCTGCGGCGACCGCTTCCTTCGCTTCGCGCAGAAGGCCGATCACATCCGTCAGGTACATCTCGCCCTGGGCGTTGTTCTGGTCGACCCGCGCGAGGTAGGTACGCAGCTGCGGAGCACGGAACACGTACACGCCGGAGTTGATCTCGTCGATCGCGGCTTCCTCTGCCGACGCGTCCTTCTGCTCGACGATGCGGAGCACGGCCCCGCTGTCGTCGCGGACGATGCGACCGTAGCCGCTGGGGTCGGGGACGCGTGCGGTCAAGACGGTGGCGGCCGCGGACGCTGCGCGGTGACCGTCGAGCAGTGCCTGCAGCGCGTCGGCGTCAAGCAGCGGCACGTCGCCGGAGAGCACGAGCACGTCGCCGTCGAAGTCGCCGGGAAGGGCGTCGAGAGCCACCTGGACCGCGCGTCCGGTGCCGGGGATCTCATCCTGGTCGACGAAGATCGCGTCGGGGTAGGCCTCGCTCAGCGTCGCGACGACCGTGTCGCGCTCGTGTCGGACCACGACCTCGATGTGATCGGCGCCCAGGCGGCCCGCGGTGGTCAGCACGTGGCCGACCAGCGGGCGCCCGCCGATGGGATGCAGCACCTTGGGGAGGCGCGACTTCATGCGCGTTCCCTGGCCTGCAGCGAGGATGACGATTGCGAGAGTGTTCCCAGTCATGCTCCGCCGCCAGGACTCGAACCTAGACCTCACAGCTCCAAAGGCTGTCGTGCTGCCATTACACCACGGCGGACCGCGGCGCTCAGGCCGCCTGACAAGTCTGCCACGCCACGCGCACTCCTCGCGGACAGCGACGCCATCGAGAGACCGCGATAATGGCCTCATGAGCTCAAGCGACGAAGTCGACCGCATCGTCGCGGCGTGGGTCACCCAGCGCCCCGACCTGGATTTCTCGCCCCTGGAAGTGCTCTCCCGTGTCGATCGCCTCTCCCGCCACCTCGACCGCGCTCGTCGCGAGGTGTTCCGGCGCAGCGACCTGGAGTCGTGGGAGTGGGATGTGCTGTCCGCCCTGCGTCGTGCTGGCTCCCCCTTCCAGCTCTCCCCCAAGCAGCTGCTCCAGCAGACGCTCGTGTCCAGCGGCACGATGACCAACCGGATCGACCGTCTCGTGGGCCGCCGACTGGTCAAGCGCGAAGCCGATCCGGCCGACGGCCGCAGCGTGCTGGTCACACTCAGCGATGACGGGCGCATCCGGGTGGATGCCGCCATCACTCGCCTGGTCGACGCCGAGGCCGAGCTGCTCGCCGCACTCCCCCGCGGCGACCGCGAACGGCTCGCTGCGCTGCTGCGAAAGCTCAGCCTGAGCTTCGACTCATGATGGCGGCACGCTGATGGCCATGCGTTCCCCGCTCCCCGTGCGCGACGGCGTCGGGGCCACCCGCCTGCACGTGCCGCGCACCGGCCCCTGGGCGACGATCGCCGACTACATGGTCGAGCGCTTCTTCCACCTGGACGCCGATGTGCTACGCGAGCGCTTCGACCGGGGCGAGATCGTCTCGATCACGGGTGCCGCGCTCGCGCGTGACACCCCGCTGGGGGCCGAGGAGTTCGTCTGGTACTACCGGGAGCCGCCGGTGGAGACGCCCCTGCCTGTCGTGGAGGAGATCCTCCACATCGACGACGATCTGATCGTTCTCGACAAGCCGCACTTCCTGCCGACGACCCCCGGGGGTCGCTACCTGCAGAATTCGGCGCTCGTGCGGCTGCGCAATCGGCTCGACAATCCGGATATCGCGCCGATCCATCGACTCGACCGCCCCACCGCCGGCCTTCTGCTGTTCTCTGCGCGCCCGGTGACCCGCGGCGCCTACCAGCTGCTCTTCGAGAACCGACAGGTCGAGAAGGTGTACGAGGCGGTCTCTGACCTTCCTGAGGCGTGGGATCCGGATGCTCCGGCTCTGGCCGGGCGCGCGTTCCCGCTCATCTACCGCAATCACATCGAGAAGCTGCGCGGCACCGTGCGGGTCACTGTCGACGATGAGCGCGAGCCGAACACCGAGACTCTCATCGAGCTGCTCGGATTCGATGAGCACGTCCTGCACACGCTGCTGCGCCCGCACAGCGGAAAGATGCACCAGCTCCGCGTGCATCTCGCCGCGCTCGGCGCCGGCATCCGCAATGACTCGTTCTATCCAGATCTCCTGGATGAGATGCCCGACGACTACGACCGTCCTCTTCAGCTGCTCGCGCGCGAACTGCGCTTCATCGACCCGCTCAGCGGCAAGCCGCGCGAGTTCCGCACCCGGCGCACCCTGCAGGATGCACCGGGTGGCGAAACGCCCTAGCCGGACGTCAGCGACGCATCGCCTTGCGCGCGAGGCGCGTGCCGAGCGTCTGGACGATCTGCACGAACACGACGATCAGGATGATCGCCGCCCACATGACCACCGGCTCGAACTGGCGGTGACCGTAGACCAGCGCGAACGCGCCAAGGCCACCGCCGCCGATGGCACCGGCCATCGCTGTCATGTCGATCAGTGCGACGATGACGAACGTGTAGCCGAGAATCAACGGTCCGAGCGCCTCGGGCACGACGACCGTGAAGAGGATGCGCAGGGGGCCCGCACCCATCGCCCGCGCCGCCTCGATCACACCGGGCGACACCGACACCAGATGCTGCTCGACGATGCGGCCGATCGCGAATGCTGCGGCGATGCCGATCGCGAAGGCTCCGGCGTTCACGCCGATGCCGGTGCCGATCACCGCGCGCGTGAACGGCATCAGCACCGCGAGAAAGATCACGAACGGAATCGGTCGGAAGAAGTTCACGACGAAGCTGAGAAGCCCATTCGCGAACCGGTTCGCGAGCAGGCCACCTTGGCGCGTCGTGTACAGCCCGAGACCGATGAGCGTTCCCAGAACCCCACCCAGCACGAGCGCGTAGGTGGTCATGTACAGCGTCTCGAGCGCTGCCTTCCAGAAGTCAGGACCGAGTTCGATCAGACGATCCATCAGCGTGCCCCCTCTCGCTCGATCTCCGTGACTTCGACAGAGGCGCCGATCTTCACGAGCGCCGCATCGATCGCCGCATCCGATCCGCGAATCGCCAGCGTCAGATGACCGAACGCGCGACCGCGGATGTCGTTGATGCCGCCGTAGACGAGCTCGAAGTCGAGTCCGGCGTCGGCGAGATCGACGAAGACCTGCGCCTGCGAAGAGTCGCCGTCGCGGAACGAGAACGTGACGAGTCGACCATCGTGGCGCTCACGCAGCGCCGCGCTCTCCGCCGGAGAGGGAATCCCCTTGACGACGGTGGCGACGAAGCGCTGCGACGCCGGGTTCTGCGGTGCGGAGAAGACCTCGAACACGTCGCCCTGCTCGATGACGCGCCCGTTCTCCATGACAGCGACTTTCGTCGCGATCGTCTGGATGACGTCCATCTCGTGCGTGATGATCACGATGGTGACGTTCTGCTCGACGTTGACGCGCTTCAGCAGATCCAGCACCTCGTGCGTGGTCTGGGGGTCGAGTGCACTCGTGGCCTCATCGGCCAGCAGGATCGCCGGTCGCGTCGCGAGAGCGCGGGCGATGCCGACACGCTGCTTCTGCCCGCCCGAGAGCTGCTCGGGGTACGCGCGCGCCTTGTCGCTCAGCCCGACAAACGCAAGCAGCTCATCAACACGGGCGTCGATGTCGGCCTTCGACCACCCCGCGAGCTTCAGCGGGTAGGCGATGTTCGCGCGCACGGTCTTCGCGGAGAAGAGATTGAACTGCTGGAAGATCATGCCGATGCCGCTGCGCACCGCGCGCAGCTGCTTCTCGGAGAGCGTGGTGATGTCGGTGCCGTCGACTTCGATCGTCCCTGCGGATGCCGGTTCCAGCGCGTTGATCAGACGGACGAGCGTCGACTTGCCGGCGCCGGAGTAGCCGATGATGCCGAAGACGTCGCCGCGTTCGATCTCGAGCGAGACATCGTCGACGGCGGTGACCTCGGCGCCGCCCTTCTGGGTGGGCGGATAGGTCTTCGACACGTTCGTGAGAGTCACGATGGGCATGCGGGTGCTCCGATGAAGAGAAAAGGGGAATCGGGCAGTGCCAGAAATGACACCGCCCGATTCTCTCGTACTTGGCTGAGAGCGACTCAGCCCTTGTGTGCCTTGGTGTCTGCTTCGACCTTCTTGAGCGAGGCGTTGAGGTCGGCGACCGGGACCTGCAGCGAGACGCCCGTGAAGCCGGATGCCTCGGCGAGGCCCTTGCGCACGTCGTCGTTCGTCTGGAAGATCTCGACGAGCTTCTTGTACGTGGCGTTGTCGGCGTCATCAGCCCGCGCCGCGAAGATGTTCACGTACGGAAGCGCGTTCGGGTCGTTCGGGTCGTCCTGCGCGATCGCGTCTTCGAACGTGAGCCCGGCGTCCTGGACGAAGTCGTTGTTGATGATCGCCGCGGCGACATCGGGAAGGGCGGTGGGGATCAGCGCCGCCTCCAGCGCCGTCACCTGCACCTTCGACTTGTCGGTGTCGACGTCGCTCAGATCGGAGAAGATCGTGCCGCCGCTCTTGAGCTCGATGAGTCCTGCCGACTGCAGCACGAGCAGCGCACGAGCCTGGTTGGAGGCGTCATCCGGAACTGCGACGGTCTCGCCGGCGGGGATGCTCTTCACGTCTTCGTACTTCTTCGAGTACAGGCCGAGCGGGTAGATGGCCGTCGAGCCGATGACCGTCAGGTCTTCGCCTGCGGCGACGTTGTACCCCGCGAGGTAGACGATGTGCTGGAACTGGTTGAGGTCGAGGTCACCCGCGGTCAGGGCCGGGTTCGGCTGCTCGTAGGAGCCGAAGTCGACGATCTCGACGGTGATGCCCTCGGCGGCGGCCGCGTCGATGAACGCGGGCCACTGCGGGTCGGACTTGCCGACGACGCCGATCTTGACGACCTCATCTGCGGTCGATGCGGAGGAGCCGGCATCGGCCGCAGGGGTGGCACAGGCGGCGAGGCTGAAGAACAGGGGCACCGCCGCGAGTGCGGCGATGACGGAGGTGGTGCGGCGGCGGGACATGGATTCGGGTTCCTCTCTTGGGGGACTCCGTAACGTTATTCAGGACACTCGATGTCATCCGAATCGAGTCGTCACAGAGCGTCACCTGTGTGAGTTGATCGCCGTGTCCGGGCTCTGCCCGCCGCCGGATCTTCTTCAGCGGGTCTGTGCCGTGAGCCGCTCCGGTACAGGCTGAGAGTGGTGCGGGGTGTCTTCGAGCTCCGCCTGCAACTGCCACAGCATGGCCTTCAGTTCTTCCCGGATGCTCGCATAGCTGGGGTCGTGGTACACGTTGTGCATTTCTTCGGGGTCGGTGGCGAGGTCGTACATTTCCCATTCGGGTGGGTAGGTGTGTGGGGAGGATCCGGGCAGGCCGAGGCCGTCGTTGTAGAAGTAGATGAGTTTGTGGGTGTCGGTGCGGATGCCGTAGTGGGCGAGGGCGTGGTGGTTGATGTCGTCGTTCTCGAAGTACCGGTAGTACATCGCCTCACGGGTGGGGGCGTCGGGGGTGGTGGTGAGGTGGGGCCAGATGCTCAGGCCCTGCATGCGCGGGTGGGCGGGGAGGCCGGCGGCGTCGAGGATGGTCTGCGCGAAGTCGACGTTCGTGACGATCTGCTCGATCGGCTTCTCTGTTGCGGGGATGCGGGCCGGGTAGGAGATCACCAGCGGCATGCGCAGGGATTCGTCGTACATGAACCGTTTGTCGAACCAGCCGTGATCTCCGAGGAAGAACCCCTGGTCGGAGGTGTACATCATCATGGTGTCGTCGAACAGGTCCCGCTCACGGAGCCAGTCGATGACCCGGCCGACGTTGTCGTCGACGGACGCGACGCAGGCGAGGTAGTCCTCCATGTACCGCTGGTACTTCCACAGCGCGGCCTGCTCGTAGGTGAGACCCTCCGGCGGCATCTGCTTCAGGTCGGTGAGGGTGAGGTGGTCCGCGATCCGCATCGCCGCCCGGTGCGCGGCCGAGGAACGCGTCGCATAGTCGTCGTCGAACGTCGCCGGCACCGGGATCGGCTGCGCATACATGCCCTTGTGCTTCTCATCCGGCTCCCACGGCCGGTGCGGGGCCTTGTGGTGAATCAGCAGACACCACGGTTCGTCCCCGTCCAACGATTCCAGCCAGTTCAGCGACAGGTCGGTGATCACATCCGTCGCATACCCCGGCACGACCTGCACACCGGTCTCGGTGAGGATCTGCGGGTCGAAGTACTCACCCTGATCCCGCAGCACCGCCCAATAATCAAACCCCTCCGGGTCATGACCGGGCCCCTCACCCATGTGCCACTTCCCGACGATCGCGGTGCGATACCCCGCCTGCTGCAGCTGCGACACGAACGTCGGCTGCGACGCATCGATCGGCGTCTCCAACGTCGTCACCCCATTGATGTGACTGTATGTCCCGGTCAGGATGGATGCCCGACTCGGGGTGCACAACGCGTTCGTGCAGAAACAGTTGTCCAATCGCACACCCGCCGCGGCGATCTCATCAATCCGCGGCGTCACATTCACCACCGAACCATACGCACCGATCGCATGCGACGCATGATCGTCCGTCAAAATCAACACGACATTCGGTCGCTTCGGTGCAGGTGCGCTCATGCGGCGGTCCTCTTTCTCATTCGTAGGGTTCGTCAGGGGTGCGCGGCCGCGATGCGACGCCGCAGCTCGGACTCGAAGATGTCGGATGCGGCGCGCACGGCGGCCGCCTGCATCACATCGTCGAAGGGATAGGTGCCACCGCTCTCGCGCGTCAGGCACTCGATCAACGCCTGACGGCCGTCGCCGCGATCGACGGTGACCTGCTCCCCCGCGCGCAGCGCGAGCGCCGCCGAGATCGCCAGATCGTGGGCTTCCTGCAGCATCCGCACCGTGTCTGCGTCGATGTCCAGCTCGGATGCGCCGACGGCGCGGGTGCCTTCCCACTCCGTGATCCGCACGGTCATTGTGTCCTGCCGCGCGAAGTCTGCGGGATGCGCGTCGTAGTAGGCGCGCGCATCTGCCTCCGTCAGCTCCTGACGGAGGCCGTCCCGCAGCTGCTGCGCGACGGTGTCGACGAACTCGGTGTAGTAGTTCCAGAAGCTGAGGGTCTGCGCACCGTAGCGTGCCCCCTCTGCGGCGTCCGCGTCATAGGCAGATTGCAGTGCGGGCGCGGAGAAGGGCGCGATGACCTGCTCCTCCGCGCCCCACTCCAGGATCGCTGCATCTCGGGCCTGGCGGGTGGCCGCCTCGACATCGGAGACCGATGCCGAGGCGTACAGCGTCTCGACCGCGTCGGCGACCGTCCCCTGCCCCGCCGCGCACCCCGAGAGGAGTCCACCGAGGAACACCACGAGGGCAGCCGCCGCGGCGGCGAGAGTCTTCGAGGTCACCGCACGCGCCTCCGGGTGACACGCAGGCCCAGCCCGATCACGATCGCAAAGGCGCCGAGCAGGAGCATCCCGAGCGGGACCTCCGCACCGGTCACGGCGAGGGGCGCACCCGAGGCGGCCTCGCCCTCGGCGTCCGCGGCGCCCTGACCGGATCCCCCGGCGGAGCCGGTGTCGCCACCCGATCCCTCGTTCTCTCCGTCGGTGCCGCCACCCGTGCCGTTGCCGTTGCCGTTACCCAGGTCGCCGCCGCCGTCGCCGCCGCCACCCTCATCAGGGTCGCCACCGCCGTCACCGCCACCATCAGGGCCGGTGCTGCTCGGGTCGGCGTACTGGATCGCACCCATGGTGATTCCCTCGGCGCTGTCGGATCCCGGCAGCGCGGTTCCGAGGAAGTCGGTGCCGTATCCGACACCGGCGACGTCCGGCAGGAACCGCCCCGCCGCGAAGTCGATGCTCTCCCCCTGCAGCGCGAGCGCGTGGATCTCGGTCGGCGAGAGCGCGCGACGATCCGTGATCGTGCCACCGAAGTGCGCCACGGCCTCGTCGAGCGTAACTCCGGCACCGCGCAGCGGCGAGGTCTCACCCGGGGTGTATCCGTCGAAGTGCCCCTCTGCGGCGGCACCGGTCAGCGGCACGGTCGCATCAGTGTCGTTCGGCGCGCTTCCCCAGATGAGGCCGGGATCCGCTGTGAGCGGTCGCTCCTCCTCTTCGGGGACAGCGATGCCGCCCGAGTAGGAGTTGTTGAAGAGCTTCGCGCGCGTCTTCATCGTCGCGGCCTCACCGACGTAGAACTTCTGCCCCTCGGGGTAGTGGAACACGTTGTTGAAGAGGAAGACCTCGCGGTTGCCTGTTCCTGCCGCGGAGTTCGCCAGGTCGAGCACACCGCCGCGCGGACCCTGCAGCAGGCTGTCGGACGAGATCGTGTTGTTGTAGATCATCGTGCCGGCGGCCGTGCCACGCGCGAACTCGAACGTCTTGTCCGCGTCGTTCTGGCTGACGTTGTAGCGGATCGTCGGTGCGGTGTGCGGGAACCCGTTCATGATCAGCATGAACCCGCCCTCGTTGTCGTGCGAGTAGTTGTACTGCATGACCGTGTACGACGAGACATGGTCGGTGTCCAGGCCCTGGCCGTCCTGCACGCCGTGCGTGTGCGAGACCTCGTTGTACTGCACCACCGTGTTCGTGGCCTGGAACGGCCAGATCCCGGCGTTGTAGCCCGTGTTCTGATAGCGCGCGTGCCGAGCGAGGTTGTACTCGATCAGCGCACCGTCCGTGTCCCGCACGGTGATGGCGTCACCGCCCATGTAGCGCAGCTGGTTGTCGCGCACGACGACACCCGTCGAGGGGTACCAGTGCAGCGGCGTTCCCGGAGCGTTCTGCAGCGACTGGTTGGCCCAGCCCGAGCTGACCAGCTTGATACCGGACCGGTCAACGCGCTCCAAGACGTTCCCCTCGATGAGCACGTCGTGGTACTTCGTGGGCACTCCGCGAAGTTCACCGTTCTCGACTGCGGCACCGATGTCGAAGAAGATGCCGCCGTTCCACTTGGCGTTGAGGTTGCCGTTGACATCGTGGATGTACAGATCGGTGATCCGGATGCCGGTCACGACTCCGAAGTCGCGGGCGATGACGTTCACGGCGCGAAGGTTCTTCTGCCTGTTGTCATTGCCGTTGAGCGCGAAGCCGGTCGCGAACGCCGGGTCGAGGTTGGTGATCTCCAACCCGGTGACCGTGATGTGCTCCTGGTTGTAGAGGGTGATGACGTTCTCCACTGCGCCCGCGGCGTTCAACTGTGGGCGTGCGCCCTCGCCGTATGCGCCGACCACGATCGGGGCGTCGCTGGTTCCCGAGCCGGAGAAGCGCAGTGCCGCCGCCGCGCCCGTGAACACGCTGCCGCGCTTGAGCAGGATGCTGTCACCCGGGTGGAAGACGACGGTGCTCAGCGCGTCGAGCGTGCGCCATGCCGAGGCCGGAGCGGTTCCGTCGTTCGCATCGTCTCCCCCATCGGGGTCGACATGGAAGGTCTGTGCTGCACGTGCTGCGGGAACGAAGTCCGCCACGAGCGCGATCGGCTGCGTGCGACCCTGCGGCACCACGAAGCGGTTCTCGCTGAGCGCGACGCCGTCGATCGTGACCCCCGCAAGCGCGTATCCGCCCTTCGGGAACACGCTCCAGGTGAGGGTGTCTCCCTCGGTTGCGGAGTGCGCCGAGAGCACGACTGCTCCGCTCTGCAGCGCGACGTCCGGCTGACCGTCCTCCGTGATGGTCGCTGTGACGGCGACACGCACCGGCACGCGGGACACCGCGACGTCGTCGAACGCCACGGGTGCGCCGGGCGTCATGTTGATGAGCGCCAGTCCGGCAGGAAGCCCGGCCCAGTCGGCGACGTCGCGGGGCACATCGTCCGTGTTCACGTACGACAGCACGGGAGTGCCGTTCGATGAGACCGAGACGGTGTCACCGGAGACCGCGATGGTGAGTCTCCGCGAGGTCTGTGTGAAGGAGTAGGGCGCGGCGGCAAGTTCGACGTTCGCACCCTGCGCGTCGAAGCGGCGCAGCAGCGCCTTGGAGCCGTTGAGCGCCAGCACGTAGCGGTCGTCGAAGGCCGCGCCGCGGAAGGCGATCTGCGCCGTGCCTGCGGCAGCGTTGACCTTACGCGCGGCGACCGTGATCTCGTAGTCGCCCGGGTTGTTCCATGCCGTGGCATCGACGAAGGCGACGGCGGGTCCGCTGGTGGGCGCGATCTGCAGCGCTCCATCGACGACCTGGGCAGATGCGGGATCGTTCACCGCGTAGAGACCGTGCTCGTTGAACGCGCCGGCGAAGGAATCCTCGAAAAGGAGGTTCGGATCGACCGGCGCGGTCACGAACTTCGCGATGACGATGACGCTTCCGGTCTTGTCGTTGAACGAGAACCGATCGTCGGTGATCGTCAGCAGTCCGTCGGTGCTCGTCTCGGTGTCGGCGCGGAGCGACTCGTAGCCATCGAAGAGAAAGCCGGGCCGAGTGATCGGCGCCAGCGTCACGACATCTCCCGGATCTCCCGATGCACGGTTCGCGGTGACGGAACCGCCCGCGCTCGACGGGTCGACATCGACGACACCGTCGGTCTTTGTGCGGAGCTCGAGCGTGTACGCGCCGGTCTTCTCCGGCTCGCTCGTGACGACCCGCAGGTTGTCGATGTGGAAGTCCTGCTGCGGGAACTGCCCGGCGATCAGCACACGTCCCTGATCGAAGGCGGCGATGCCACTCTCCGCGACATCGATGTGAACGACGTCGTCCACGGCGGCCTGCACGCGATCACCATCCACGTGGATGGCGACACGATGCGGAGCGCCGCCCGTGTTAACCGGAAGGTCGAGCGTCACCGGACCCGCGACCTTCGCCGTTCCGGACGAAGTGACCTTCTCCAGGCTCAACCGCTTGTTCGGCCCGTCATACGTGAGCTGGAAGCGTGCCGCGGCCGACTCCGTGGAGACGAAGCCGATCTTGAGCGCGCTGTTCGTGTTGCCCGCGTTGATGAACAGGTCTGCGGTCAGCGTGAACTCGTCGGCCAGGATGTCAGCACGAGAGAGCGCTCGGTTCTCCGGTCCGCCGCCGCGGATGCCCAGCATTCCGTCGGCGAAGCTCACAGCGGAGCCCGTCGTCACCCACTTCGCGCCGTCGCCGGCCTCGAAATCGTCTTCAAACAGCGTCCGCTCTGTCGCGGCCTGCGCCGCCGACGGCGCCGCCATAAGGGGCACCATCGCAAGTCCGGTGATCGCCAGCACCCATGCTGTGACCACCGCGAACATCTTCGTTCTCATCACACACCGTCATTTCTGGAGGAGGATGACGGGGTCGTCGAGCAACCCCGCCGTGTGCAGAAGCTCGTACTCGCGAGCGATCCGTCCGCCGGCTTCTGCCACGTCGACGTCGGGATTCCACAGTCGTTCCGCGACTGCGAGCAGCCGAGGAAACAGCATCGTCAGCAGGTCGTTCCCGTCGAGGACGAACTCCGACCAGACGCAGGCCTGAATGCCCACGCACCGTTCGTCGTCGATCTCCGGCCAGGAAGCACCGAGAATGTCCCGGATCGAGATCGCGGGAGTCATGCCCTTCTGCGATTCAGCACCGTCCGGATCGACCCTGTTCAGATAGAGGGTGCGCGCGTCCGCGAAGACGTAGGGCTGGGTCGCCTGCGCGATCCGTTCCATCCCGCGTTGCTCATCCCACGCGATGATCAGCAGGTCTTCCGCGTCCGTGATCTCTGTGGCCTCATCCCAGGCGGCGACGGACTTGCCGTTCTCGCGCAGCACACGGGATGCATCGTCCATGAACCACTCCTGCAGCTTCTCCACGCGGTCGACGCCGCGCAGCTCCAGCCAGCGATCGATCTCCGGGTCAGAAGACCACTGCAGGAACGCGCACTCGTCGCCACCGATGTGCACGTACGGCCCAGGGAAGAGCTCGGCGACGCGACGCATCACCGCGGCAACGAATGTGCGCGCGGCGTCCGTCGGCCACAGAAGGTCGTTCCGCGCGGGCCACCACATGTGCTCGCGCATGGAGCCTTCCGGGAGCGGCAGCCCGAGAGGACGCCCGAGCTCGGGGTACGCGAGGATCGCCGCGGCCATGTGCCCAGGCACATCCACCTCCGGAACGATCTCCACGCCGAGAGCCGTCGCGTGCGCGACGACCTCGCGGATCTCATCGTCCGAATAGAAGCCGTTGGTCCAGCGCTCCTCCGCCTCGATCACGGCACGCTCACGCGTGTCGCCATGCAGGGAGCCGTAGTCGTCGAACCGTCCGCGGGGAAGGTCCGCGGCGGGTCCGGTCAGGAGGGGGTACTCCGGCACCTCGAAGCGCCATCCCTGATCGTCGGTCAGATGCCAGTGCAGGCGATTGAAGCCGTAGCGCGCGGCAAGGCTGATGACGTGGCAGATCGTCGCCACCGGAAAACGAGTGCGGGCGGAGTCGAGGAGCAGTCCACGCCAGCCGAACCGCGGCTCGCGACCGATGGCAGGACCGACCTCAGGAGCAGGAAGAGCAGAGAAGATCATCCCTTGACCGCTCCCGCGACCATGCCACTGGAGATCTTGTTCTGCACGATCATGAAGATGATGATCACGGGGATCGAGATCAGGGTCGCCCCTGCCATCACGCCGCCCCAGTCCGTCGCCTTCAGCCCCTGCTGGAAGGACTGCAGCCAGATCGGCAGGGTGACAGAAGAGTCCTTCGACAGCACGATCAACGCGAGCGTGTACTCATTCCACGCGAAGAGGAACCCGAACACCGAGGTCGAGACGATGCCCGGGGCGAGCAGCGGCAGGGTGACGCGGCAGAAAGCGCCGACGCGCGAGCATCCGTCCACCATCGCCGCCTCTTCGAGCTCGATCGGCACGCCGTCGACGAATCCGCGCATCATCCACGCGATGAACGGCACGATCGTGCCGATGTAGAGAATCGACAGCCCCACGACGGAGTTCAGCAGGTTCCAGCCGTCCAGCATCCGGTACTGGGAGATGAACAGTGCCTCTGCGGGGATCATCTGCACGATCAGGATCGTGATGATCATGGTGGTGCGACCGCGGAAGCGGAAACGCGAGAGCGCGAAGGCCGCCAGCAGCGCACCACTCGATGCGAAGAGCACCGTCAGCGCCGCCGCGATCAGTGATGCCTGCAGCGCTCCCCAGAAGTTCGCCTGGGTGATCGCCGAGGCGAAATTGTCCCAGGTGAACTCCTGCGGCAGCAGGTGCGGCGGCCAGGACATGAGCTCGGACTCCGACTGGAAGGCCGAGTTGACCATCCAGTACACCGGGATCAGCCAGAGGAGGGCGAAGATCACGCCCGAGACATTGGCCACGGGGTTCTTCCCCAGGCGGATGCGGCGCGGACGCGCAGCAGTCCGTGGCGCCTGCGCACCGCGGGCGCTGGTTCGAGACGGCGACACGATGGCACGTGTCGAGGTGGTGTCGATGGACATCAGGCCATCCCTCCCTGGCGGTAGAGCATCCGGATGTAGCGCCCGGTGAGAACGAGAGTGAGACCGAGGATGACCATGGCCAGCGCCGAGGCCACCCCGTAGTCGCCCTTGGCGATGCCAGTCTCATAGACATAGGTGCCGAGCAGGTTGGTCTCGCTGGCGATGCCGCCGGCCTGCTGGAGCACATAGATCTGCGTGAAGACGCGCAGATCCCAGATGACCTGGAGCACACCGATGAGCGAGATGACCGGTCCGATCATGGGGAGCATGATCCGGCGGATCTGCTGGAAGTTCGTGGCACCGTCGAGCTCCGACGCTTCGAGCACCTCGGTGGGCACCTGCGCCAGCGCGGCGTAGATCGTGATGGCGACGAGCGGGATGGACGCCCAGATGATGACCGCGGATGCGATCAGGTAGAACGTCCAGAAGTTCTCGCCGAGCCAGTTGAAGTTTTTGAAGCCCTCCAGCCCCACCGAGGTGAGCACCCAGTTCAACAGGCCGGAGCGCGGGTCGACCAACCACTGCCAGACCGTGAGCGAGGCGAGCGCGGGCATCGCCCACACGACGATGAGGGTGGTGTTGAAGATCGTGCGGACGACGGCGCTCATGCGCAGCATCAGCACCGCGAATCCGACGCCGATGATCATGGTGACCCCTGCCGTCCACAGGCAGAAGAGCACCGACTTGATGAAGACGCTCCAGAAGTACGGGTCGGAGAGGATCGTGACGTAGTTCGACAACCCGGCCCACTCGGCCGGCTGGCCGAACTGCTGGGCGAGCCCGAAGTGCTGGAAGGACATGATCGCCTGTCGCAGCAACGGGTAGCCGAGCGCCACCAGGACCATGACGGTCGCGGGGGCCAGCAGCATCCAGGGGGCAAGGCGGCTGCGCCGCTGCCGTGCCTGTCGGCTCAACGGTCGGCGCTGTGACGCGCGCGTGGGCCGGGTCATCGTCTGTGTCATTGTCGTGTGCGAACTCTCGGTCTTACTTGTTCAGTTCGGTTTCGATCTGCGCGTCGAGAGACGCGGCGACCTTCGCGACGTCCTCGCCCTTCGCGATGCGCGTGAAGACCTCGTTCAGCTGCGCGCTGCCGAAGGCGACGCCCCACTCCGGGCTGTTCGGGGTCAGCTTCGAGTTGGCGATGATCTCGCCGGCAAGCGGACCGAACGGGCCGGTCACGTCTGCGCTGAAGTCGGTGTTGCCGGGAACCCAGCCCTCTTCGCCGAGACGCTTCTGGAAGCCCTCGCTGAAGATCGTCTCCAGAGCCTTCTTGGCCAGTGCAGGGTTCTTCGAGTTGGTCGCGAGTCCGATGTTCGAACCACCCGCGAACGTCGCACCGGGGACGCCCGGCTTGTCCGACGGCAGAGCGATGACGCCCACCTTGTCTGCATCCCACAGCGCGGCGTCGATCTTGGTGCCGATGTTTCCGGTTCCGATCAGAACGCCGGTCTTGCCCTCGTTGAAGTAGCGCTCGAACGCCTTCTGACCCGCCTGCGAGTCGTCCGCGTAGCGGGTGCCGTTCTGGAACATGTTCTGCAGCGCCGTCAGTGCGGCGATCGAGGTCGGCGTCGAGGCCTGGCCGACCCAAGCGTCGCCGTCCTTCTTCGCGTACTCGAAGCCCTGCGAGAAGAGGTAGGAGCCGACACCGTGGGTGTCGACCGCAGCCAGGTACATGCCGGAGAAGTCTTCGATGGCCTCGGGGTTCGCCGCCTGCAGCGCGACGACGGACTCGTTGAACTCGTCGATCGTCTGGGGAACTTCGAGCCCCGCCTGTGCGAACAGGTCGGTGCGGTAGTAGACGCCACGCGCACCGGCGTAGAAGGGGTAGGCGTAGATCTTGCCGTCGACCGTCGACGAGTCCACGAACGACGGGATCAGACCGTCGCCGCCGAGGGTCTCCTTCATGTCGGTCACGTCGGCAAAGGCGCCGACCGTGGTGAAGGTCGTGGTCTGGGTGTTGCCGATCTCGACGAGGTCGGGGCTCTCGTTCTTCGAGGCGAGCGAGGTCTGCAGCTTGGCGACGATGCCGTCCCACTGCTGGACCTCGATCTTCAGTTCGCTGCCCGGGTTCGCGGCGGCGAACTCCTCCGCGAGGTATTCCTGGGATTCGGGGGTGAGGGATCCCTCCATGACCCACAGGCGGACGGTTCCGCTCTCGACGTCACCGCTGTCCGCAGCGGGAGCACTCGGGGTGCTGCAGGCCGCGAGCGAGAGAGCGAGCGAGGCGCAGGCCGCACCGGCGAAGAGGATGCGTAGCTTCATGATTACTCCGATGGAATCGTGCCCCGCGTCCGACGAACCCGCGGGGATGGGTATGGCTCGACTCTCGCGAGCCAGGATTCAGGATGCACGAGTTTCGCGATAGTGTCAATTTCCTAAACACTTTTGTCGCCTCAGGTTCGCGCGCGCCGCCGCGAACCTCCGCAAAACACCGATAATCTCTCTGGAGAACCGGATGAAGGGAACCTCGTGTCGACGCCGACGCCGAACGCGCAGCGCCTCCTGCGCACGCTGATCGCCCAAGGGCCCACCTATCGCGCCGACCTCGCGCGCTCCCTCGACGTCTCCCGGGCGACGGTCACGAATCTCACGGCCCGCCTTCAGGCCGCGGGCTGGATCGAGGAGACAGACCCCGAACCGGGCTCCCTCAAGAACCTGATGGGAACGACACCTCAGCTCGGGGTCCTCGCCTCGGTGATGTTCCTCGTCGACGCCTGCGCCGTCACCGTCGCAACACTCGACGGCAGAGTGTTCGGAGAATTGACAGCATCGTGCCCCGACGACGTGACCGCGAGTGACCGGCTCGCCACGGCCGCACAGCTGCTGGAAGAGTTGCTGAAGGATCTGCCCGGCACGACCGAGACGCTGCGCGCCGTGCACCTGGCGGTAGACACGCAGATGGACGCGCGCTCCGGCGACATCTACGCGCAGCGGGCTTCGAGCCGCTGGTTCGGAGTGAATCCGAAGAACTACTTCGCCGAGCGCTTCAGGGTTCCCGTGCGCGTGCAGAACTCTGCGCGGCTGGAAGGACTGGCAGAGTATCTCTGGGGGGCAGGGCGAGGCTGCGCCAACATGCTTTATGTCGATGTGAGCTACGGCATCACGTCAGGCCACGTCATGGACGGTGTGATCCAGTCAGGCGCGCGCGGCGGGTCCGGTGAGCTCGGTCACACCGTCTACGACTGGGACGGCCCCCTCTGCAGCTGCGGCAACCCCGGGTGCCTGATGCAATACACCTCGATTCCGGCGATTCTTCGAGACTTCCGGATGCTCAACGAAGGATCCGAAGACTGGGAGCAGTTCCGCACACGCTGCGCGGCGGATGATGCCGTCGCCGCGTCGATCGCGCGCAACGCGGCGACGGTACTCGGACGCATGCTCACGAACGTCTGTCACACCATCGATCCGGAGATCATCGTGATCAGCGGCAAGGTCGCCCGAGAGGTGCCCGGATTCGTCGAGCACGCTGCCGCAGTGCTGACGGGTGCCGCGCTTCCGCTCGTCGCCCGCAATGTGCGCGTCGTCAGCGGTGAGCTCGACGACGTGCTCGGGGTGACGGCACGCGCAGGTATCCATTCACTGCGCGCGATGGATGACCTGATCGTCGCGGCCAGCTCGCTGAACGCCTGAGCGCTCAGAGCCTCAGCCGATCTGCTCGGTGAGCTCGAACCAGCGCAGCTCACTCTCTTCGACCTCAGCCTCGAGCGCGCCGATCTTCGTCATCTTCTCGCCGAGGCCCGTGTAGTCGGACTGATCGTGTTCGACGAGGGCGTGCTTCGCGGCGTCGATCTGCTGCGTGAGCTTCTGGATCCGTCGCTCCAGCGCCGAGATCTCCTTCTGCGCTGCCCGCAGCTCTGCCCCCTCCAGCCGGAGAGTCGTGGGAGCACTCGTCTTCGCGGGAGTCGGCGCGGGAGCATCCATCTCATGCTGGCGAAGCCGCAGATACTCATCGACGCCCCCGGGCAGGTGGCGAAGACGCCCGCCCATGACGGCGTACTGCTGGTCGGTGACCCGCTCCAGGAAGTACCGGTCGTGGCTGACGACGAGGAGGGTGCCCGGCCACGTGTCCAGAAGGTCCTCGATCGCCGCGAGCATGTCGGTGTCCATGTCGTTCGTCGGCTCGTCGAGGATCAGCACGTTGGGCTGGTCGAGCAGGACGAGCAGAAGCTGCAGGCGGCGCTGCTGCCCACCCGACAGGTCCTTCACCGGCGTCGAGAGCTGCGCGGACGAGAACCCGAGCCGCTCCAGCAGCTGGCCAGGCGTCAGGTCCTGCGCCTTCGACCCCGTGCCCATCGTGTACGAGGTGCGCAGGCCGGAGATCACCACCCGGACGGGATCGTTCCAGAACTCGACCAGCTCGTCCAGCTGCTGAGTGAGCGTGCGCACCTTCACCGTCTTGCCGTGCTTCACCCGCCCCGTGGTCGGCTGCACCGTGCCCGAGACGAGGCCGAGAAGGGTCGACTTTCCTGCGCCGTTGACGCCGAGGATGCCCGTGCGCTCACCCGGCGCGATGCGCCATTCCACGTCGCGCAGCACCTCTCGCTCCGGCGACGTGTCGGTGGCGGGGTAGGTGACGCTCACATCAAGAATGTCGACGACATCCTTGCCCAGGCGCGACACCGCCAGCGACTGCAACGACACAGGATCGCGGATCTCCGGAACATCTGCGATCAGCGCGTTCGCCGCATCGATGCGGAACTTCGGCTTCGCCGTACGGGCGGGTGCGCCTCGACGCAGCCAGGCGAGCTCCTTGCGCGCCAGGTTCTGACGCTTCGCTTCAGTCGCGGCTGCCATGCGGTCTCGCTCGACGCGCTGCAGGATGTACGCCGCGTAGCCGCCTTCGAAGGGCTCGACGATGCGATCGTGAACCTCCCACGTCTCGGTGCAGATCTCGTCAAGGAACCACCGGTCGTGGGTGACGACCAGGAGCGCCCCCGCGTTCGGCGACCAGCGCTTCTTGAGGTGTCCGGCCAGCCAGGTGACCGCTTCGACATCGAGGTGGTTCGTGGGCTCATCGAGGGCGATGATGTCCCAGTCCCCCGTAAGCAGCTTGGCGAGCGCGACGCGTCGACGCTGCCCGCCGCTGAGCGCGGTGACGGGCGCATTCCAGTCGAGACCGTCGAGCAGGCCGCCGATGATGTCGCGGATGCGAGCATCCCCTGCCCACTCGTACTCCTCGAGATCGCCCACCACGGCGGTGCCGACCGTCAGCGAATCATCGAGAGTGTCCGCCTGGTCGAGCACGCCGATCGTGATGCCGCTGCGCACCGTGACGCGACCGCCGTCGGGCTCCTTGCGGCCTGCGAGCATCGCCAGCAGGCTCGACTTTCCATCGCCGTTGCGTCCGACGATGCCGATGCGGTCACCCTCTTCGACGCCGACCGTGATCGCATCGAAGACGACTTTTGTGGGGTACTCAAGGTGGAGGCCCTCGGCCCCGAGAAGATGTGCCATGTCTGATCCAGGCTACGGCAGATTGCTGGGCGCAGTCGCAGGAGAGATCGCCTCGCGCTTCGTCCGCGGCAGCTCAGGCGATGATGCGCGCGCCAGGTACAGCGCTGTGGACGTGCAGCGCCCGCAGGCCCCGCTCTTCGCACTCATCCTGCACACGCCGCGCATCATCCGCCGACGCGCACAGCAGTGCGATCGTCGGGCCGGATCCCGAGACGAGTCCCGCCAGCGCGCCGGCTTCCGCTCCTGCGGCGAGCACACGTTCCAGGTCCGGGCGGTCCTGCAGCGCCGCCACCTGCAGGTCGTTGAACACGACCTCCGCGAGCGCGCGGGCATCACCGGATCGCAGGGCCTGCAGCACGGCGGGTGGAACATCCAGAGACTCTGGCGGATCATCCGCGAGCGCACCGTGCTCGAGACGGTACTCATCGAGCTGACGGTAGATCTGCGGCGTCGACAGCCCCTGATCGCTCAGCACAAGCACCCAGTCGAAGCGTCCCGGGGCGAGCGCCGGGGTGAGGTGGTCGCCGCGCCCCGTCCCGACGGCGGTGCCGCCGTGCAGCGCGAACGGCACGTCCGCTCCCAGTCGCGCCGCGAGCTCGTGCATCCGCTGCGAAGAGAGGCCCGTCCCCCAGAGCGCATCACACGCGACGAGGGCAGCAGCAGCATCCGCGGATCCCCCACCCATCCCTCCCGCCACGGGAACACTCTTACGAATCTCGAGATGCACGCCGCCCGGATATCCCGTCGCCATGGCGAGGATCTTGGCCGCGCGCACCGCGAGGTTGCGATCATCCAACGGCACGGTCGCCGGATCGACGTCCGGTCCGCTGACGCTCACCGTGAAGTCTGGCGACGCGGTCGCGATGACATCCTCGTACAGGGATACTGCCTGGAAGACCGTCGCGAGCGAGTGGTAGCCGTCGTCGTGCACATCGCCGACCGCGAGGAAGACGTTGATCTTCCCCGGGGCGCGCACGTGCACCGACGCCGGAGCGGCCGCAGATCTCATCGTGCGCTCACAGGTCCGATGACACCGCCCAGAGGTTGACGTCGATGGAACCGGCGATCGCGTCGATCTGGGCGATCTCTTCTGCCGTCAGCGGCGCCGCGGTGACGGCGGCGACGTTCTCATCCAGCTGCTCGACCCGCGATGCGCCGATCAGCGCCGAGGCAACCACCGGGTCACGCAGCACCCACTGGATGGCGAGCTGTGCGAGGGACTGGCCGCGGGAGGCGGCGATGTCATTGAGTTGACGCAGGATCGCCAGACCCTCCTCCGACACCGGAGCATCCGGCAGCGAACCGCGCTTCTGCGCGCGCTGTGCTGTGCCGTCGCCCAGGTACTTGCCGGTGAGCAGGCCCTGTGCGAGCGGAGTGAAGGCGATGGCTCCCATCCCGTCGCCGCGCAGCTGATCCGTGAGGCCGTCTTCGACCCAGCGGTTGAGCATCGAGTACGAGGGCTGGTGGATCACGAGGGGCGTGCCCAGCTCGCGGGCGACCTTCGCTGCCTCAGCCGAGCGCTCCGCGCTATATGACGAGATGCCCACGTAAAGGGCCTTGCCCTGCCGCACGAGGGTGTCGAGTGCGCCGATCGTCTCTTCGATGGGGGCGACCGGGTCGACACGGTGCGAGTAGAAGATGTCGACGTAGTCGAGCCCCATGCGCGTCAGGGACTGCTCCGCGCTCGCCAGGATGTACTTGCGCGACCCGAGGTCTCCGTACGGCCCCGGCCACATGTCCCATCCCGCCTTCGACGAGATGATGAGCTCGTCACGGTAGGGACGCAGATCTTCCGCGAAGATCCGCCCAAAGTTCTTCTCGGCCGAGCCGTAGGGCGGGCCGTAGTTGTTCGCCAGATCGAAGTGCGTGATGCCGATGTCGAAGGCGTGCCGCAGCAGTGCCCGCTGGTTGTCGAGCGGGATGTTGTCGCCGAAGTTCCACCAGAGTCCGAGCGAGATCGGCGGCAGGTAGAGTCCGGATGCTCCGACCTGGCGATACTCGAAGCGCTGGTAGCGATCCGCAGCAGCCGAGTACGGCCGGTGGATCTCGGGGACGTGGGGCTTGAAGCGGGGTGCGGTCACTCGTCCAGGCTAGCGGCCGCGAGGGCGATGCGGTGGTAGTCGTCGACCGTGAGATCTTCGCCGCGCGCGGTCGGAGCGACGCCGGCCCTGGTGAGGATCTCGGATGCCGCGGACGAACCGCCGAACAGGCCAGACAGCGCCTGGCGCAGCATCTTGCGGCGCTGGTTGAATGCGGCGTCGACGATTGCGAACGTCGCCACGCGCTCCTCCTCGGAACCGCGCACGTCAGCGGCCCGATCGAACCCGACGAGCAGACTGTCGACGTTCGGCACCGGCCAGAAGACCTGGCGCGAGACCGTGCCGCAGAGCTTCCACTCGCCGTACCAGGCGGCCTTCACGCTGGGGGTGCCGTAGATCTTGGAGTGCGGCTTCGCGGCGAGGCGCTCAGCGACCTCGGCCTGCACCATGACGACACCTCGCTGGAGGTAGGTGAAGTTCTCGAGGAAGTGCAGGAGAACCGGCACCGACACGTTGTACGGAAGGTTCGCGACGAGCAACGTCGGCTCGCCCGGCAGCTCTGTCACGCGCAGGGCATCGGCATCCACCACGGTCAGAGCCCCCTCTGGCACACCGTGCTCCGCGGCGGTCTGCGGCAGACGCGCAGCCAGACGATGGTCGATCTCGACAGCGGTGACGGATGCCCCGGCTTCGAGGATCGCGAGGGTCAGCGACCCGAGCCCTGGGCCGACCTCGACCACTCGCTCTCCCGGCTGCACGGCGGCGGCGTGCACGATCTTGCGCACCGTGTTGGCGTCGACGACGAAGTTCTGGCCGAGCTTCTTGGTCGGGGTCACATCGAGCTCAGCGGCAAGACGGCGGATCTCGGTGGCGCCGAGCAGGGTCACGGTCATCCCCCCATTCTTCCCTAATCTCCGTAGGATCTTCGGGTGCCCTCCCCTGGTGAACTCATCGCGCCCCGCCGTATGGGTCGTGATTTCCGCTGGCTTCTCGCCTCTTCCTGGACGAGCAACGTCGGCGACGGCGTCGCCCTCGCGGCCGCGCCACTGCTGATCGCGTCGATCACGTCGTCGCCGATCCTGGTGGCATCCGGAGCCATCCTGCAGTTCCTGCCCTGGCTGCTGTTCGGATTGCACGCCGGAGCGATCGCCGACCGCTTCGATCGGCGCCGACTGGTGATGTTCGCCAATGCCGCCCGCGCCGTCGTGCTCGCCGCTCTCTGCGTGTTCCTTGTGACGGGAACGTCGAACATCGGCATCGTGCTCGCGGTGGCCTTCCTCTACGGCACCGCCGAGGTCTTCGTCGACACCGCCGGAAGCACGCTGCTGCCGATGATCGTGCAGCCCGCGGACCTCGGCACCGGGAATGCGCGACTGCAGGCCGGCTACCTTGTCGCGAACCAGTTCGCCGGTCCCCCGCTGGGCGCGTTCCTCTTCGCTGCCGGCACGGCCTGGCCCTTCCTGCTGGAGATCGTCTGCGTCAGCCTCGCCGTCGTGCTGATCTCGCGCATGGCGCGCACCCCCGTTCCGTCGCGGGGCGAGACGGGCGAGCGGACGGCCGTGCACACCGACATCGCTGAGGGCATCCGCTGGCTGTGGCGAAATCCACCCGTACGGATGCTCGTGATCATCATCCTCGCGTTCAACATCACCTGGGCAGCCCCCTGGGGCGTGCTCGTGCTGTATGCGACCGAGCATCTGGACCTCGGCGCTGTCGGCTACGGCATGCTGACGACCGCATCCGCTGCTGGTGGACTGCTCGCGACGTTCAGCTTCGGCTGGCTGGAGCGCCACATCTCCTTCGCCGCACTCATGCGCATCGTGCTCACGATGGAGGTGCTCATGCATCTTGCCTTCGCGCTCACCTCGATCGGCTGGGTCGCGCTCGTGATCATGTTCTTCTTCGGCGCCTACGCGTTCGTATGGGGCACGATCTCGACGACCGTGCGACAGCGGCTCGTGCCCGCCGAACTGCAGGGCCGTGTCGCCTCGGTCAACATGGTGGGCGTCTTCGGCGGCATGGTCATCGGGCAGGCACTCGGTGGTGTGATCGCGGAGACCTGGGGACTGACGGCGCCCTGGTGGTTCGCCTTCGCCGGTGCGGCGCTGACCCTTGTGCTCGTGTGGCGTCCGATCTCGCAGATCGTGAGCGCGAAGCCCGTGCTCGACGAGACGGCTGAGGTTCAGTCGTCGAACGAGCCGTAGACGCGCAGCGTGTTCGCGGCGACCTGCGCGCCCAGTTCATCGACGTCGATGCCGAGCTCTTCGGCCATGAAGCGCAGCGTGATCGGGATGAGGTAGGGCGCGTTCGGCCGGCCGCGGAGCGGCACGGGAGTCAGGAAGGGCGCGTCCGTCTCAACGAGGATGCGATCGAGCGGTGTGACCGCCAGCGCATCGCGCAGGTTCTGCGCGTTCTTGAAGGTGACGTTGCCGGCGAAGGACAGGTAGTAGCCCGCGTCAGCGGCGATCCGCGCCATCGCTTCATCACCCGAGAAGCAGTGGAACACGGTCGTCTCGGGGGCACCGACGCGCACGAGCGTCTTGAGGACGTCATCATGCGCGTCGCGGTCGTGGATCTGCATCGCGATGCCGTGTTTCTTCGCCAGTGCGATGTGCGCCTCGAAGGAGACGAACTGGGCCTCACGTCCCTCGGGCCCGGTGCGGAAGAAATCCAACCCCGTCTCACCGATCGCACGCGTGCGCGGGTGCGCGGCGAGCTCATCGATCTCCGTGATCGCGTCATCGAGAAGACCGGCCGCCGCGTACGTCGGGGCGTCGTTCGGATGGATCGCGACGGCCGCGAGCACGCGCTGGTCGCTCTCGGCTGCGGCGACCGCCCAGCGCGAGGATTCCAGGTCTCCGGAGGCCTGCACGACGCCGATCACACCGGCCTCCTGCGCGCGGTCGAGCTGCTCGGCGAGCGTCAGCGGGTCGTCGCCGTCAGTGATCTCCAGATGGGCGTGGTTGTCGTAGACCGGTACCGCGAGCGGCGCGGGCGCCGACGGATAGAGCAGATTCTTTCGTCCCTCCGTCGCGCGCTCGCGCACGTAGGTCTCGGGATGCTGGCTCATCGTGCCGCTCGGATCAGGCCGAGGTCTCCACGCGCGGGAACAGCGGTGCCAGCGTGCTGACCTTCGCCCCCGCGGGAAGAACACCCCAGGCGCCGGCCTCACGCAGCGGCTGCGCGTCCAGCGCACCCAGCGAATCCGCCGCACCGAGAGCAGCCCAGAGCGTGGCCGTCGACTGCGGCATCACCGGCGACAGCAGCACCGTGAGCGCACGCAGACCGTCTGCACACGTGTACAGCACCGTCGAGAGGCGGTCGCGCTGCGTCTCATCCTTCGCGAGAGCCCACGGCTCGTTCTCGGTGATGTAGCCGTTGAGCGCATCGACGATCGTCCAGATCGACTCGATGGCCTCGTCGATGCGGAAGCGCTCCATGGCAGCATCCGCCTGCGACGCGGCCTTCGCGACGATGCGCTGGATCTCGAGGTCCTGCTCCGTGTACTCGGAGGCGGTGGGAACCACGCCGTCGAAGTAGCGCTCGATCATCGCGACGGTGCGCGAGGCAAGGTTGCCGAAGCCGTTCGCGAGCTCTGCCTGATAGCGGGCCGCGAGGTCTTCCCAGGAGAACGAGCCGTCCTGACCGAAGGCGATCGCCGACAGGAAGTAGTAGCGGTACGCGTCCGAGCCGAAGACATCCGTGATCTCCGTCGGCGCGATGCCGGTGAGCTTCGACTTCGACATCTTCTCGCCGCCGACGAGCAGCCAGCCGTGCGCGAAGACGCCCTTGGGCACGTCGACGCCCGCAGCCATGAGCATCGCCGGCCAGATGACGGCGTGGAAGCGCAGGATGTCTTTGCCGACCACGTGGTACGCGGGCCAGCGGCTGTCGAACTCGTCGGTGTCGTCACCGTAGCCGACCGCCGTCGCGTAGTTCAGCAGAGCGTCGACCCACACGTAGATGACGTGCGCGTCGTCCCAGGGAACCTCGATGCCCCAGTCGAACGCGGAGCGCGAGATCGAGAGGTCTTTCAGTCCCTGCTTGACGAACGAGACGACCTCGTTGCGCGCCGACTCCGGGCGCACGAAATCCGGCTCATCACGGTAGAGCTCGAGCAGACGGTCCTGGAACTCGCTGAGCTTGAAGAAGTAGTTCTTCTCCTGCAGCAGCTCCAGCGGCTTGGAGTGGATCGCGCAGACCTTCAGCCCCTCGAAGGGACCTGTGCCGTCGACGATCTCGCTGTCGGGCTTGAACTCCTCGCAGCCCACGCAGTACAGCGCCTCGTACTCGCCGGCGTAGATGTAGCCGCGGTCGTAGATCGCCTGCACGAACTTCTTCACACGCTCTTCGTGACGCTCCTGCGTCGTGCGGATGAAGTCGTCGTTCGCGACGTCAAGCGTCTTGAGCAGCGGGAACCATGCCTCGGTGACGAGCTTGTCGACCCACTCCTGCGGCGTGACATTGTTCGCTGCGGCCGCGCGGAGCATCTTCTGACCGTGCTCATCGGTGCCGGTGAGCATCCACGTCGGGTCACCCGCCTGGCGGTGCCAGCGGGCAAGGGTGTCGACGGCGACGGTCGTGTAGCCGTGGCCGATGTGCGGCACATCCGAGGGGTAGTAGATCGGAGTGGTGATGTAGAAAGATTCGCCTGCGGGCATGGCTTCGATTCTAGGCCGAAGCGGGAACGTGGGCTGCCGAGTGACGCGGAGCGGATGCCGCGGGCGGAATCACCTCCGCCGTGCGATGAACGAGGCGTGCGGACGTACGCTGGCCTCGCCCTCTTCGCGGGAACGGCGCAGCGGCGGGTCACAGGCGAATCCCGCGTCGCCCAGCAGGTCGGCGAGGTCTTCGGGAGACCAGAAGTACGCAGGAGTCACCGCGTGCGCGAACGGCACGCGTGAGGGGCCGTCGAAGAATGCCACGAGGATGCTTCCCCCCGAGCGGATGACCCGGGCGAACTCACGCAGGATCCTCGGCACCTCCTCGGGCGGCACGTGAATCAGCGAGTACCAGGCGAGGATGCCACCGAGCGCCTCGTCTCCACAGGGCAGCTGTGCGATCGTTCCCTGCCGGAATGTAGCCTCGGGATAGCGGCTCCTGGCGTGCGCGATGAACTCCGCCGAGAGATCGACGCCGAGCACGCTCGGGTCCGTTCCGGCGGGCGCCATCTCCCAGAGGTACTGGGTCCAGTGCCCGGGGCCGCAGCCGGCATCCACCAGTGGTCCCGTCGTCATCGCCCGCCACTCGGCGATCAGCGCACGGTCTGCGTCCGCCATCTGCGAGATGTCGCCGAGGACGTCGATGTACTCGGCCGCCCGTGCATCGTAGGCGCTCTCGACGGCGCGCTCGTTCGCGTCGAGGCTCATCGCGCCGCGAGGGCCGCCTGGTACAGCTCACGCGAGGAGTGCCCGGTCTGTGCGGCCACCTCTGCGGCGGCCTCCTTCAAGCGCATGCCGTCGGCGACGAGCGCCTGCACCTGGCTGAGCGCATCCTCCGGGGTGACGTCTCGGGCGGTCGCCCCCTCGACGACGACGACGATCTCACCCTTGACACCGCCCTCGGCCCACGCGACGAGTTCCGCGGAGGTGCCCCGACGCACCTCTTCGTAGAACTTGGTGAGTTCGCGGCACACGGCGATGCGGCGATCTTCGCCGAAGGCGGCGCCCATGTCTGCGAGCGTGCCTGCCAGCCGGGATGGGGATTCGAAGAACACCATCGTGCGCTGCTCGGAGGCGAGTGTCCGCAACGTCGAACGGCGTTCGCCCGGCTTGCGTGGCAGGAACCCCTCGAAGGAGAAGCGGTCGGTGGGCAATCCGGAGATCGCGAGCGCCGTCAGAACGGCGCTCGGCCCCGGGATCGCAGTGACCGTCACACCCTGCGCGACAGCCTCCGCGACAAGCCCGTACCCGGGATCGCTCACAGTCGGCATGCCCGCATCGCTCAGCACCACAAGGTCGCTGTCGAGCGCGAGGGCGGCGAGCTCTGCGGCCTTGTGCTTCTCGTTGTGATCGTGCAGCGCGATCAGACGCGGACGGTTCTCGACGTGCAGCGCCTGCAGCAGGCGCTGGGTTGTGCGGGTGTCCTCTGCCGCGATCACCTCGGCGTTCTCCAGCACCTCGATGAGCCGCTTCGACGCATCGCCAAGATTTCCGATCGGGGTCGCCGCGAGGATGATCACCCGCCCAGCATAGGCTGGTGCGGTGACCGCGCCCCTGTTACCGCCTGTCGAGCAGCGTTCGACCGCTGCGGAGCGACTGCGCGACAGCATCCGCCGTTCGCGTGCGGCATCCTGGCTGATTCCGCTGCTGCTGACGGTGTTCGCGGGCATCCTGCGCCTGACGAATCTCGGACACCCCGGCACACTCGCCTTCGACGAGACCTACTACGTCAAAGACGCGTGGTCGCTGTGGACGCTCGGCTACGAGGGGACCTGGGACTCTGGGGCCAATGAGATGTTCGCGGACGGCGACACGAGCGCGCTGACAGCCACCGGCAGCTTCGTCGTGCATCCGCCCCTCGGCAAGTGGATCATCGCGCTCGGCATGGGGCTGCTCGGCCCCGGATCGAGCGTCGGATGGCGCCTCACGACGGCGCTCATCGGCACCGCGACGGTGCTCCTTCTGTACCTCGTGACGCGCACGCTCACGCGCTCGACGACGCTCGCGACTCTCGCAGGACTGTTCCTCGCCGTCGACGGACTCAGCATCGTCATGAGCCGCATCGCGCTGCTCGACGCGACACTCACCTTCTTCATTCTGCTCGGGTTCTGGTTCATCCTCCTCGACCGTCGACGCACGATGCCGTTGCTGGAGGACCCTGCGACCCATGGCCTGACCGACGACGGCCCACTCCCGATGTGGGGGCGCGTGCTGTGGCGCAGACCATGGGTCGTGGCGGCCGGAGTCGCACTCGGCGCAGCCGCGGCGGTGAAGTGGTCAGGACTCTATGCGCTCGCGGCGCTCGGGCTGTACCTGGTCGTGACCGATGCACTCGCACGCCGCCGCGCCGGGGTGCTGCTGTGGCCTACGGATGCCGCCTTCCGTCAGGGGCCCGTCTCATTCCTGCTGCTCGTTCCCGCAGCGCTCCTCACCTATCTCGCGTCCTGGACCGGATGGTTCGTGACGGCCGGCGGCTACGATCGCGCCGCCTCCGACAATCCTCTGGTGGCGCTGTGGAAGTACCACGAGTCGATCCTCGGCTTCCACTCCGGCCTCACCAGCGGCCACCCCTACGCGAGCGCGGCGTGGGAATGGCCGCTCCTGCTGCGGCCCACGGCCGTCTGGGTCGGCGGCGACGAGACCTGTTTCGGCTCCGATCACTGCATCGCGGTGATCTCGACCGTGCCGAACCCGGTGCTGTGGTACCTGGGCGTCGCCGCAGCCGTATGGCTGCTGTACCGGTTCGCCCTCGGCCTCATCGAGCGGCGCCCGATGTCGTGGACGTACGCGATCCCCCTCGTCGGACTCGCTGCGACCTGGATTCCGTGGCTGCTCATCCCGAATCGCACGGTGTTCCAGTTCTACACGGTGGCGATGGTCCCGTTCCTGGTGCTGGCGCTCGTGCTGGCGTTGCGCGAGCTCGCAGGGCGTGCGGATGCCCCCCTCTCGCGCAGACAATCCGGGCAGCGCGTCGTCGCGGTCGTCGTCGGTGTCATCCTCGCCGTGTCCGTGTTCTTCTACCCGTCGTGGGTCGGCATGACCGTTCCCTACGACTTCTGGCTCATTCACAACTGGCTGCCGGGGTGGGTGTGATGGGCGGGCCCGCTGGCTTCACTTACGAGACGCATGGCGAGGACGTCATCCTCCTGCATCACGGGCGCCCCGCGGCGACACTGCGCGGCGCCCGTGCCGCGGATTTCCTCACCCGCGTCGAGACGGAGGACGCCCAGCTCCTCATGGCACGGCTCACCGGAAACTACCGACGCGGCAATGAACGCGCGGCCGCGCAGCATCCGCGCAATGGCGGCTCCTCTCGCGGACGCTGACGCTCAGCGAGCCGTGCCCCGGGTGAGGCGCGCAATCAGCAGCAGCACGGCGGTGAGGCCGAGGGTGAGCAGCAGCTGCGTGCCCGCGACACTGTTGGTGAACGAGAGAACGAACATCCCCGCGAGGAGCACGAGGCACAGCCACGACAGCCACGGGAATCCCCACATGCGCATCGGCATCGGCGTTCCGGCGCGGTCGGCGCGACGGCGCAGGATCAGCTGCGAGATCGCCGTCGCCGCCCAGATCACCAGCACGGTCGACCCGACGATGTTCAGCAGGATCGGCATCACGAGGTCAGGGAATGCCCAATTGAGTGCGACCGCGACGAAGCCGAACGACACCGAGGAGAGCACCGCGACGAAGGGCACACCTCTGACGCTCGTGCGGGTGATGGCCTGCGGCGCGAGCCGACGCTCGCCGAGCGAGAAGGCCATGCGCGAGGCCCCGTAGATGTTGGCGTTCATGGCCGAGAGCAGCGCGATGATCACGATGAGCGACATCACCAGGTCGACTCCCGGCAGGCCGAGCGTCGCGAGCACGGCCGAGAACGGCCCCTCCTGCACGTCTTCGTCGTTCCATGGCAGCACCGCCACGATCACGAAGATCGAACCGACGTAGAAGATCATGATGCGCACGAGCACTTCGCGCACGATGCGGCGGATGTTGCGGGCGGGGTCGTCGGATTCCGCGGCCGCGATCGCGACGACCTCGGTGCCGCCGAACGCGAAGGCGACGATCAGGAGGGCTGCGGCAATGCCGTCGATGCCGTTCGGGGCGAAGCCGCCGTTGTCGAAGAGGTTGCTGATGCCCGTGGCGGGCACTCCGGGGAACAGCCCGAGAATCGCGCACACCCCGATCACGAGGAACGCGATGATCGCGGCGACCTTGATCGCCGCGAACCAGAACTCGAAGCGGCCGTAGTTGCGCACGCCGAAGAGGTTGACCGCCGTGAACACCGTGATGAAGATCAGCACCCATACCCACGCGGGTACCATCGGCACCCATTCCTCGGTGATGAGCGCGGCCCCGGTCGCCTCGGCGGCGATCACCACGATGAGCTGCAGCCAGTAGAGCCAGCCGACCGCGCTGCCGGCGCTGCGCCCCATCGCTTTCTGCGCGTACGAGCTGAAGGCGCCCGAGCTGGGATTCGCCGCCACCATCTCGGCGAGCATCGCCATGACGAGCACGACGATGCCGCCCGCGACCAGGTACGACACGAGCACGGCGGGGCCGGCGATGCCGATCGCCTGCCCGGATCCGACGAAGAGCCCGGCGCCGATCGCTCCGCCGAGACCCATCATCGAGATCTGTCGGCGTGTGAGTCCTGCGTGCAACCCCGTCGTCGTTGTCGTGGTCGTCGGCACCTCACTCATGTGCTGCGTCCCTCCCGTGATGGGTGCAGCTGTGCAGGGTCACCGACGGGCAGCCGGCAGACGAACGCGCGGCAGTCGTACGCGAGGCCGGTGCGAGCGTCCTTGCCGTCGAAGAGCTCGAATCCGGCATCCGCGAAGGCACGCGCCTGCGCAGGAGAGACGATCGTCAAGATGTCCGCATCGGCGTCGCGTGCGGCCTGCGCGAGCGGCGCATTCGGGTGGTCCGTCACCACGACGATCTGCCGCGGCGGATCGACGAGCGCCGCCGCGATCCGCAGAAGTGCGCCGTGCGCGAAGGGCTGCTTCTGCGCAGCATCCGCGTGCTGCCGGACGAGGTGGGCGGATGCGTCGCGGTAGCGCTCCCCCGCCCCCAACCGCCAGGCGGCCAGCGCCGCGGAGGCGAGCGAGGACAACCCTGAGGGCAGGTCGCCGTCGCTGACGTCGGGCGAGGCGACGATCCCCTGGGATTGCAGCACGGGGTCGACGACGAGCGACATCTCCTCGGCACCGACAGCGGCGCGCGCGAGCGCCTCATCCAAGAGCGTGCGCGCCGTCACCGCCCACTGCGCGTCTCCGGTGGCGACGGCCAGTTCGAAGAGCGCCTCAGCGAACTGGCCGTGATCGGCGGGCGTGGCAGGGGCGTCGCCAGCATGGCCGTCGAGAGAGGCCCGCACGAGCACGCCGGAGACGGTGTTGTCGCGCAGCACCGCCTGGGCCGCGGTGGCGGCGGCCGCAATCCATCCGGGCTCGGAGAGGGCTGCACCCGCGCGCGCGAGCGCGGCGATCGCCAGGCCGTTCCAGCCGGTGATGACCTTGCCGTCGACCGCGGGCGCATCGAGCAGCGCCCGCGCGGCGGCTCCGCGGGCGTAGTAGCCGCCTTCGCTGCGCTCCCCGTCGATCCACGACTCCGAATCCTGCGCGGCGCCGAAGCCCCCTCCTGCGCGCGGCAGCACGGCCAGCAGGAACGAGGCGATGCCCCGCGCGGTGGGTGTATCCCGCTCATCACGGGCGACATCGAGCAGCTGCGCGTTGTCGATCAGCATCCGCTCGTAGTGGGGAACGCTCCAATCGCGCTGCGTCGCGTACCGGAAGAAGCCGCCGTCGATCTCATCACGCAGCTCGGACGAGGCCATCGCGGCGAGCGCACGCGCGGCGCTCGCGGCTGCATCCGGGGCCTCCCGACGGACCAACGGTGCCTGCAGGAAGCGCAGGGTCGTCGCGACGGGGAACTTCGGCGCGCCGCCGAACCCGCCGAACGTGGAGTCCTCGCGTGCGGCGATCGTCCGTGCCGCATCGGCAAGCTGCGCAGCCGTCGGCAGGTCGCTGGGGGCGGATGCGGCAGCGGACCGCAAGACGTCAGCGACGGCGTCCGCGGACTCCTCCGCCGCCGCGCGTCGTACCGTCCACGCCTCGCGCACCGCCGCAAGCACGTCACGAAACGCGGGAAGGGATGCCCGCGCAACCGGCGGCCAGTAGGTGCCGGCGTAAAACGCGCGTCCTGCGGGTGTCGCGAAGACCGTCAGCGGCCAGCCGAGATTCTGTGTGAAAGCGGATGCGGCTGCCATGAAGGCACTGTCGACATCCGGATGCTCCTCGCGATCGACCTTCACCGCGACGAAGCCCGCGTTGATGGCCGCTGCCGTCACGGGATCGGCGAAGGACTCACGCGCCATCACATGACACCAGTGGCACGTCGAATAGCCGATCGAGATGAGCAGCGGCACGTCGCGGCGCTGCGCCTCGGCGAACGCCTCCTCACCCCACGGGTACCAGTCGACGGGGTTGTCGGCATGCGCGCGCAGGTAGGGGCTGAGCGTGTCAGCGAGCCGGTTCGTCATGCCCCTACCTCTCTCGCACTAGTTCAGATCGTTCGGGTGCGTGCCGACACGACCCGAGCCGTCACCCGGGTCGATCTCATCGATCGCCGCCATCTGCGCATCGCTGAGAGTGAAGTCGAAGACGTCGAGGTTCTCGCGCAGACGCTCGATGCGCACCGACTTCGGGAAGACGATGAAGCCCTTTTGCAGGTGCCAGCGCAGGACGACCTGCGCGGGCGTCTTGCCCGTGGCCTCCGCCGCCTCGGCAACGGCGGGGACGGAGAACAGGTCGTACTTGCCCTGGCCGAGCGGCCCCCAGGACTCGATGCGGATGCCCCGCGAGGTCGCATACTCGACCGTCTCGTGCTGCGCGTATGCCGGGTGCAGCTCGATCTGGTTGACTGCCGGCGTCACGCCGGTCTCGATGATGATGCGCTCCAGGTGCGGCACGAGGAAGTTCGAGACGCCGATACTGCGGGCCTGGCCAGCGTCGCGGATCTCGATGAGCTTCTGCCAGGCGTTGAGGTAGTTGTCGTTGGCGGGCGTCGGCCAGTGCACGAGGTAGAGGTCGACCTGCTCGAGGCCCAGCTTCTCGAGGCTCTCTGCGATCGCCGCATGCGGGTCGTCGCCGTCGTGACGGTCGTTCCACAGCTTCGTCGTGATGAACAGCTCGTCGCGCGCGATGCCGCTCTTCGCGATGGCCGCACCGACGCCCTCTTCGTTGCCGTAGATCGCCGCCGTGTCGATGTGACGGTAGCCCACCTCCAGCGCGTCGCTCACCGCGCGCTCGGCGTCGGCGGCCGGAACCTTGAAGACTCCGTAGCCCAGCTGCGGGATGAGGTGACCGTCATTGAGTTCAACCGTAGGAATCGTCATGACATCAGCCTATGACGGCTGCATGCCGTTGGGCCCGGTCAATGGCTTCGTCCTGCCATGGCCTGAGCCGCTGCCCCGGTGAGACGCTCGAGAGGACCTCGTCCGACGAACATCGACCATGCCGTCGCCCCGACCAGCAGAGCCACCGTCGTCGCTCCCCAGAACGCCGGATCGACGGGGAACCCGCCGGGGCTGCCGACCACCACGATCGAGATGACGTGCGCGGTGTAGGCCGTCAGCGGCATCGACCCGAGCGCGGCGAGTGGGAGCAGGACCCACCGCAGTGGTCCGCTGATCAGAAGGCAGGCTCCGATGACAAGAATCGCGAATCCCCCGGAGCCGATGATCTCTGCGGTACCCGCCGAGTGCGGAGCACCCGCTGTGATCGCACCGATCACCATCGACCACGGATCCAGCGACGCGAGGCGCTCTCCGTAGTCCTCCCAGGTCGTCGTGATGCCGGAGGGCTCCGTCATCCAGCCGATCTCCGCGGCCGCCGCGTGCCCCCACGCGCCGAGCACGCCGCCGGCAATCGCGAGCAGTGCCCCCGAGACCAGACATCCGACCTGGACGCGCGCGCGTCCCAGCGGCATCCGCCCCAGGGCGAGCCCTGCGAACATCAGCGTCGCCCAGACGGTCAGCGGGTACATCCCGTAGAGGGTGAGACCGAGCCCGGGGCCCGTCGGCACGAGCATGAGCGCGTGCAGACCCGCCAGCAGGGCGGGTCCGATGAGTGCGAGCGCGCCCGCCAAAAGAAGCAGACTTCGGATGCGCCAGCGCAGAAAAGGGATCGCCACGACGTAGAGCAGACCGTAAAGGGTGAGGATGACCGCGACCGGTGAGTGCAGAAGCTCCAGGAACAGTCCGATCAGAAAGATCACCGCGCCGCGACCGACGAGCTGCAGGCGAATGCGCGGCAGCGCGTCGACGGACGGCGGCTGCGTGCGACCGGTCATCAGCGCGATGGACACGCCCGCCAGCACGGCGAAGAGGATCGAAGGGCGCCCGTGCACGATCCCCGCCCAGGTGCTCGCGTCGAAGATCACCAGGTCGCCGACGCCACCGATGTGCGCGCCCACCATCCCGAGGATCGCGAGGCCACGCGCCACATCAAGACCCATGAGCCGCGGGGGTCGCCCGAATGTGCGCCACCAGTGCGCCGGGCGCTGCGCGAGGGTGAGAGATGCCGGGCTGGGCGCGGGGCTGAGGGTCGTCACAGGCCGATCCTACGATCGGTATGCCCGCCGCGCCCGGGCGTCATACGATGGAGGGCTATGTCTTCCGCCCTGCCTGTGATCACGTATCCGCCCGAGCTGCCCGTCAGCGCGGCGCGGGAGGAGATCGCCGACGCCATCCGCGACCACCAGGTCGTGATCGTCGCAGGCGCCACAGGCTCGGGCAAGACGACGCAGCTGCCGAAGATCTGCCTCGAACTCGGTCGAGAGAAGATCGCACACACGCAGCCGCGCCGGCTCGCCGCACGCACGATCGCCGAGCGCGTCGCAGAAGAGCTGAACGTCGAGCTCGGCGGGCTCGTCGGCTACAAGGTGCGCTTCACCGATCAGGTGTCGGATTCCACGGCGATCGCCCTGATGACCGATGGCATCCTCCTCAACGAGATCCACCGCGATCGTCTGCTGCGCCGCTACGACACGATCATCATCGACGAGGCGCACGAGCGCTCGCTCAATGTCGACTTCCTGCTCGGCTATCTGGCCCGCATCCTTCCGGAACGCCCGGATCTCAAAGTCATCATCACCTCGGCCACGATCGACCCGGAGAGCTTCGCGAAGCACTTCGCGGCGGCAGACGGCACCCCGGCGCCGATCATCGAGGTCTCCGGCCGCACCTACCCGGTCGAGATCCGCTATCGCCCGCTGGTCGATGACGAAGACGAGGATGCCGCCGCCGACCCCGCCGACGAGGTCTCGGCCGTCGTCACGGCGCTGCGCGAACTCGATCGAGAAGAGCGCGGCGATGTCCTGGTGTTCTTCCCCGGCGAGGCCGAGATCAAAGACGCCGCCGACGCGATCCGCGGCGCATACGCGAAGGACGCCTCCCCCACCGAGGTGCTTCCGCTCTACGGTCGTCTCTCCTCCGCCGAGCAGCATCGCGTCTTCGAGACCAGTCGCGTCGCCGGCATCCGCCGTCGGGTGATCCTCGCAACGAACGTCGCCGAGACGAGCCTCACGGTTCCCGGCATCCGCTACGTCATCGACACCGGAACCGCCCGCATCTCGCGCTACAGCACGCGCTCGAAGGTGCAGCGCCTGCCGATCGAAGCCATCTCGCAGGCATCGGCGAACCAGCGCTCCGGGCGCGCGGGCCGCACGAGCCCCGGCATCGCGATCCGCCTCTACAGCGAGGAGGACTTCGAGAAGCGTCCGGAGTTCACCGAGCCGGAGATCCTTCGCACGTCGCTCGCATCCGTGACGCTGCAGATGCTGTCTCTCGGCTTCGGCGATCTCGCTGCCTTCCCGTTCCTCACCCCGCCGGATTCTCGCGGCGTGAAGGCGGCGTTCGACCTGCTGACCGAGATCGGCGCCGTCGACGGCACCCGACTCACGCGCATCGGCCGCGACATCGCCCGCATGCCGATCGATCCGCGCTTCGCCCGCATGCTCATCGAAGCGGGCCGCCCATCGACACCCGGCGGCACGATCGTGACGCGCGACGTGCTCGCGATCGTCGCGGGCCTCACGATCCAGGATGTGCGCGAACGCCCCGAGGAGCGCCGCGAGGATGCCGACCGGCAGCACGCGCGCTTCACCGACCCGACGAGCGACTTCCTCTCGCTGCTCGCCCTGTGGAACTACCTGCGCGAGAAACAGCGCGAGCTCGGCTCCAGCGCCTTCCGCCGACTCTGCCGCGCCGAGTACCTCAATTACGTGCGTGTGCGCGAGTGGTTCGACGTGCACCGCCAGCTGCGCTCGCTGCTGTCGGGCGCCAAGCTGCAGGCTCCGCATGCTACCGGCGAGCCCGATCCCGACGCAATTCACCGCGCGCTCCTCGCCGGCCTCCTCTCGCAGATCGGCCTCCTCGACGAGCGCGAGACCAAGGCGGGCGCGAAGGTCACGAACGCCCAGCGCCGCGCCGCCGAGTACCGCGGCGCCCGGGGCATCCGGTTCTCGATCTTCCCCGGGTCCGCCCTGCGCAAGAAGGCCCCGCGCGCGGTGATCGCCGCAGAGATCGTCGAGACCTCACGCACCTTCGCCCGCACGGTGGCGCAAATCGACCCGGCCTGGGCAGAGCCGCTCGCGGGCGATCTCGCCAAGCGTCAGATCTCGGAGCCACACTGGTCGAAGGATGCCGGTGCCGCGGTCGCCTACGAGAAGGTGACGCTCTTCGGGCTGGAGATCATCCCCCGTCGCCGGGTGCAGTTCGCGCGGATCGACCGCGCGGCATCCCGCGAGATGTTCCTGCGCCACGCACTCGTCGAAGGCGAATGGGATCCGAGCCGCATCGACAAGCGCGTCTCAGCCTTCTGGCGCAGCAACACCGAGCTGCGTCGGCGCCTCGAGAAGCTCGAAGAGCGCGAGCGACGCCGCGACATCCTCGCCGGGGATGAGGCAGTGTTCCGCTTCTACGACGAGCGCGTCCCCGCAGAGGTGTTCGACGTGCGCTCCTTCGAGAAGTGGTGGCGCGAGGCGCTGGAGCGCACGCCCAAGCTCCTCGTGATGCGCGAGGACGACCTGATCGACCGCGATGACCGCGCCGACCAGAACGACTTCCCCACGCGCTGGACGCAGGGCGACCAGGTTCTCGGCCTCGCCTATCGCTTCGAGCCCGGCGCGCCGGATGACGGCGTGAGCGTCGTGATTCCGCTTCCGCTGCTGCAGCAGATCCAGGACACCGGCTTCGACTGGCAGGTGCCTGGGCTGCGTGCGGAACTCATCACGGGGCTTCTGCGCGCCCTGCCCAAGGCCATCCGCCGACACGTCGTGCCCGCCGCGGACTGGGCGGACAAGTTCGGCGCAGAGCTCACCGGCAGCGGACCGGAGTCTCATGGCGGGATCCCTGAGCGCTCACTGCGCGAGGCGCTCGCCCGTCTCATCCAGCCGCTCGCGAATCAGAAGGTCTCCGCGTCCGACTTCGATATGGAGCGCGTCCCCGGCCATCTGCAGATGAACTTCCGCGCGGTCGACGAGCGCGGGCGCATCGCGGGATCGCACCGTGAGCTCGCCAGGCTCCAGGAAGAACTCTCCGACCGCTCACGCGCCTCGGTGGCCCGCTCCATCGCCCGCCCCGAAAAGCCCGGGCGCGGGCCCGCACCCGCCGAGCGCGTCGCCGCCGCATCCGCACGCGGACCGATCGAACAGGACGGCCTGACGAGCTGGACCTTCGGCGACCTTCCCGAGGTGCTCGACACGAAGGTCGCCGGCGGTATCGTCCGCGGGTACCCCGCCGTGGTCGACCAGGGCAAGACCGTTGCCGTGCGCGTGGAGGCGACGGCGGAGGCCGCAGCATCCGCCACCCGCGACGGCATCCTGCGGCTGCTCCTGCTCGCGATCCCTTCGCCCGCCACCTACGTCCAGGGGCACCTGACCTCGGCAGAGAAGCTCGCCCTGGCCGCCTCCCCCTACCCGTCGGCAGCGGCGCTCATCGAGGACTGCCGTGCCGCTGTGATCCGCGGCATCGTCGAGAGCGAGGTGCCGAGCGGCGTCATCCGCACCGAGGCCGAGTTCATGCGCATCCGCGACATCGTCTCGGCGGGGCTCGTGGATCAGCTCTTCGCGACCGTCTCCCTCGTGGCACGCGTGCTCACGACCGTGCGCGATGTCGAGCGCGGCATCAAATCGCAGAACTCGCTGTCATTGCTCGGTCCCCTGAATGACATCCGCACACAGCTCGCAGGGCTGATTCATCCCGGATTCGTCTCGGCGACGGGGGTCGCGCGACTCGCCCATCTGCCCCGCTACCTGGAGGGCATGAAGGATCGGCTCAAGAGCCTCGCCGATGCCCCCGGCAAGGACCGCAGTCGCATGAGCGAGTTCGAGCGCATGGCGCAGGTGTTCGCCGACGCCGGCGGAACGATTCCGCTCCCGCCGGATGCTCCGCCCGCGCTCGTCGAGGTGCGGTGGCTGCTGGAGGAGTACCGCGTGAGCCTGTTCGCCCAGCGTCTCGGCACCGCGCAGCCAGTGTCGCCACAGCGCATCCAGAAGGTGCTGGCCGGCCGCTGACCCCTGGTCGCTCGCGCGCAGCTAGCCTGGAGGCATGGCTCACGCAATCGTCTTCACGCATGTCGGCCCGCCGGAGGTTCTGCGTCTGGTCGAGATCCCCGATCCCACCGCAGGTCCTGGCGAGGTCGTCGTGCAGCTGACCGCTGTGGGGGTCAACCCGCGCGACGTGAAGGTGCGCAGCGGCGTGCGGCCGCTGCCGCCCAGCGATGAGCCGCACCGTCTCGGACTCGACGCCGCGGGCATCATCACCGCGGTCGGCGAGGGGGTGACCGGCTTCGCCGTCGGCGACCGGGTCGCCGTGCGCGACACCTTCGGCAGCTACGCGAGCGCACTCGCGGTCGGCGTTCGCGACGTGGCGCTGCTGCCCGCCGGCGTGAGCGACGCACTGGGGGCCTCGCTCGGCATCCCCGCAGGTACGGCCTACCAGGTGCTGCGCTCGCTGAACGTGCAGCCCGATGATGTGCTCCTCGTGCACGCTGGCTCCGGCGCCGTAGGACAGGCGCTCATCCAGTTCGCCGTGGCAGAAGGGGTGACCGTCGTCGCGACGGCGAGCCTCGCGCGCCACGAGCGCTTGCGCACGCTGGGCGCGATCCCCGTCACCTACGGCGAGGGCCTGGAACAGCGGCTGCGCGACGCCGCCCCCGCTCCGTTCACGGTCGCTGTCGACGCGGCGGGTACGGATGAGGCGATTGCCGCCTCCCTCGCGCTGGTCCCCGACCGCGAGCGCATCGCCACGATCGTGCGCGGTCCGGACGCGGCCGACTTCGGCATCCGCGCATTCAGCGGCGGCAGCCCGCACCCGCTGACGGACGAAGAGGAGCAGCTGCGCGCTGACGCCCTCCCGCGTGCGCTCGCGCTGATCGCCGACGGCAGGTTCTCGGTCGAGCTCGGCCCCGAGCTGCCGCTCGCGGATGCCGCCGAGGCGCACCGTCTGGTCGAGGCGAACACGCCGGGCAAGATCATTCTGCGTCCCTGACGCCTATTCCCGCGTCGCAACAGAGCGACACATGCCGACCGACTTTCTTCCCGTGGCCGGATGATGGAGGCATGACCGCCGCGCACGACTCCTCTGACTGTCCGCCTCTGAACTTCGCCACCCGCCAGGTGCAGGGCGGCTACGTCTCAGGGCTTCCGCAGAACAGCGCCGTGCCGCCGATCTACCAGACTGCCGCCTACGAGTTCTCCTCCCTCAGCGAGGCCCGAGACCTGTTCGCGCTGCGCCGCTCAGGCAACCTGTACAGCCGCAACGCCAGCCCCACGCAGCAGGTTCTGGAAGACCGCGTCACCGCCCTTGAGGGTGGCGTCTCGGCAGTGGCTGTCGCCTCCGGTCAGGCCGCCGTCGCCGTCACCCTCCTCGCACTCGCCGGGCAGCAGGGGCACATCGTCGCGGCCACGCAGCTGTACGGCGGATCCGTCGACCTGCTGCAGGAGACCTTCGTCGACTTCGGCATCGACGTCACCTTCGTCGACCAGGACGATCTCGACGCCTGGCGTGCGGCCATCACCCCGCGCACCCGCGCGTTCTTCGCCGAGTCGGTCGCGAACCCGATCGCTCAGGTGCTCGACGTCCGCGCCGTGGCCGACATCGCGCACGCCGCCGACATCCCCCTCGTGATCGACAACACCGTCGGCACCCCGTACCTGATCCGCCCCGGCGAGCACGGCGCGGACTTCGTCGTGCACTCGGCCACGAAGTTCCTGAGCGGCCACGGCACCTCGCTCGGTGGCGTCGCCATCGACCAGGGCACGTTCGATTTCGGCCGCAACCCCGAGCGCTGGCCGCAGTTCACCGCCGCCTACGCCCGCTTCGGCGAACTCGTCCTCTGGGAGCGTTTCGGTCAGGGTTTCGCCTTCGCCGCGCTGGTGAAGTCGAAGTACGTGCACGACCTCGGGCCCTCTCTGTCTCCGTTCAACGCGTGGCAGATCCTGCAGGGTATCGAGACCCTTGACCTGCGGGTCTCTCGGCAGAGCGCATCGGCGCTCGCGGTCGCACAGCGGCTGCAGCAGCATCCGGCCGTCACTGCCGTGCACCACCCCGGCCTGGAAGACAACCGCTGGCACCCGCTCGCGCAGCGCTACCTACCGCGGGGCGTGCCCTCGGTGTTCTCGATCGACCTCGTCTCCACGGGCGATGAGCAGGCCGACCAGGACCAGATCGAGCGCGTGATCGACGCGCTTCGCGTCGTGCGCCTCATCGCCAACATCGGCGACGCCCGCTCGATGGTCGCGCACCCGGCCTCTATGACGCACTCGCATCTGAACGCCGAGCAGCGCGCAGGAGCGGGCATCTCGTCGACCACGATCCGCGTGTCGATCGGCATCGAAGACACGGGCGACATCATCGCCGACTTCGAGAACGCCCTCGCACTGGTGCCGGTTCCCGTCGGATCTGCGAGGTAGTCCACGTAGACTTGGGCTGCTATGCCTTCCGCTTCGCAGTACCCCACTCCGCGCCTCGACGCCCGACCGACCGAGATCTTCCGATCGACCCTCGGCGACGTCGCTGAGCGCCTTCGCGCAGAGGCGGCAGAGGCGCAGCCGACGCAGACTCCCCCGCACCCCGACGCCGCTTTCACCGGTATCGCGATGGCGACCGACGACGTGCGACCTGGCGACCTCTTCGTCGCCGTGCAGGGCGAGAACGCGCACGGCGCACGGTTCGCAGAGAAGGCACGCCAGGGCGGCGCGAGCGCCGTGCTCACGGATGCCGCGGGCGCGGCCCTGCTCCCCGCAGACCTGCCGGCCCTCGTGGTCGGCGATCCGCGACGTGCGGTCGGCCCCGCGTCCGCACACCTGTACCGTGACCCGGCCTCCGCCCTCCAGACGGTCGGCATCACCGGCACGCAGGGCAAGACGACGACGGCGTTCTACGTCGCGGCCGCCATGGGCATGCAGCGCTCCGGCACGATCGGGTCGATCGGCACGACCGTCGGCGACGATTTCTTCCCCCCGAAGCTCACGACCCCCGAAGCCCCGGAGCTTCAGGCGCTCTTCGCCGTCATGCGCGAGCAGGGCCTCGGCACGGTCGCCGTCGAGGCCTCAAGTCACGCACTCATGCTCGGCCGCGTGGAGGGCTTCACCTTCGACGTCGGGCTCTTCCTCAACCTGGGTCACGATCACCGCGACTACCACCCCACGCAGGCCGACTACTTCGCCGCGAAGGCGATCCTGCTGACGCCCGAGCGCTCAGGCCTCGGCATCGTCGACGTCGACTCGCACTGGGGCCGAGTCATGGCCGAGCAGGCCACAGTGCCCGTGCGCACGGTGTCCGCGGCCGGAAACGAGGCCGACTGGCGCGCCGAGCAGATCGAGCTGCGCCCCGACGGATCCGCCTTCGTCGTCCTGTCGCCGCGTGGCGAGCGCGTCCGTTTCACGACCCAGCTCACCGGCGCCTTCAACGTCAACAACATCCTCGCCGCGGTCGCAGGTCTCGCCGAGATCGGCCAGCCCCTCGAATCGCTTGTCGAGGGCATCGCGGCGCTTCCCAGCGTCGAGGGACGCCTCCAGCGTTTCGACTTCGGTCAGCCCTTCACGGCGATCGTCGACTCGGCGCACAAGCCGGAGGCGATCAACGCGGCGCTGCGCGCGATCCGCACCACGTCGCCCGAGGGCCGGCTCATCGCCGTGCTGGGCGCGAACGGCAACCGCGACACCTCCAAGCGACGCATGATGGGGCGCTTCGCCGCGATGTTCGCCGATGTGCTCGTCGTCACGGACGACAACCCCTACGACGACGATCCGGCTGAGATCCGCGCCATGATCATCGACGGCGCTCGCTCATCGGCATCCGAGATCATCGAGATCGGCGACCGCCGCGAGGCGATGGCCGCTGCTGTGCGCATGGCCCGCCCCGAAGACACTGTGGTCGTTCTCGGCAAGGGCCACGAGCGCTATCACGCCCTCGCCGGCGGCGACATCGCCTGGTACGACCCCGATGTCCTGCGCGAGGTCATCGAGGGTCTCTAAGAGTCCTCACCCGTCGCGATCTTCGCGTCCGGCGTGTTCGACCAGGCACTCCACGATCCGACGTACACACTCACGTCGCGTCCGATGATCGCTCCGGCGAGTGCCAGCTGGGCAGCGGTGACCCCTGAGCCGCAGTAGGCCGCCACCCGTGTCCGCTCGGCGACACCGCGCTCCTCGAACGCCTCGGTGATCTCGTCCGCGTCGCGGAAGTGGCCATCGGATGTCAGAAGGTCCGCGATGGGCAGGTTGCGGGCCCCGGGGATGTGACCGGCGATCGGGTCGATCGGCTCGGTCTCGCCGCGATAGCGCTCGCTCGCGCGCGCATCCAGGAGCACCCCGTGGGCCGGCCACTGCGCGGCCTCGGCGGTGCTGATCACATCGTCACCGGAGGGCTCGCTCAGGGTGACGTCACCCGGCTCAGGCAGCACCTCGCCGGTCTCGATCTCACCGCCGGCGTCGCGCCAGGCGGCGAGACCGCCGTCGAGCACGCGCACATCGACCCCGGTGCGGTGCAGCGCCCACCAGGCACGGCTCGCGGGGAGCATCCGCGCATCGTCGTAGACGATGACCGTGTCGCCCGCTGAGATTCCCCACCGGCGCGCTGCGGCCTGCAGCTCGTCGTGCGCCGGCAGCGGGTGTCGCCCCTCCTGCGGCTCACCGTGTCCGGCGAGCTCGGTGTCGAGGTCGACGTAGACGGCCCCCGGAATGTGCCCGGCACGGTAGAGATCGTGCCCATCCGTGTGCCCCAGACGATAGCGCACGTCCAACAGATGCAGGGGAACGTTCGCGTCGATCATGGTGCGCAGGTGGTCGACGGAGATGAGGGGCGTCGTCAGCGGCATGAAGCTCATGAGCACCATTGTCTC